>CAYRFF010000055.1:0-10868 GCA_964423575.1 uncultured Saprospiraceae bacterium | reverse complement strand
CCTACACATAGGAACAATACTTTAGCTGTCGAAATGCCGTGCGTCCCTACACATAGGAACAATACTTTAGCTGTCGAAATGCCGTGCGTCCCTACACATATAACGGTTTCTTTACAGTTGAAATGCGACAAGTGAGGAAGGCGCAACTAGGTGGGAAATCACCATTGGTCAATGAGAAACGCGATCATTCCGAGTGCAACGAGGAATCTTTTGTTGCTGGGTTCGTGCGCTGTAATAAACCCTTGTTTTTATTATTCGGGCTTACCATACTTCGACTCATACTCCGTACTTGCATTTCGAGGGGCCTCAATATAACACTCTGTGCAACGCTCGTTCGCCTCAGGAGGAATCTCTATCGTGCTTAGCAATCCCTTTTTGCAGTGTAGAAAGGAAGGATCGGTAAGCCGGTGCATAGCATTGTGCGGGGGCTACGGATTGCCGAGCCAATATCATGGTGCAAAAAAGGAACCCCCAGCCCTCTGGAAATTCCTTCTTCCAATTATAAATATTGATTTTTAGCTGCTGCTGTCCCTCGCTCTTAATTCAAGAAAAGGTCCAGAGCATCGTAAAAGAGCTTCGCGCCGGTTGTGTAACCATGCTCGTACTCATTTGCTACTGCATATTCTTCCCTTAGACGATTACCATAGGCAATATGCTCTTCTTCCTCCATGTGCTCGTCAAAGTAAGTGGTATCTGAATCGTTATAACCATAATGCTCGATGAGTCCTGCTTTCTTTGTTTCGGCAACTTCCGGCTGCTGCATTTCAAATGCCTGAACTGCACCCAGTAATTCACTTGGTGTCATTTCCTGAAGAGTATCGATGAGATCACTCATGCGGGAATAGCCATTTGTTTCCGGTAGGCGATGAGCCCACTTTGCCCACAGGCCGATATGCGACTTCTCATCTTCTACAACTTCACGAGCTTCAGCAGAATCTGCTTCAAGGCCGTCTATTACCTTTTGCCAGAAATGTGGCATCAATTCAATAAACTCCGAATATGATTTGTGATAGTTGGCAAGTTGTTCCGGGCTTACTTCGCCCTTTGTCCATGCCTGGTAAAATGGATGATCCAAAAGTCTGAACGTGTTTTGCATAGTTTTTTAAATTAAATGTTTGAAAAATAATTTTCACAAACATATAAAAAACAGTCACCTAGACAACATCCGTACACTATAAAATGAAAGAAATAACCGTTATGATGGTCAAATTAGAATTAAATTCTGAATGAGTGTTGAGTTGTAAAATAAAGTATTGAGAAAGCTTTTTCTTATTTATACTTCCTGAGGCTTTTTTAAGCTACCCTAGTTCCTGATTACTCGTTTCTGGTAACTATTTACCTAAGCTTAAACGTCGACTTTCCGGCCAGGTGCCCTTTATTATACACTTCAACCTCATAAACCCCGTCGGCAAATTCAATATCGGGATGCCATTGAGTACATACGACAGAAGGAGTTTTGTTATATCTGACTTGCGTCTGAAGCGTAAATTCGACTGTGGCGTTGCTGCCCTTATTAGTAAAGGTTCCGGAGCCCTTTTGTTCTTCGACCATAGTCTTACCTTGAGGATCGATAACTCTTACTAGGAACTGCTCATTGCCTATTTCAGCAATTTCATTGGCTGTTGTTTCAAAGCAGATTTCTATTAAATTAATATTTTTTGCACGTCTTCGTCTCTTGAGCTTTCCATCATCCTCCATATTGTATGACTTGACATCGATATCAATAACATCGATTGTAGATGCTTTGGCAACGGTTTTACTCAGCTCTACGTTCTCTTGCTCAACTTTAGCCTTTTCGATTTTGGTGATTTCAGTAATTCCTACAAGCGAGTCACTTCTCTCTCTCTCAGAACTTATGATTTCAGCTAATTCTTCTTTTTCAGCCTTGAGTCGGACATTACTCTCAGAAAGTTCTTCTACCTGTTGATTCAATGTCCTGATTTCAGTGAGATAACTATCTGCTTCAAGGCGCATTTCTTCAATCTTGTTTCTCACGTAATGCAGATCATTATTTTCTGAGATAAGTCTGCTTATTTGCGTTTTCTGATCTTTCAGTAAACCCTTCTGTTCCTCAATCATTTCGTTCAGGTCATCATTACTCCCTCTGAGCTCTTCGAGATTGGAAAGCGCGTTGTAATATTCCTTTTCAAGATCCAGTTTAAGCTGATTAGTAGCCTTAACCTGTTCTTCTTGATCCTGGATGGTTTTTTTCTGGTTGTAATTATTGTACAACAGATACGCATTGAGGAGAAGCAGGACAATCATGATGATAACTGCAACTACTCCTAGTTGATTACTTTTCTTTGCGTGCATATAATTTATTTTATAAGATGCTTTTTCCTATGGTTTCATAAATATAGAACAGAATTTCCTATTTGCCCAAATCTTCCACCTTATAATTGTACCAATCTGCATTCTGGACTATCTAAAAGTATTATTCCGTTCTACATTTTAACTGTATCTCTTCTATAAATAAAGGGGGTTTTGTTACCGCTTACGCAAATGAAGGCAATCCGAGCAAATTTTCACGGGATTAAAGTGTAAAATTACTATATTTACTTTCAAGTATTGAATGAAAATATAATAAACTATGCGTAGAGACTTATTATTTCTAGATATTGAGACTGTGAGTGCCTCACCGGATTACCACATCATGGATGAACGATGGAAGGGCTTATGGAAGAAGAAATCTGCTTGGCAGGCAGAGGATAGGGAGAATTATGGGGATGAGGAAGCAGCGGAGAACTATAAGAATAGTGCGGCCATTCTCTCAGAGTTTGGTAAAATTGTATGTATCTCCGTTGGATATTTGCATGACAATGCCCAGAAAATGCGGATTACATCCTTTATCGGAGAAGAGCGGGAAATATTGATAAAGTTTGCCGGATTAGTAGATAAAAACTATGCTGATACGGATAAAACGGGGTTCTGCGGGCATAACATTAAGGAATTTGATATTCCGTATATCTGTCGTCGGATGCTGGCGCAGCGAGTAAAGCTTCCGGATTCATTAAACATCCATGGGAAAAAGCCCTGGGAGCTTGAGCATATTGTAGATACGATGACGCTATGGAAATTTGGAGATTATAAACATTATACTTCGCTGGATCTGCTAGCAGCAGTCATGGGCATCCCCACGCCCAAGGATGATATCGATGGAAGTGACGTAGGAAGGGTATATTACGAGGAGAATGATATTGAGCGCATACGTATATATTGTGAGAAAGATGTGTTCACAACTACCCAAGTTTATCTTGCGCTGATGGGAAAGGAACTCTTGAAGGAGGAGAGTGTGAATTATGTATAATCACAAAAATAAGAGGATAGTCTTATGCTATTTCTATCTTTGCATCGTTGAAATAGATATAGGAATTACTATCTACTGAATAAAGATAAAATATGGATCATTTAATAGCACCGTCCATCTTGTCTTGCGACTTTTCCCGTCTAGCGGAAGATGTCAAGATGCTGGATGAGTCAATGGCGGATTGGTTACATCTGGATGTGATGGATGGGAGATTTGTCCCCAATATCACCTTTGGGATGCCGATCGTTCAGGCTGTCAGAAAGTTGACAGATAAAACACTAGACACCCATCTTATGATTGAGCAACCGGGGAATTACGTAGAGGCATTTGCGGAAGCGGGAGCGGATATCATTACAGTACATATCGAAGCTTGTACACATTTACACAGGGTTATACAACAGATTAAGTCGCTCGGGGTGAAGGCCGGTGTCGCTGTAAATCCACATACTCCGATAGAAAGTGTGTATGATATACTGGAGGATCTTGATCTCGTGACGATAATGTCTGTAAATCCGGGATTTGGAGGGCAGAAGTTCATTTATAGAACGTTGCATAAGATAGCGGCCCTACGGGACGAGATTACACGTCGGAATCTGCCTTGCCTTATCGAAGTAGATGGAGGTGTAGGCTTGCATAATGCGGAGAAAATCCTAGAAGCCGGTGCGCATGTCCTCGTATCGGGGAGTAGCATTTTTAATACGGACGACCCTCAGAAAACCATACAAGAATTTAAGGCAATTGAGAAGAAGAGAACCTATTTCGTTTAACATAAGAAATATCCTCTTCATAGCACTTTCCGTACTGTGTGGATTTAATATGGTTCACGCACAAGTAGAGAATAATGCTTTTGTCGAAGGGAGAGTAAGTGATGCCACAACCGGGAAGGGCGTTGCCATGGCTCTTATTTATGAAACTTTAAGCGAACAAGTCGTAGAGACAGATGAGCTAGGGAGATATAAGATCGAAGTGCCTGCGGAATCACCATTACAGCTTGAGGTGTCGAGGCTTGGCTACCAGAATATAGTCATCCGTATAAAACCGATACCGCAAGGAGGAAAGGAGATAACCAATATACAACTACCTTCTTTAGGTGCAGATCTTGAGGTGCTTGTCAAGCAGAAACGAGCTGCTGCGGATGAAGGGATGATTATCGAGCGGGGGGAGTCTATGGAATATCTACCGGCGGTAAGTGGTAGCATTGAGAGTGCTCTTCCGATGATTGCCCTGGGGACTGCATCAGGAACCGGTGGGGAACTGAGTTCTCAATATAATGTGCGTGGAGGGAATTATGATGAAAATTTAGTGTATCTGAATGGATACAAGGTGTATAGACCACAACTTGTGCAACAGGGACAGCAAGAAGGATTATCCCTGTTAAATCCGGACCTCATCAATACACTGAGTTTTTCTTCGGGAGGATTTGAGGCACGATATGGTGATAAGATGTCTTCTGTACTCGACATCCAGTATAAGCGGCCAGACTCCCTACGCGCCTCTGTAGATGCGAGTTTGCTCGGTGGTGCGGTGCACGTGGAAGGGAGCGCTAAAGATAAGAGAGGAAAGACTTTTCAATACCTAGCCGGAGCAAGATATAAAACAACCTCTTACTTACTGAACACTTTAGATGTCGAAGGTGAGTATGTGCCTCATTTCATGGATATACAGACTTATTTTAGGTATGATTTATCTCGGCACTGGGATGTGGATTTATTGTTAAATTACAACAAGAGTTTATATAACTTCAGGCCTATGAGTCAAGCTACTTCCTTTGGAATGATAAATGAGACACTACGCTTGACTACGCAATTTCAAGGAGAAGAAAAGGATGATTTTACCACTAGACTTGCCGGGCTTTCATTTACTTATCTGCCAGAAAATACGCAGAATTATTTCCTGAAATTTTATACCTCATATCAGGATAGTTATGAAAGTGTAGCCTTCGATATTCTGGGCTCCTATAGATTAAGCCAGATAGAGATTGATCTAGAGAAGAACTCGGAGGAGGAGGTGGCAGTACTCGGCGCAGGTGTGCAACATCGATATGCACGGAATTTGTTGAATTTTGCGACGGTCCAAGTAGGACATAAGGGGGGGCTTGAATTAGAAAATCTTACTGACGGCGGATCTCATTATCTACAATGGGGACTAGAGGCTGAATATCAGTCATTTGTCAGCAGGATAAATGAGTGGGAGCGTATAGATTCAGCATTATATTCACTGCCGAGAGATCCGGAAAGCTTACTTCTTAACTCCGTACATAAGAGTGTCTATTCTCCTACTGTAACGGAATTTTCGGCATATATACAGGATAATTGGTCTCAGCTTACGCAAATGGGGGAACTGCATCTTATTGCAGGACTGCGCGGGAATTACAGGAATATGAACGGTGAATTTCTTCTCAGTCCTAGAGCGCAATTAAGTCTTAATCCTACGGGAAGATACAGTGATATGTCCTTTCGCTTCAGTGCCGGGGTGTATTCCCAGCCACCATTTTACCGCGAAATGCTACGACCTGACGGCAGTATGAATACTGCCTTAAAGGCGCAACGATCTGCTCATTATGTACTCGGCTGGACTTATGATTTTTATATGGGAGAGCGCTTTGCCGATAAATTTAAGTTTGTTGCAGAAGCTTACTATAAAAGTTTGTGGAATCTCGTTTCGTATGAGATTGATAATGTCCGCATTACCTATAGTGGTGAGAATGATGCCGTGGGGAATGTCATGGGGCTTGACCTGCGATTGAATGGAGAATTTGTTAAGGGAGCGGAGAGCTGGCTCAATGTATCCTTCTTGCGTGCCAGAGAAAGTTTATTGGGAGTGCAGCACTTGAAAAGGAAAATAGGAGTGGAAGAGCCTATCGAGGTGAAATCTGTTCCACGTCCTACGGATCATCTGTTTAATTTCTCCATGTTTTTTCAGGATTATATTCCCGGAAATGAAAATATCCGTGCACATGTTCAGTTCTCAATGGCGACCGGTATGCCCTATGGATTGGATGGGAATAATCAGATATATAGAAACCCATATCGGTATAGACTCTATAATCGTATGGATGTGGGATTCTCCTTCTTGTTATGGACAGAAGCTATGCGCCATGCTAAGCCATTACACCCACTGCGTTTTACTAAAAAATTCTGGCTTGGGGTAGAGGTATATAACTTGATGGATATCAACAACGAAGCATCCAATACTTGGATAAAAACTATCTTCATGCAACACTACCGCATACCCAATTATTTAACTTCGCGACGGTTTAATCTGCGATTGATTGTGGATTTTTAGGTTGCACAGGGTATCGGCCCTCTGGGCCTTCACATCATACCTTCGTTTTGATGGCCTATTATAATTGGTGAGCGCCGTAGGCGTGAAACCTCGGTAGCACCGTAGGTGCACCACGTGCAGAGGGTCGTAGGCCTGTTGCCTAGTGCGAAGTGTCGGCCCTTCAGAATGATGACAACCAGTAATTTCCGTTCAAGAAAAAAAGAGACGCTATATAGCGTCTCTTCATCATCAAACTATGTACGTTCTCTGAATCTTTATTCATTGAACGTCCCTAACAACATCTTTACTAATTCTCTTTAATGAATTTAATCGTCTCTTTCATTGAGTTAAATTGATCAAGTATAATTATCTGATATAATCCTGGATGCAGGTTGTCAATCTCAATCATCATCCTCTGGTTCTCACCGGTCTTTTCTTCTAGTACCAGTCTGCCTAAGTTGTCATATAATCTTATCGATTCAGAACCATTTAAACCGGTAAGTATAAAGTTATCCTGTGCGGGATTTGGATAAGCCAATATCTTGCTATCGGTGCAATGTAATTTCAGTCGTTTTATATTGCTATACTCAAAAGCACCATCCTTATCAATCATTTTTAATCTGAGATAGATATTTCTATTCTTGCGGGGTAAAAAGACTGATTCCTTATACAAATTGGTGCTTATCCTATTATTCGCTGCTACCTCTTTAGCAAGATGATAGGTTTTTTGGTCATAACTAAACTGGACTTCAAAATGAGATACATTGAATTCCTCCATAGTAGTCCAGTTAAGAACAACTTCATCGCAACTCTTTTGCCATACATCGAGTGATGTGAGCGTCAGCGGTAGAGGAGAGTTTTGACCTAAGACCAAGATATGGATTGTTCCCTCAGCTTCAGCTACAGGAGTCCCCGTATCTTCAATTTTGTAGGTGAATTGAACACTACCTATAAAGTCTTGTGCAGGATAGTATTCATAACTTCCATCTGAAAATATTTCAAAAGAACCCTTACCCTCAATTGTCTTTGTGCTTGGGATTGCAGCTTGTGCATGCCCTTCCTTGTCTGTGGCATTTGTCAGCACTCCTTCACTCGCCTCTACGATAACAGGTGTGTTTACTGTTGTTACATTAAAGTAGTCCGCTGCAAAAGTTGTATTAGGTACATCGCCTTCTAGTACGATAACTGTTACGGTGGCTTGGGCTGTATTGTTGGTGCCGGGGACAGTAACTTCATAGGTGAACTGATCGACACCATAAAATCCGGCATCTGGAGTATAGACTATTTTGTCCCCAACTAACATGATTGTTCCATTTTGGGGAGCTAAATCCGGATCATCGGTAAATAGAGTAGGACCATCAAGTGGATGGGGTCTATCATTGGCTAGAACATCTATTGTGATAGGAGAAGGAGTCCCTTCATTGCCTTCGGTCATAACCACATCGTCATTCGCAATGGGAATGCGCTTGTCTTCTTCGTCAGGGTCAATTACCGTGATTGTTAAGCGCTCTGTATAGCAATTATCCTCTTCATGTGCGAGGCAAACAGCAATCTCAAATACGTAGGTTCCTTCCTCTGTTCCTGTAAAACTATATGTGCCATCTTCATTCACGGTCGGTACGCTATTATCCGGGTTTTCAGAACTGCTGCTATTAAGTGCGTAAGTTACTCCAGAGGGAATACGGTCATTGGTGCCTACATCACCATTGATTTCTTCATTCAGATAGCCCACTGCAAAATCCGGAGCCGTTACCATGCATAACAGGCCGTCACCCATTGAGGTACGGGTATCTACGAATGCACCATAAACCCGGAATGTGCTAGCTACGTCAACTGTCACGGTTTCACCAACAGTAATCTGTAATTCATCAAAAGGATAATTGGTATAGAATCCTAAATTCTGTACATAGCTCCCTGGTCCGATTAGCTCTACTATTAAAGTAAGGTTGAGCAATGCTGAACCGGATATAGACTCTTGTAGAGTACCATCCAGATATGTATTTATAGTAATTGCTTTTAATAGATCTACATCAATTAATCCCTCCTTGTTTTCGACGACAAACCCGGCAAAAGTTCCAGTCGGATATGTCTGGAATGGGTTTAAAACGGACAATGCTGTATTGCTAAGAACCCCTGCAACTGTTATGATTTCGGCGTACTCATTATTATCCTGATTTAATACATTCTGCGGATTATTGACACTAGAGCCTACGTCCAATACTCCTAGTACCCCCGTCCGGAGATGATTCACAATGACTGGATGTATTCCATGTTGCAGCAGAGTTGATTCATAACAAGACAAGGTATATGGTGAAAACTTAGTAACTTGGGCATTGTAAACTCTTATTTCGCCTAAATCAACGTTAACCGGCTGCGCTATCTCTAGGACAATTTCATCATATTCATCTTCAGCAATAATGCCAAGTACTTGACGGCTGGTGCCTGTGAGCAGCGAAGTATTAGCATCTATTAGTATGTTGCTACCTGACGCAGATTGCACCTCCACACCATCTTTTAACAGTTTAATAGTGTAGTTAGACAGTACATCGGCGTTTAACAAGCTTCCAGTAGAGATTTCAAAGCCGGCATAAGAATTTTCCGGGAATGGATCAAGTTCTTTGATAACGGAGATCGATGATGTGGTTATGGCCTCTAGACTTACGGGAATATCGATAGTGGCATATTCCTCCGGATCTGAGGATAAAATATTGTTTAAATTGGAAGTGGATGCTCCTACTCCTATTCCTAAAATCCCTGATTTTACTTTATTGATGTGAACCGGATATTCTGGTGTCGTGAGATATGTGGGGCTGTTGACTAGTAATGGATCTCCTTCACAGAATTCTTTTACTACGAGTCCATATACTTTCGTTACTCCTAGTTCTAGCCCTATTATCTCATTGGTAGCTATAATGCGTGCTTCATCAAAGTCTTTAGTGGCAATGAAGCCCACAGTAGATCTCCCTTCTCCACTTAGGAGACCAACATCTGCAATTAAGTCAGAATCGGAATATTGGTCTTGTAGAGTGCCATTCAAATAAGTTTCTATAGTTATTGCTCCTAGAAGACTTAAATTCAAGATCTCGCTTGAGGAAATATCGAAGCCTACATAGGTGCCGGTAGTGTAGGGGGCACCATCCATATTTTCTACTGCGATTGAGACTGAACCGGTTCCTAAATTAAGAAGTAGGCTCATTTCTGCATAGGTCTCATCGTCTCCATCAATGACATTCTCTTCATTGCTTAAACCACCGAGCGCTATTCCACTTACGCCTGTCCGATCTTCATTTATTCTTGTCGGGTAATCAGGCAGGGCTAGCATTGTGTTCTCATTGCATTCAGGATTGTTTATGCTTTCATATTTTGTGATGAAAGAATAATACACCTTCATTGATCCGAGTAAGCCACCCGTTAGAGCTGGACTAGTAACTGAAAATCTGACTTTATCGTAGCTTTTAGTTGTAAGAAATGAAGTTTTTGTCTTACCTCCTCCAATATTTAATAGCCTTAAGTTGTTTTTATTAATGCTTTCTTGTTCAGTGCCGTCTAAATAGGTTGTGATAGTGATTGTTAAATTGCCTAAAAGGCTTAAACCAACTGACTCAAAAACAAAACCAGCCTCTGATCCTGCTGGGAACTCTTCATTTCCGGTGGCATTATTATCCGTTACTTCAATCCAAGCAGAGCCGCCTAAAAGTGGGTAAGTCCAGGAAGCGCTTTTTGTTAAATCATTATCAATTACATTGGCCTTGGGTGAAAAATGATCATCTCCGCCCACGCCAAGGATTATGGGGGTTTTTGATGATGTGACACTAAGGCTGTTAAATGTCCCGGATACTAATGGTGTATCCTCATTAGGCGTTAAATTACTTTGCTGCGCACGCAGTGTAGTGGTTGCTAGAGCAAGGAAAAGAAATAGAACAATTCTTGCTTTTAGAGTTGCGGTTGTTTTTAATAATTTTGTAGTATTCATTAGTGTAATTGGTTTTGATTAAATAAATTCAAGGGGAAGCCTTGATTGGTTGGAGGGGCATAAGGAATCAAGATATTATATTGATTTATTGCATAGGTATTTAGGCACATCTTCATTGAAGACGTGAAGTTGATAATGTTGTAAAATATCCTTATGCTCGTAATCTAACTCAAAGGTTGTATTACGCCCTCATGTTGTTTTTGTTGTTCGATGATGTCAGAATATATGTGCAAGTTAAAACATTTTTTTAGATTCTTGCAATAAATCTATAAATAAGCAGGATTCAAATGTGAACTGCAACAGAGTTAAATAAAATATTCATTA
>CAYRFF010000054.1:0-19510 GCA_964423575.1 uncultured Saprospiraceae bacterium | reverse complement strand
GAAAAGCCATATCCGATAGCAGCAATTACCAGATAAAATATCCCGACGAATCCTATAGCGGCAAAGTCGTTTTCCGATTTAAAATAGAGAAATACCGAGTCCGTCAACGCAATAATATTTTGCGCTGCGGTCCCGAGCATAATCGGAAAAGATAGTTTAAAAATACTACTATATGATGTTTCTTTACTCATTGAATGCACCACAAATAAACCCAATATTTCCCTATGAATGCACTTTTATTGCGTCATTCTTTTATTTTGCATTAAAAAGCTCAAGCATCTAAGCTGGAAAACTCAGGATAAAACAAGCTTCAAATGAAAACATTTGAAGCTGATTCAGACTTACCCTTAATTGGAATAAATCGATGATAAATTAACTGTAAAAGCCATTTACACCATGACAAAAGAAGCAATTTCCGTACCCAATCCGGCGAAGAGAGATAAAGTACTTACAATTCATGATGACAGCCGTGTTGATCCATACTACTGGATGAATGAAAGGGAGAACCCGGATGTAAAGGAATATCTGGAAGAGGAAAACGCCTATACTGCTGAGGTCTTGAAGGATACAAAGGACTTACAGGAAGAAATTTATCAGGAAATAATATCCCGTATCAATCCCAATGAGATTACAATTCCATACGAACTCAACGGTTATATTTATCAGGCAAAATACGAAGAAGGGAAAGAGTACCCTATACATTTGCGTAAGCTAAAAGGAAGCGAAACAGCGGAAGTAATCCTTGATGTCAATGAACTGGCAGAAGGACATGAGTACTATGATCTGAGCGGCCTTACGATAAGTCCGGATAACAAGTGGATGGCTTACGGCGTGGATACCTTATCGAGAAGGATTTACACGATTTATTTCAAAAACCTTGAAACCGGTGAGGTCCTGGAAGAGAAAATTGAAAACACAACCGGGAATTGCACTTGGGCAGGAGATAGCAAGTCACTTTATTATGCGACAAAGGATGAGACCTTACGTGCGGATAAAATATGGCGATACACCAGAGGAGAAGAGGACAGTCACAGTTTAATTTACGAAGAGAAAGATGATACTTTTATCTGTTACGTATACAAATCACAGACGCGCGAGTACATCATCATCGGTAGCTATGCGAGCCTATCCCAGGAGTTCCGCATTCTGAAAGCTGATGATGTGGGTGGGGAATTCAAGGTTTTTCAAGAGCGGCAACATAAGCTAGAATATGATATTTCGCATGCAGGAGGCGATAAGTTTTATGTAATGACCAATAAGGATGCTGTGAATTTCCGTCTCATGGAATGCACTTTAGAAGACACCTCTCTTGAGGCCTGGAAAGAAGTGATTCCACATCGTGAAAAGGTGTTGATAGAAGATGTCGAAGTCTTTGAAGATTATATTGTACTGTCAGAGCGGGTAAAAGGTCTTTCCAAAGTCCGCGTTATAGGCAGGAACAATCCTTCTCTCGATTATTATCTGGAAGCAGATGATGAAGTCTATCTGATGGGAACGACACATAATGCCGAGTTTGCAGTAGAGAATCTGACAATTTTCTACCAGAGTATGGTGCAGCCCCCGATTTTCTATTCATACAATATGAAAACGGGAGATCGTGAGATAATTAAAGAAAAGATTTATCCGAGCTACGATAAAACGTTGTACGACACAGAGCGCGTATGGGCAATTGCAGAAGATGGCACGAAAATCCCCATGTCTATTTCCTTCAGAAAAGGCATGGAGCGCAATGGAGATAACCCACTGCTACTCTATGGTTATGGGAGTTATGGAAACTCAATAGAGCCTAGTTTTTCTGCCGGACTAGTCAGCCTTCTGGATCGTGGGTTTATCTTTGTCCGGACGCATATACGCGGTGGTTCAGAGATGGGGCGATACTGGTATGACTCAGGTAAATTACTGGATAAGAAGAATACTTTTACCGATTTTATCGCTTGCGCAAAAACACTCATCGAGAAAAAATATACCAATCCCGATAAATTAATGGCACTCGGTGGAAGTGCCGGCGGCTTGCTTATCGGTGCTGTTATAAATATGGCTCCCGAACTATTTAAAGCTGTTATTGCCGCAGTTCCATTTGTCGATGTGGTTACTACAATGCTCGACACTAATATTCCTCTGACTACAGGCGAATACGATGAGTGGGGTAATCCTAATATCAAGGAATATTACGACTATATCAAGTCTTATTCACCATACGATAATGTAACGGCACAATCCTACCCCGCAATGCTCGTCACTACAGGTTTTCATGACTCCCAGGTACAATACTGGGAACCGGCTAAGTGGGTAGCGCGCATCCGGGATTTTAATACCGGAAAAGCTCCTATCCTCCTGTATACTAATATGGGCGCGGGACACTCGGGCACAACCGGTCGATATAAAATACATAAGGAGACAGCAATGGAATACGCTTTTCTCGTTGTAATGGTAGACAAAAAGTTTTAACCCAGAGAATTATATACTTTCAACAGGGTCTTAAGTTCGTTCTCCCAGGTGTATATATGTTTAGCTCTGGAACAAGCCTCCAGATATTCGGAATAATTTTCAGCAATTTTATTGATTGCCGGGATGATTTCTTCCGCTGTAATTTCAGATACCAGCTCTCCCACCCTATGCTTTGCTACAACTGATTGATAAACGGGAAAATTCATACTGAGCCCGGGAAGGGAAGCGCGGATATAGTCAAAGAATTTATTGGCAGAGGAATAAATATAGTTTTTACTGGTACCGGACAGAAGGTTTAATCCGATTTTGGCCTTGGGACTGAGCTTCGCCAACTCCTCAGGCTTCACGTAACCATAAAAGATTATTCTCTCTTTATAAGTCAGTTTTTCTCTTAAGTCAAGACAACCTCTGTAGAGATCACCTTCTCCTGCCACCCATAAAGTCCAGTCAGGCAATTCTCTCATTATATGCATCATCTCGAGAACACCGCGCCCCTTATTTACAGCTCCCTGATACAATAAAACGTTTTCACGTCTAATCTCCAGATCTATATCCTGTCCTTCTTCCTCATACAAGGGAAAATTCCTCACAAGATCAAACTCCTTCCCGTACTTCTCTCCGAGGATATCCTGCAATGGTTCACTGACTGTAATTGCTTTATTAACAGCGGGCATACAGACTTTCCCCAATGTAGACCAAATCCATTTTTTCACCCTTTTGCCCTCGAGCTCCGGAACTTCCGTGAAATACTCATGCGCATCGAAGATTAATTTTCCTCGTTTCAATAATTTAGTAAAAGTGCCTGCAGCGATGGTATCCAGGTCGGCAGCGTGTATTATATCCACCTTTTTCCCCAGCATAAAAAAGATTAATCTGATATTCATCTCCAGGTAAAAAGCAATACCTTTCTTGAAGAAACATCGCAGTCTCTTCTGTTTAAAGGTGCGCTGGCTCAGTGGTTCGGAATGTGGTAACACTCTACCTACAAGAGTTACATCATAATTCTCGGACTGCAGTGAGTCACATATACGCTGCATACGCTGATCGTAGTTCAGGTCATTGGTAACGAAGGCATAGACGATTTTATCTTTCATTCCTGTACACCTTTTGATTTTCATCTATACTCAACCATTCGACATCTTCCAGTTTATTCAGGCAGTATAGGACGCGATTTCTGAAAACCAATGGAAACATATCCAGCAAGTCCGGAATCGACCAGGATCGCTCTGTACTGAGGTAGTTTTTAAGTCTCTGCACAATAAGCGTTTTTTCCTCTTCTGTCGGTATTCTCTTATGGCTGCCCAGGCAAACATCGCAATGTCCACAATTTTCTTCGGACACCTGTCCAAAGTAGTTCAGCATTACAATTTCCCTGCATTTTTCCGCTTCCGCAAATGCTATCATTGCTTCTACTCTGTCGAGACTTCTTCCTTTAAGGAAGAAATAGAGCTTTTCGTCAATCTGAAATCTATCGGGCCTTGCAATGGGTCTTAGAAAAGCAATCATAGGATCAGAGCTTGCCGGATGATACTCAATGACATCTTGTTCATGCAATCTCTGCATGTACTTTATCAGTTTATCCTTTTCAATCTGTAATTCGCGAGCAATTTTCAGTTCGTGAATAATCGCAAACTCTGTAAACAGCCCCTCATAAGTGCGCAGCATATAACGCATAAACAGGTCAAGGGATTTATCCCTCAGCTGCAAGTTATACAAATCTTTACGCCCTGCTATTATTCTGAATCTCGAAGGCTGATGAATTCCTTCTGTCATCAGAATCCAGCCGGATCTCTCAATAAATTTAAGACCGTTGTAGACTTCAATTCTTTCCAGACCAAATCTACTACAAAAGGCATCGATATCGAAGAGAAATTGTTCTCCGAGTCCACCCTCATAAGCGAGATTGTAAAAAATAGCCAGACTCCTATACAAGCGCTCGATATAATCGATAGGTGGATATGCCTGTTCAAGCCTTTCCTGCATCGTCAATGGATCAGTTTCATTATAAAGTAAGACGCACCATGCATCCTCTCCATCTCTGCCTGCTCTTCCTGCTTCCTGGAAATACTCTTCAGGACTCATAGGTGGTTCCATGTGATATACGTAACGGACATCAGATTTATCAATCCCCATCCCAAATGCCGTTGTTGCAGCGATAACCCTGATTTTACTCTCCATGAATTCCTCCTGAATTTTCGCTCGCTTGCCAGAGTCATAACCTGCATGATATGCTAGAGCAGAAATCCCTCTCTTTTGCAATGCGTACGCAATAGTTTCAGTCTGGTTTCTCCTACGACAATATACAATTGCAGGTCCCTGAGTCGCTTTTAATAAGGCGTACAACTTCCTATCCTTATCCACGGCCGGATTAACGATATAATGGAGATTGGGCCTGCGAAAATCGTTATACAGTATATTGTCTTCCGGGATATCCAGGTTCTGGCAGATGTCTTTTGCTACGGTAGGTGGGGCTGTCGCAGTAAGAGCAACAATCTGCACATCCGGCAGAATTTCACGCATAGAAATAACATTGAGATAAGATGGCCTAAAGTCATATCCCCACTGAGAGATACAATGTGCTTCATCGACTGCTATCATCGCCACATTCATTTGCTTTAAGCGTTCAAGAAATAAATCAGATTGTAAACGCTCCGGCGATACGTACAAGAGTTTAATATCACCGTAAATGCAGTTATCGAGGATGGTATCAATCATTGAAAAAGAGAGCCCTGTATAAATTGCTTCAGCCTTTATTTTGCGTTTTTTTAGACTCTGAACCTGATCCTGCATAAGAGAGATAAGCGGTGAAATAACAATTGTTATCCCATCCTTTGCTAATGCAGGAACTTGAAAGCATATCGATTTCCCACCTCCGGTCGGCAAAAGAGCTAATAAATTATCACCGGCCACTACCCTTTCCACAATATCCTGCTGCCCTTCTCTGAAGGACGGATATCCCCACACTTCTTGTAATATTGATAATGGATCTTTCATCGCCGATAGCAGTAATCTACTGTGAACAACAATTATACTAATTTATACGGAAATACCCTTGATTGTGAAGAAGCCAAGCAATGCATTTTTATAAGAAACGGACCGGAAGCATATAGAAAAGCTTGAGTGTCTGCTTTAAAAGTCCGGAAAAATGTATTGAAAAGAAAGAAGTCCTGCAACAAAACCATCTTTGGAAGATGCGGAGCCGCGTCCATTGGCAAATTTCTTCTCTCCAGGTCTTGTTCCCAGATATTCCCAGGATCTATCACTTAACATCGCTGAAACTTCTCCATTATGATGTTTAAGTAGTTCATAATCCGGAAGTTCAGTGCCTCCGACATCATCCAGAAAGTCCGTAAAAGTCTTATGATAGACTAGCTCCATCTTAATAATAATATCCGGTGTAATTCTGATTTTCAGACCCCCTCCCCCCTGGATGGAAAAAGTCCACAATGAATACTTCTCGCCATATCCCTCAATCCCTTGTCCTCCGGTACCAAGGTCACGTAGAAAATAGCGCTGCCCCCATAAGGATGTAGTAGGGTTGAAATGAAAAAACTCAACTCCCCCGGTAGCAAAGATAGAAACGGGAAAATTATGCTTATCTGCCACATCAGTTGACTGTAGATCTCCCTTTAATGCTATTCCATAAATATTGCTGGAGAAATTCAGATTTCTTTCTCTCATAAAACTTCCATCGGATGCGAGGTCATCACTACCATAAAGTTTACCATAAAATAATTGTCCATTAATAGCAAAATATTTCTGCGGACTATAGCTCATTTCAGCAGAAATAAGTGGTTCCCAATTATTAAAATATGAGACAACGCGCCCTTCATTTAATTCGCCTACATAAGAAGTAAATCCAACTCCTCCCCCTGCTGTAAAGCTTTGAGAAAAAATCAAATTCGGTAGAAAAGACAATATAAGAACCAGGATAAGGATATTAACAGTCCTCATTTTTAATATTTTAATCATCCAATTTTATCGGAGTTTAGGGTATAAACCGATTATTCGTCTATAAAATTATATAATTATTATATAAGTCTGGAATAATTAGTTTATGAAATTTACCTTTATCAGTCAAAAATCAACATTAGCAACAAAACAATGTTGCAATAGTTATATTTCGACTATTATTATTTTAAAACAAAAACATAGATTAAGATGCGTTTAAAAAACATTTTTCTGTTGGCAGCACTTTTTGTATCAGCCACACTGATTGCCCAACAACCTTTCGATTCCGCACCTAACAATTGGTACAATATGGATTACGAAACTGACAACATCCGTGGAGTAAGTACCGAAAAAGCCTACAAAGAATTATTGCAGGGCAAGAAATCGACTCCGATTATCGTCGCAATTATTGATTCAGGTGTCGACACCGAACACGAAGACCTCAAAGAGGTAATGTGGGTTAACAAAAAAGAAATCGCCGGCAATGGACGTGATGATGACAGGAATGGTTACGTCGATGACATTCACGGCTGGAGCTTTCTTGGAAGTGAAAAGGGGGATGTAGATCAGGACAACCTGGAGATTACACGACTTTACAGAAAGTACAATGAAAAGTACAAAGATGTCAATCCTACAAGTCTTAAGTCTCCATCTGAAGTAAACGAATATGCTTATTATCTGACTCTCAAAAAGCGCGTTACCAAAAAGCGTGAGTCTGCAATGAGAAATCTGGAAAGCATCAATGAAAGAGTAAATGGCTTTATCAATGGAGTAAATAAAATTGAGAAGCAGCTGGGAGGCGATTCATTATCCATTGAAGATCTGTCTAAAGTAGAAGTAGGAGAAGATACTGAACTAGGAGCTGGCGTAGGTATCGCTACCAATTTCCTTTCCGGTGCAGATGGTGGTAAATTATCCTATGATGATCTGCGAGACGCAATAAACAAAGCATTGGGTAGAGCAGTAGAATACTACGATTCACAGGCAAATGCACACTACAACCCGGATTTTGATCCAAGACATATCGTCAACGATGACTATGATAATCAGAGAGAAATTCACTACGGTAGCAATAGCTACAGAGGGCCGGATGCCTCTCACGGTACGCACGTTGCGGGAATTGTAGCTGCGACTCGTAACAACGATATCGGTGTTAATGGTGTTGCAGATAACGTTCTTATTATGACTGTACGCGCTGTTCCTGATGGTGACGAAAGAGATAAGGATATTGCTGCTGCTATAAGATATGCAGTAGATAACGGAGCTTCAGTAATTAACATGAGCTTTGGGAAAGGATATTCCTGGGACAAAAAGGTTGTTGATGATGCAGTAAGACATGCGGTAAAGAATGATGTTCTTCTAGTTCACGCTGCAGGGAACTCCTCACAGAACAACGATATTGAAGAAAACTATCCTAGAGATGCATACGAGAAAGCAGGTTTATTCCAGGCAAAAAAAGCTAGTTCATGGCTTGAAGTCGGTGCGTTAAACTGGCAAGGTGGAAAGAATAGCCCGGCACCGTTTACTAACTATGGTAAAAAGGCGGTTGACGTATTTGCTCCGGGAGTAGACATAAATTCTACTATTCCTGATAATGAATATGCTAAGTTTTCCGGTACTTCAATGGCATCACCTGTAGTTGCTGGTGTAGCCGCTTTAATCAGAAGCTACTACCCTATGCTTACAGCAGACCAGGTAAAGGAAATCATTATGACGACTGCAGTTCCATTAGACTTTGAAGTGATAAGACCAGGTACAAAGGATGACATGGTTCATTTCTCTGAGTTGTCCAAGACCGGTGCAGTAGTGAATGCTTATGAAGCACTTAAGAAAGCTGATACGGTTAAAGGAAAGAGAAAAGTTTCAATCAGCGAAAAGCTTTAAGAAACACAAGCAAATCCTCGCCCTGTAGATGGCGCAAGTGATTAAATAGAAAAGTGGACAGGTAACAAGTGAGTTGCCTGTCCATTTTTTATATAGTGCTATAGTAAAACAACTTTTTGTATGAGTTCACGTCCCAGATCAGTGTTGAGCTTTTCCTTAATCTTTTCAGAGTGTGCTGTAAGTTCTTGACGCAGCGCAGCAGAGGTAAGCCTGATATAAATAGTTCCCTTGGAGAAATAGACCTTCTCGGTATATTTCACGATGTATTGCCCCATATTCTTATTCCAGGATTCAATCAGCAATGCTTCATCAATTCCACGTTTAATATGCTTTTCGCCACGAAACTGATTCAGGACTTCCGATAATTTTTTCTCCGGTTTATATCTATTTCTCATTCCTCTATTTATTAGTTCTCCAGTTTGTACACCTTGTTGTCCCTGACTTCATAAAATTCTACGGTCGCATCCAATCCACTTAAAAGGTTCTTCACGCGATCTACATCAGTATCAGTTATAAATATCTGCCCTTCGCTGATTTCATGAATAAGCTCCACTATGGTCTTTAGGCGCATAGCATCTACCTTCTCAAACAAGTCATCCAGCAGGACAAAAGGTGTAACTCCACAAGTTTCCTTCAATATAAAAAATTGCGTCAACTTTAATGCAATTACAAAGGATTTTAATTGTCCCTGCGAGCCGAACACTTCTGCCGGCTTACCATTCATCGTCACGATAATATCGTCTTTATGCAAGCCTGAAGTGGTGCGTTCGACAATTTTATCCTTAGCTCTGTTCTGTTGTAATAGCTCAGTCATACTTATTCCCTCCAGCTGACTTTCATATAAGCACTTCATTTCCTCACGATTGCCGGATATTCTACTGTATAGTTCTGTAAATCTTTCACTCAGCTTTTCAGCAAATGCTTTTCTTTTCTCATAGATATAGCGAGCAGGCTCTTCCAGTTGCATATCAAAGGAGCGGATCATCACATCATCCCAGGACCTTCTTTCAGCCATATCCTTGAGAGTTTTATCCCTATGCCTGACAATCTTATTGTAACGCTGTAATTCCTTGAGGTAGTGATTATCCATTTGCGAAAGCGACATATTCATGAATCGCCTTCTGGCCGCACTACCTTCATAAAGCAATTGCTTATCATCCGGAGCGATAAAAGTACTTGGCCAGCGGCCGATATGGTCGGAAAACCGTGGCAATGGACTTTCATTAATGCGTATGGACTTCCCTTTGCCCGGTGAATATTCCATGTGGATTGATTCTTCTTCACCATTGCGTACTACTTCAGCATCTATCACAAAATTATTCCTGTCTTCTCTTACCGAATATCTATCCGTCCGATGAAAATATGAGCGCGTCATACTTATATAATGAATTGCATCGAGGAGATTAGTCTTACCCACGCCATTGGCGCCGGTAAAACAGACGATTTTGGAATCAAAATCAAGCCGAATATTCTCGTAATTTTTAAAATCTTTTAATTGTAAGCTTGTTAAATGCACCTAGATATTATTTTATTTATGAACGAATAATAATATTCGCAAGCCAGGACAATGTTATTTTGGCAAATGGTAAAGTTAAGTTTATCTTTACCAACCTAAAGATATAATAAAAGTTTTTTAAGATATGGCAACTACTGCAAGTAAGAAGAATACTAAGAAAGGGAAACTGAATTTTGATAAGCAGCAATATATCGACTGGTTTACAATGATGTATAGAATCAGGAGATTTGAACAGATGGCATTGATGTCTTACGGACAGGGAAAAATCAGAGGATTTTGTCACGTATATATAGGACAGGAAGCTGTAGCTGCAGGAGTTATGTCAGGATTACGCAAAGAAGATAAGTTGATTTCCGGTTATCGTATCCACGGGATTGCTCTGGCAAGAGGATTGGATGCCAATAGCTGTATGGCGGAATTATACGGAAAGAAAACAGGTTGTGTTCAGGGTAAAGGAGGAAGTATGCACTACTTCTCCAAGGAGCATAATCTCTTCGGAGGAAACGGAATTGTAGGTGCTCAGATTCCTATCGGTACAGGAATGGCATTTGCTGAAAAGTACAGAGGAAGTGATAATATATCCGTCTGTATGTTTGGTGATGGTGCGGCTCGTCAGGGAGCTTTACATGAGTCCTTTAACATGGCGATGACCTGGCAATTACCAGTTCTGTATATTGTAGAAAATAACGGTTACGCAATGGGAACTTCTGTAGAAAGAACTTCCAACGTTCCTGAACTATATAAGATCGGACAAGCCTATAATATGCCATCTAAGCCTGTAAACGGAATGGATGCTGAAGAAGTACATAACGCTATTGTTGAGGCTGCGGATCACATCCGTGCCGGCAATGGTCCATATTTCCTTGAAATTAATACATACCGCTATCGTGGTCACTCAACATCTGACCCGGCTCTGTATAGAACCAAGGAAGAAGTGGAAGAATATATGAAGCGTGACGCAATTCTCACTATAGAAAAGCGAATGATTGATAATAAACTAGCTACTCAGAAGGAGCTTGATGCAATCAAGAAATCTATAGACGAAGAAATTGAAGAAGCGGTGGAGTTTGCGGACAAATCAGAATTCCCCGCACCTGAAGAGTTGTATGATCACAATTACACTCAGGTAGATTACCCTTTTATCCGCGATTAATCGATCGATGATATAATTTATTCCGGGAATGAAAGCCCGGAATAAATTTTGTTTGTACGTAAAGATTAGCTTACCTTTGCGCAAATTTGAAATTGTAGTATGGCAGAAAGAAAAAGACCCGAAAAACTCTCAGTAGATTTCGTAGAAGTGGAAAAGTCCTTTATGGATAAATACAGCAAGATCATTACCGGTGTTGTAGCTGGCATTCTTGTACTGGTGGGAATTTACATGATATATATGTATCTATATAAGCAGCCTCTGGAAAAAGAAGCATCAGAATCTTTATTCCAAGCTCAGATGCAATTTGAAAGAGATTCATTTGCACTCGCTCTTACCAATCCCGGTAGTGGATACAGAGGTTTTCTAGAGATAAGCGATAAATACAGCAGTACAGCTGCAGGAAATCTGGCACTTTATTATGCCGGCATCTCCTACCTTCACCTTGGCGAATATGATGCTGCGGTAGATTATCTTAAAGATTTTTCTCCGGCAGGCACTATCAGTCCCATTATGAAACATGGTGCACTAGGTGATGCTTATTCTGAACTCGCAGATTACGATAGAGCACTTAGTAGTTATAACAAAGCTATTTCTTATGACAATGAGTACCTGGTACCATTTTATCTAATGAAGAAAGGAAGGCTTGAAATGGAACTAGGTCAGAATGAGAATAGCTTAAAAACATTCAATAAGCTTAAAGACACTTATCCAAACAGCTCATTTGCAGGTGATGTAGATAAATATATCACAATGCTGAAGTAAGCTTTCGCAAATAGAATAAGTATTTCTTTCAAAAAGGAATACGTAAAACATAAAAGAGGGCAGTATCGTATAGATATCGCCCTCTTTTCATTTCTACATGTAATATTCGGCTAGTATAAGAATTGGCCGACGTTGTATAAGAAAGCAGCAAAAAGTGTTTAGCGAAATAAAAAGTTCTTAGTTTTTATGCACTATGGAGTTAATTAAACCCGTTTTCATTGTCTATACTTATCAAAAAGCTTACCTTAGAAATTGATATGGAAAAAAAGACGCAGTTATCTGAATACGATTATGCATCCATTCCCGATGCAAGTGAATATAAAATGGGGATTGTAACTTCCGAGTGGAATCCAACTATCACAGGAGCCTTGGAAACCGGAGCAAGAGAGACATTATTGCGACATGGGCTCAAGGAAGAAAACCTGAAAATCATTTCCGTTCCCGGCTCCTATGAATTACCTATGGGGGCCAGACTTCTTCTTGGTGAAGACGATTACGATGCGGTTATTTGTCTCGGCTGTGTTATCGAAGGTGAGACGCGACACGACGAATACATCAATCATGCCGTAGCGCAATCATTGATACAACTGAGTATAAGCAGCAATAAGCCGTGCATATTTGGCGTAGTAACCACGCATACAATGGAGCAGGCGTTGGCACGCTCCGGAGGAGATCATGGAAACAAAGGTACAGAAGCAGCCATTGCAGCAATAAAAATGGTATACTTGTCCAAGACACTTAACAAGAAAAAGCATAAAATAGGCTTCTAAAGATGAAAATCAGAGTAATACAACACGGGTATTTTAAGCTGGATGGCGGAGCGATGTTTGGTGTTGTACCGCGGTCTATGTGGAGCAAGCTCAACCCACCTGACGAGAATAATCTATGCACCTGGACTACACGTTCAGTTCTCATTGAACATCAGGACCGATTAATTCTGGTGGACACCGGAATAGGAAACAAACAAGGTGATAAATTCCGTTCTCATTTTCATCCTCATGACGAAAAAGGCATCGATTCCTTGCTGGCAGAATATGGCTATACCATTGAAGATATTACAGATGTGTTTCTAACGCACCTGCACTTTGATCACGTAGGAGGCGCAGTCAGTAAGAATGAGAATGGAGAACTTCTGCCTACTTTCCCGAATGCCATCTACTGGTCTAATTCCGTGCACTATGACTGGGCTTTCAATCCCAATGCTCGTGAAGAAGCTTCTTTTCTGAAAGAGAACTTCACACCTCTGCAGGAAGCAGGAGTTCTGAAATTTATTCCGCTGGAGGAGAATTACAAGTGGATGGATGATATACATATCCGCTTTTCCAATGGCCACACGGAGGCAATGATGATGCTGGACATTAAAGTCCGCGGTCGCCGCCTCTTGTATTGTGCAGATTTATTTCCGTCCTCTTTCCATATACGCATGCCTTATGTTATGAGTTACGATATACGGCCGCTGCAGACGCTTACTGAAAAGGAGATCTTTTTGCAAGAAGCTCTCGAGGAAGAAATCATCCTTTTCTTTGAGCACGATCCTTTTAACGAATGTGGAATTATCGGACTTGACAGCCGGGATCGGTTTATCGTGAAGGAAACAATGAGCCTTTACGATATTTGGCCTGAGTTTAAGGAGAAATAAACTCAGTATCTGATTTATTTCTTATTGCAATCTCTTCTCGAAGCTGAGGCGCATTCCACGCTGACTTTCGTCAAATTTTCCATGCTGATACACCGGATGACCGTTTACCCAAGTCGTTTTGACTCTCCCTTTTAATCGTTCTCCTTCCAGTGGGGACCAACCACATTTATAGAAAAGGTTATCCTTGCTCACAGTCCATTCCTCATTCATATCCAGCTCGACAAGATCCGCATAAAATCCTTCCTCAACATACCCCCTATCATCAATCTCAAATAAATCCGCAGGAGCATGAGACATTTTCTCCACTATATACGGCAATTCCAGTTCGCCATCGTGATAAAACTGCAGCATCATCGGAAGACTATGCTGAACCAAGGGCAATCCTGAAGGAGCATCAAGATAATTGCCGGCCTTTTCCGCAATCGTATGTGGAGCATGATCCGTGGCAATCACATCCAGCTTGCCCGATTTCAAGCCTTCAAGTAAAGCGATGCGATGCCTTTTATCCTTGACAGCCGGGTTGCATTTAATCTTACTTCCCATTTCTCTATATTGACTTGCGTCAAATGTCAAATGGTGTACACATACCTCCGCAGTAATCCGCTTTTCGCTCAGTGGAACGTCTTCAAATAGTTCCAGTTCTTCAGCTGTGCTGATATGCAATATATGCAATCGTGCATTATGTTTTCTGGCGAGTTCAATAGCCAATGATGACGATTTAAAACAAGCCTTGACATCGCGTATAATGGGATGCATTTCCATGGGGATATCATTCCCGTATTCCCTTTGTGCCGCAGCCAGATTTCTTCTGATAGTATGTTCATCTTCACAGTGTGTTGCAATCAGCATATCCACTCGAGAAAATACATTTTCCAGAGTATTCATATCGTCCACCAGCATATTTCCGGTGCTAGAGCCCATAAATATCTTCAATCCGCATACTTTATCGACTGGTGTCTTGAGTACCTCTTCAATATTGTCATTGGATGTTCCCATGAAAAAGGAATAATTGGCAAGTGAAGTAGTAGCTGCAATGTCATATTTACTCTCCAGAAGTTCCTGAGTAAGAGCAGGCGGATTGGTATTGGGCATTTCCATAAAACTAGTAACCCCACCGGCTACAGCAGCTCTTGATTCGGAATAAATCGTTGCTTTATGAGTCAGACCCGGCTCGCGGAAATGCACCTGATCATCTATGACGCCCGGGAGCAGATAATTACCATTTAAATCGTGAACAACATTTGCGGAAGCAGAAATATCATCTGCAATTTTCACAATACGGCCGTCTTTTATCGCCAAATCGCCTTCAAAGATATGTCCGCGGTTCACAATTCGTGCATTCTTCAGGATAGTATCGTAAATCATAGATGCAAAATAGAAAAATTACTACATTTGAAGGAGGAAAAGCATATAGAATCAAGATTATGGGGTTTAAACATGATAAAATTATCGGTATTCTCGGTGGAGGGCAGCTCGGAAAGATGTTGTGTCAGGCCGGCAGTCGGTGGAATCTGAACATACACGTCCTTGATAAACCGGGGGAAATGCCTGCGAGAAATCTGTGTGAAAAATATATAGAAGGAGATTTCACCCGCTATTCCGATGTAATGGCCTTTGGGAAGTCAGTGGATATCCTGACTATAGAAATTGAAAAGGTCAATCTGGAAGCATTGTTTGAGCTTGAGAAGCAGGGTGTTGAAGTTTATCCTGCACCTCGCGTGCTTGCTATCATCCAGGACAAAGGCCTGCAAAAGGATTTTTATTCCGAGCACAATCTGCCGACTTCTTCTTACGCCTTATTTAAAGATAAAGAGGAGATCTTATCTGCTGTAAAAAGTGGAAAGCTCAGCCTCCCCTTTGTGCAGAAAGCACGCAAAGATGGATACGATGGACGTGGAGTTCAGGTGATAAATTCCGAGGAAGACCTGAAGGATTTATTTGACTCGCCTTCTGTAGTAGAGGTAAAAGTCAACATTGCCAAGGAACTTGCAGTGATTGTCGTGAGGAACAATAAGGGAGAAACAATAACTTATCCCACTGTTGAAATGGTTTTTGATGCTGACGCCAATCTTGTAGACTATCTCCATTGTCCTGCAAGCATCGACAAGAAAACAGCTCAAGCACTTGAAGAATTAAGTCATCGCGTTATGGATGCCTATGACTTTGCCGGGATTCTCGCCATAGAGTATTTTCTGGATACAGATGGGAACATTCTTATTAATGAAGTTGCGCCGAGAACACACAATTCCGGCCACCACACGATTGAGGCAAGCAATTGCTCACAGTTTGAACATCATTTAAGAGCTATTTTAAATTTGCCTTTAAGGCAGATAGAAATCATACAACCTTCAATTATGGTGAACCTCCTGGGAGAGGATGGGCATGCCGGAAGGGCTGTTTACAAAGGGGTTGAAGATATTTTAAAACAAGCATACACATTTATTCATTTATACGGTAAGAGCGAAACACGACCATTCCGTAAAATGGGTCATATTACGCGTTTTATCCATCGGGATGAAGATCCTGCAGAAGTTTCCAGACAGGTTAAATCGCTTATAAAAGTAGTAGCAGAATGAAAGCACAAGTAAGTATAATTATGGGTTCTGACTCAGACCTTCCCGTTATGAAAGCGGCAGCTGAAGTATTGGATGAACTGGGTATAGTCTATGAACTCAGTGTAGTGTCGGCGCACAGAACTCCTGATCGGATGTTTAAATTCAGCAAGGAAGCTCACAATAGAGGCATCAGGGTTATAATTGCAGGAGCCGGTGGTGCAGCGCATTTGCCGGGCATGGTAGCTTCGCTTAGTCCACTCCCGGTAATCGGTGTGCCCATCCATTCCAGCAATTCGATTGATGGATGGGATTCTGTACTTTCCATATTGCAGATGCCTTCCGGTGTGCCGGTAGCCACAGTCGCTTTAAACGGTGCCAAGAATGCAGGCATTCTAGCAGCCCAGATAATCGGAGCTTCCGATGAAAATACTAGAGGGCGAATCGAAGTCTACAAGCAAGAATTAAAAGAAGCTGTAGAAGAAAAAATTCAACATATAACAGACAAAGGTTATAAAAGCTTTTAGATTCTGACTTTCGTCAAATGAAAAAGCCCCGAAGAACTCTCCGAGGCTTTTTATTCTATTTTCCATTAAGGATTATTTCTGTGTGATTACTTTATCTTAATAAAGTAACATCACCTCTGTATTGGAATACTTCTCCATCTTCAAACAGCACATTCATTCTGTACATATATACTCCGGGTACTTGTAGTTCTTCTTTAAAGCGACCATCCCAGGTATCAATTTCCTTACCGGTTACAGGAATATCACTTATCGAGTAAACTCTGTTACCCCAGCGATTAAATATTTCTAATTCAGTAATCTCTTGGACCTTTTTACTTAACCCTATGGTAAAGAAATCATTAATACCGTCATTATTAGGAGTAAAGGAGGTCGGTACATATACACTTCTATCTTTCATTACTATTACTTGAATAAAGCGTTCTATTACACATCCTTTATCACTGATTAAGGTAGCTACGATTACCTGAGATTCAATATTGGACACCAGAATACTATCACAGACCGGGCCGGTACTCAGACAAGTGTAATCACCGTCTACTTCCCAGATAATTTCACTCACATTACCCATGATAGATGCAAAGTATATCACTGCTGATTCTCCTTCATTAATACGGATGTCATCAATAAATACTGCATCAAATGCCGACGGATCGTCGAGCTCAATTATCTCTGAATACAGACAACCAATTGCATCTTCAACCTCAAGTGTATACTCACCCGGTTCAAGATCTGTAAATCTTCCCGTACTATTATTTTCTCCGTTGCTCAATCTGTATATATATGGAGCAGTACCATCGAGCGCCTGTGCCTGAATCACACCCAGGCTACCACCTTCGCACTCTAGACCACTTACGGTAACACTTACCCTTGTCAACTGATTCGGATTATCTCTTACTTCTACTTCTGCCGTACTTGTACAGCCATTTTCATTGTTAGTCACTGTAAGCGTATAGAAGCCGGCAGCACTTGCCCTTGCATCAATATTATTTACCGAGCCTATAAGGTTTCCATCAGTAGTTGACCAGGTGTAGCTATACGTAGAACCGCTTGAAGACCCACTTCCACTTAAGGTTACCTCAACTATACTGCAACCTAGCATATCTGACACGCTCGCCCTCGCTATCGGAGCTTCAGTGTCTTCCTTCACTTCTATTGTTTTACTTATTTCACAGTCAGATTCAGTATCTCGTAAAGTAAAGATATATACTCCAGGTTCAGTTACATCCAGTGTGTAACCTGTAGCACCCGGTATAATATTTCCGGCAGGGTCTTCCCAGCTTGTCTCAATAGTAGCACTCTGTGTTGAACGACTTGCATCAATTTGTATAGTCGTCACTGCACAAGTCAATTTTCCGTATGGCTCAATTATTATCTCAGGCACATCATCTGACTGGTCAATCCGAATCTCTCCTTCACCAGTGCAACCACTTAAAGTATGAGTTATAGTTACACGATAGAGGCCACCTGAGGTAATTCTCGGACGTGGACTGCTCTCATCCCCGGCCCTTATAGATCCATTTTCCAGGGCTTCCCAGGTATAGGTCACGCCTGTCTGTGGAGTACTTCCTGAAGCATCCAGCATGATCTCCTGAACGGTACAAGTAATCATATCTTCATCTGACGTTATGATGACGACAGGATATGCATGCCATGTAACAAAGACTGCATTACTGCTATCAAGACACTCATCGAGCAAGTCTACACCACCTCCATCAGGGAATCCGATATACGCACGTACATTATAGCCTTGGCCGAGATTCATCCGACTTTCGTCAAATGAAAATTCACCATTTGTATTACGTTGTACTATATTACCATTTATATCCTTTAATATGAATTCGTTGACGTCACTATCTGCTGCAGAAATATTGCCACTATAATTAACAACCAGAATTTCATCTTCACATAAATGATCATCATCCACGGTGATATTTCCTGCTTTTCCTATACAGTCGCATTCATGGAAATCTGTAACTACAACTGTGTCACAGGCATTCCCATCAAACACATAAAACACATAAGTGCTATCGTTTAACACAGGGTCTGAAGTAAAGAAATCTCCATTTAAGGTGCCCGCATCTCCTTCCACCACATAGGTAGCAGGATCTCCTCCTTCTATAGTAAACTCAACATAGTAAGTTTTACCATCACTGTTACAGATATGCTGTACATTCGTAACAACAGGAGAATCATATATTTCCACACATACAGAGGCTGCATCACTACATTCTCCATTGGTTTCTTCCCATCGGAAGCAGTATTCTCCGGGAGTTCCATCTGTAATTACTCTGGTATTAGCTTGTGTGGCTTCTTCAATAACTACAGCTCCACTTCCGGCAGGTTTAGAAAGTAATGTCCATTCTCCGCTTCCTACAGAAGGATTGGCTACAAGCATAAAACTCTCTGAGCAACTCGTTGCATTATCCATGATATCTGCTACAGGCTGCTCGTGGAATAACACTTCCTGATAGCCGGCAATGGCCAGACACTGATCCGTCAGGTCCACATCTCCGTTGCCCAGTTCATTCCCTACTACATAACTCACATAATATGTCACGCCTGCTTGTAGTGGCGCTCCAAAACAGAATTCACCACTTTGGTTCGTCATCAATACATCGCCGAAGTTGCTGCCCGCAACAGTATGCAACACATACATATAGGTATCATTATCATCCAGATATTCTCCATCGGAATCATAAGTCACCTGAATACAACCATCTATCTCACAAGCTGTCAGTATTCCATCGATAACCATAGTCCCCACCTCACTTTCACAGTCACACTCTGCAACCAGGTTTATCACCAATGGTCCACAGCCCAAATCATCATATATTACCAGAACAGAATCCTCTTCAGCATTCATCCATTCGGTCAATATTGTATTGCCATTAACTGTTCCCGGCACTCCGGCTGTGGCATCAACTACATAAGTTCCCGTTCCTCCACCTACTTCCACTTCGTAGCGGTACTCACTCTTATCCTGAGAGCATTCAATAGTACGTTTCAATAGCGCCAGATCTCCTACAAAAGTAATCGTCACTTCAGAGGTATCCAGACAACCATGGTTATTTGCTATCC
>CAYRFF010000053.1:0-20186 GCA_964423575.1 uncultured Saprospiraceae bacterium | reverse complement strand
TATCTTAATTTTTCTTCAAAAACCTAGGTTTTTGAAGAAATGCTAACATACGAGGTGCGACACCTTGGTAGCACCGCAGTTGTGTTGAATAAAGAGGACCGTAGGCCTGTCACTATGAAACTCTGACGGCGAACACATTGAAAAGAGTAGCGAAAAACCTGACAGGTTTGCTCTTATTACTATGGCTCTTATGTTTTAAGGAGAAGATTGAGAGATATTATTATCCGGGAAAAACCTATCAGGTTTCGCGGGGTATTTATTAAAGTATACGGAAACACGAGATTGAGGTAAAATATCGAAATGCATACGCAACGTAGATTTACACGGATTTTATAAATATTAAACGGTCAACGTTATTTAGGCATTGAGATCTGGTCACTGGTCATTTCCCACTTTAAAACTCATTCCTCATTCCTCTTTTCTCATCTCTCATTAATCACCTCACTTTCCTTTCTTTCCACTGATACCGCTTCACCACCAGACTATACAAGCCGACAACCGGTAAGTAAATAAGATGAAAGGCAGAAGCAAATGGAACATAAAGTATCTTTTTCCATCCAAAAGAAAAGAATCGGCGAGCGGCAAGAAACAGGCCCAAATCGGCCAACAGTTTTACAATTACAAGCCATATAGCATAGCTTAAATAGCCCATGGGAATCATGATAATCATAGCAAGAATCAGCAAATAAAATCCGGCGACAAAAGCCTGCACTAGCTTCAATGAGAACTCGGTGTATAAATCGGTCTTGGCGGCCCAGCGGACGCGTTGTTGCCAGAACTCAGACAAGGTTTTTACAGCAGCAGTTTCCACGATTGCGGAACGGGATTTCCTGAATTGCATATCGTATTTTCCGCTTAACTTCTGAGCTAGCAGCACATCATCGCCGCTTGCACGATTTCTATTTCCTGCATAACCTTGAACCTGATGAAACAATTCCCATTTCACGCTCAGATTGGCACCATTGGCGAGATGGAAGAATCCGGATTTATATCCTGCATGCGTTATAAGCATCATGCCGGCATTTTCCAGCGCCTGAACATTTGCGAAAGCTGAATTACCCCTAAAAGTAACCGGCCCCGTAGTGAACCTGACATCACTATTTCCATGCACCGAAGCAATCGACAGTAGCCAATCTTCAGGCAAAATACAATCGGCATCCGTAGTGACAATCACGTCATAACGCGCACCGGCTATCCCCTTCTCCAATGCCATTTTCTTCCCAGCTTCACCCTGGCGCATGTGCATGATACGCAGGTTCTTAATGCGCTCAATATGCTGGAGACTGCGATCATCGGAATGGTCATTTATCAATATTATCTCATAATCATCAATCGGATATTGCAGCCTTTTCAGAGATTGGAAGAGTGTCGGCAGATTTTTCTCTTCATTTCTGAACGGAATCAGCACCGTAATCGAAGGGAAAACTTCCGGCTCTACAATCTCGTCATCCGGCGTACTCAGCCAGAGGAATATCGCCCAGGCAATAAGACCGAGATATCCGGCAGAAAGAAGAAGAATAATTAAAGTAAATATTGACATCCGTGCAAAGGTAGCCAGAGGAAGGGATTAATGGAAAGGAAATGAGGCTTTCTGCTGGTGGGTAGCTTTATTCCAAGGCCTTTTTATATGCTTTCATCGCTCTTTCCCTCGCATAGGCATGCTCTACCATAGGCGCGGGATATGAATCGGTACCATACTCAGGTATCCAGCGCTTGATATAAATCATTTCTTTGTCAAACTTATTTGCCTGAAGAATCGGATTAAAAATCCTGAAATATGGCGCTGCATCACAACCGGAACCCGCAACCCATTGCCAGTTGCCGTTATTTGCTGAGAGGTCATAATCGTTGAGCTTTTCAGCAAAGTATGCCTCACCCCATCGCCAGTCAATCAGCAGATGCTTGCAGAGAAAACTCGCAGTTACCATCCTGACTCGATTGTGCATAAATCCCGTTTCATTCAATTGTTTCATCCCCGCATCGACCAATGGATAACCCGTCTTCCCGGTACACCACAATTCAAATTCCATTTCATTGTTCTGCCATTCGATTCTATCGTATTTTGACTTGAAAGGACAGCTTTCAACCTCAGGAAAATGATATAATATTTGCTTAAAGAATTCACGCCAGATCAATTCCTTTAACCAGATTTTACTGTGCTTTACAGCAAATGCGACACAAGTACGGATACTTATGGTACCAAAACGCAGTGCCATACCGAGCTGACTTGTAGCTTCCATACCGGGAAAATCTCTGTATTTTTCATATTCGATAATGATTTTCTTATCCAGTTCCGGCGTATTGTAGCTGATTTCCGTCTTCTCAAAACCGATTTCTTCAAGAGATAAGATGGCCGAAAAATCTCGTTGTACTAATTGATTGAGATTATATCGGAAGGACTTATAATGATCCACAGTTAAAATCTCTTCCCATTTCCTGGCATAAGGAGTAAAAACAGTATATGGTTTTCCATTTTCCTTAAGAACCTCAGATTTGTCAAAAATCACTTGGTCCTTGAAAGCCTTAAAGGGAATATCTCTTGCTGCAAAGAATTTATAGACTTCAGTATCGCGACGAATAGCCTGTGGCTCATAATCACGATTGCAATATATTCCACGGATATCATATTCCTCGTTCAACTGTTTAAAAACATCCAGCGGTCTTCCATAAAATGTTTTCAGGGAGCTGTTATAGCTTCTCAACTTCAGATTTATCTGTACAAGTGCCTGATGAAAGTAGTCAACACGACGATCTCTTTTGTTGTCGAGTCTCCTGAGTATCGTTTCATCAAAGATAAAGATTGGCAATACCGGGAATCCCGACTCCAATGCATGATATAATCCGGCATTATCCTCCAAGCGTAAATCTCTTCGGAACCAAAACAGGGAAATTTTAATTTTCATTCAAATATGGATTATCATCTCTATCCTGCTTCACCCATATTAACCTATCAAGATCGTAGCCTAACTCTGCAGCAATTTTCAGATATTCGTCTTTGATTTCTGTGGGCATTTCCTTTTCTCTCGACAATATCCATAGGTAATCCAGACTCTTACCTGCAATAAGTGCATAACGATAATCCTCATCCAATGCCAGCACATTGTATCCGGAATAAAACGGTCCGAAGAAGCTTACTTTCAAAGCTGCAACACTTTCTACCCCCCGGAACTTAGCTTTTCCATCTGCTTTTTGCCATTCACCGGTAATGGTATTATATCCGCTGTTTAATACGAGAACCGCACCATCCTTCCCCAGAGTATATTGTGCTGACGTATTGTCCAGATCTTTCTCATACCGGAAATCAAATCGCGCAAGCTCATACCATACACCTAGATAATTTTCAAGATTAAAATCCTGAATCGGCTCCGCGTTACGAGGTATTGAAGTACAGGATGTGAGTAGGAAAGTTCCGCTTAACAATACCAGCAAGTTTAAAGTAACTTTATTCATTATTATCATTTGAAATAGGATTATTTTTTAACACTTCATCCAACAGATCCCCCGAGTCGATATTCTTGTCATAAATGGGCAAATGGAAATCATTCAACTTATTGAGCAGGCGGATTAATTCCATTTTTTCAGCATAAGTCAGATCACCGGTAACAATGGTTGTTGCCTGCCGGATTTTATCCATTTGCTTTTCCAATGTTTTCAGTCCTTTTTCAGAAATTGAAATCACCTTGCTCCTTTTATCCTCTTTGGAATCTTTCTGGTCGACCCAGCCGTATGCAATGAGCCGGTTTATAATCTGCATGCCGGTAGATTTTTCATGGACATTCCGCTTAATCAAATCCATCTTAGACATCTCACCGAAGACGTTTAAAACAATCAAAAAGATAAACTCGTCCTGCGTAGAGAAATCAGATTCATGCATTGCAGCCTTGGAATAGGTCTTGGCATATCTGTTCATGTGGATTATTAAGGTGTTTATCACACTCTCCGGACTTCTTCCATCTTCCTTCCCTTCCCAGTCAGGTTCATTGTCTTCATCTGCCGTTTCATAGTTGTCAACTATCCACCTTTTAAAGCCTTCTATGGAGATCTCACCTTGGCTATTTTCAATATTTTCCGTCTCATATTGCTGAATCAAATCCAGCACTTCTTTAATCAGTTTGTAATCCATAAGTGCATTATTAGACCGTAAATATACTTTATTTTTAAACTATAGATCATTATTGTACTACTTATTTTAAATATTAGTGTAGTTTTGCACCATTAATTAAAATAGTTTTATGAAAAACACATTCATTAGTTTAATATTGGTCTTTATTGCAGGTAATATCCTCGCACAGAATTACGGCACCATCAGTGGCAGTGTAAAAGACAAAAACACGCAGGAAGAATTAATCGGTGTTGCTATCGAGTTCTTTGGGAAAGACACTCTCTATGCAATAGCCGATGAAAACGGATATTTCTCCTTGGATCTGCCTGTCGGCAAATATAATCTCGAGGCATCTTACATCGGTTATGCACTATATAATCAGTATAACATTAACCTAAGTTCAGGGAACCCACTCGTACTTGATATCGAACTCATTCAGTCCAATCTTGAAATTAAAGAGGTTGTAATAAGTGCGGGAAAGTCAGCCAAGGCGACTAATATGGAGACGCCTCTATCGACTCAGAAACTCACAGCAGAAGAAATAAAGGTAAATCCGGGTGGGAACTTTGACGTATCCAAGGTAATCCAAGTCCTCCCCGGCGTCGCCGGCGGCACTACTCCTAATCGCAACGACATAATTGTAAGAGGTGGAGGACCAAGTGAAAATGTGTATTATCTCGATGGCATTGAGATTCCTGTTTTAAATCATTTCCAGACTCAGGGAGCAAGCGGGGGCGCTACGGGTATTCTCAATGTTTCATTTATACGCGATGCACAACTTACCTCTTCAGCTTTCAACAGCAAATACGGGAATGCACTGGCTTCCACTATTGTAATTCAGCAAAGGAATGGAAACTCTGATAAATTGAGTGGCAACGTCCGCTTGTCCGGTAGTGAATTTGCTGCGATGCTGGAAGGTCCTCTCGGTAAAAAGACGACATTTATGGCATCAGCCAGGCGCTCTTACCTACAATTTCTGTTTCAACTCATAGATTTGCCGATAAGGCCCGATTATTATGATTTCCAATACAAGGTAAACCATAAGATTGACAAAAAAACTGAGCTCAATTTTATCGGTGTAGGCGCTATTGACAATTTTAAAATGGCCGTTCCAAAGAATAGCGATCCAAACAATGAATATATCATCCGTGCAAATCCATTGATAAAACAATGGAACTACACAGTAGGTGCCACGTTAAAAAGACTGGTAAATGACGGGTATTATACATTTGCTTTAAGCAGAAACATGTTCTACAATGGTGCTGACAGATATCCAAATAATGCATCTCCGAAAGGAAATAAATTATTTGCCCTGAGCAGCTATGAAATTGAAAACAAGTTGAGATTTGACATGAACAAGTTTTCCAATGGCTGGAAATATAGTTACGGTATTGATGGGCAATATGTAAAATATGATGTGGACATTTTCAATACGATTACGGAAGAAGAAAGGGATTCTACCGGAAAGATAATAAAGCCGGCAATCAATTTTTCAAGTAACAGTGCTATTGAATTTTTCAAGCTGGGCGCTTATGGACAAGTCTCCAAGTTTTTCTTTAATGATGCATTTCTCGTCTCAGGAGGTATCAGAACTGATTTAAACACCTATACTGCCGATGGACTAAAGCCACAGAATACTTTATCTCCACGCCTTTCACTTTCTTATATTCTCAATTATCACTGGAACATTTCCGCCACTTATGGTAATTATTATAAACTACCGGTTTATACTATGCTGGGCTATAAAGACAGAAATGGATCTTTTTCTAACAAAGAATTAAAATACACCAATTCTGTTCACTATACAATAGGAACCGAATACACGCCATCGGATGATTTACGCTTTACATTGGAAGCCTTTTATAAAGATTACAACAACTACCCTGTTTCAGTAAGTACCGGAATTTCTTATGCCAATATCGGTACTGATTACTCTGCGGTAGGTGGTGACAATTATGCATCCATAGGAAAAGGGAGGGTATATGGTGTGGAAGCTTATGCACAGCAGAAGCTTATAAAGAATTTATTCTATGTAGCCAGCGCCACCTTTTACAAATCAGAGTTTTCAGGTATCGATAAAATATTCCGCAACTCCACCTGGGATTACGGATATGTCGTCTCGGCAACATTAGGATACAAGTTTAAGCACAACTGGGAGCTCGGTCTTAAATATCGGATTGCAGGCGGACAGCCATACACGCCCTTTGATCTGCAAGCTTCCAGGGAGATGTACCTGACACGCGGCACGGGAATATATGATTATTCCAGGCTTAACAGTGAGAGGTTGCCATTTTTCAACCAAATGGATTTCCGTCTGGATAAAAGATTCAACTTTAAAAATGTCAGCCTGGATTTATTTGTCGATTTTCAGAATATCCTGCTGTATAAAACGCCTTATACACCTAATTATACATTTGAAAGGACTGAAGACAATTCAGGCTTTAAAACTACGGATGGTGCGGCAATAAAAGCAGATGGAAGCAATGCGATTCCACTTATTCTGGAGCAAAGAGCTGCCATAATCGTACCATCGCTTGGGTTTATATTTGAGTTCTAGCGGAACCATAAAGGCTAATCGGCTGACTACTTTATATCGCATGACTTGAATTTTCATCAGATTATTAAATATCTTGTACTCCTTAAATCATCGAATAAGTTCTTTTTTATGAAGTTCAAGCATTTATTTTTTATCGGTATTTTCATCAGTTTTACGATCTCCTGCACTCCGATTATGAAAACTCTATACGGCATCAAGGACCCAAGAGTTGAAAATAGAGAAACATTGGCTAGGTACCTCGACGATATAGGCCTTGGTAATGAGGTCGTATTAATACCTTCTGATATGAGTTTAATGCCAGAAGTGAACGAGGAGTTTGGGCGATCGGTACCAGAAGCAGTTCTTTTTGACTCTGAAGGAAATCGCCGCACATACAAGGACAGTGACCAGGACTGTAATGCCGGTTTATTTGCGACAATTCCCGGAATAAATAGGAATACTATACTCAAGAGTGAAAAGGGTGCTGATTTCATCAGCTTCACTCGCATGCTCAGTAGTCTGGAAGATCAGTCGGCTTTTAAAATGCAGGAAAGAGCGGATTATCACCTCTTTATCAGCTGGACTAAATACACGGGTAAGCTCAACAAGGACCACGTGCGGGAATGGGTTAATCTAGCTTCCGCAAATGATGCTGTTAATATTGCCGTCTATCTCGTCAATATGGACTTTCAGGAGTCCTGGGGGTTGGAGCTGGGGAAGAAAATGTGAGGACACAAGCTATTACCCCGTGGCAATAAAAAGAAGACATAATAAATTCAGCTCTTTCTTTTAAAAACTGAAAACCCTTATAAGTCTATTTACGGAAATATTTCTAATAATCTCCTAGGCAGGTGCTGTAAAAGATGTGGCAAGATAGCTAATCTCCGCTTCGGCGGGTAGACACTCGAACACAAGTTAAAATCATCTCCATTACTCGTCCTTATCGCTTCCGAGAAGGCCTTGAACTATATTATCTGTCAACATAGACTCAGTATACTCATTCCCTATTTTCACAATCTTATCAAATCCATCCAATTCAAGAAGCCCGATTTTATTTACCGGGGGAAGGAGGTGTAAATCTGCTTTTTCAATAGCATTTCTATATTTACTTATACTAGCAAGTACCATTGATTGCATAATAATGGAAGCAATATTAGGGACCCTTACAGACTTCTTTTTAAAATATTTCTGTTTAAAATATTCCCATGAATCCGGAACCACATCATAACCAAGTTCATACTGTTTAGCTGCTTGTAAAGTGACGACAATCTGCTTATTAATTCCTAACTCCTCCAGTGGTTCTACAGGAAGGTTTTCCAGAAGTCCTCCATCGATGTATAATGAATTTCCGTGTACAGCTGGCGGGAATATTCCCGGCAATGAAATACTGGCGCGTATTGCAGCTGACAATGATCCTGTTTTAATGACAACCTTCTCTTGCTTAGTCAAATCAGAAGCTATATGAGCAGAATTAATCCAGCAGTCTTCAAGATTATACTGTCCAAAGTGGACATCGAGGAACTTATCGAGATGCTTCCCTTTCATCAAGGAAATAATAGGGAAAAAATTCATATTTCGCCGCCTGGTAGGTGCAAACTTAGCCAGCACTTTACCTTCTGAATACATTTTATCCATAGAATAATCTAGAGCTCCAAAGGCTGCCGCAAACGTACCTATGCTTGTTCCCGCATAGTAATCTATGGGAATACCTCTCTTTTTTAAAGCCAAGAGAATCCCGAGATGAGCAAGCCCCTTTGCTCCTCCACCGGATAGAGCCAATCCTATAGTATTACCGGTGATAAATCTTGCAATTCTTTCTATGTCTTGCTTATTATCCAGGCGAATATGATGATGTAATTTAACCGGACGATTTTTAAGAATCTCGGCTGTACCCTGGGGCCTTTTGTCACCATTAGGATGTAAAATAATGAGATTTTGAGCAGTTAATTTATTTCTCAGGTTGTCACTGAAGAGTTTATTTTCAAGAGTTGTAAGCTCCTCTGTTGCTTGGGGGCTTTTGAGAATGTAAATAACATCAGCGTGAGAAATTATCTTATCAACCCAAAATCTATCCGATTCATCGGCATAATAGAGCACATATTTGGACGCACTTTCAATGGAATCAAGAAGTTTGTTCAGTCTGATTTTAACAGTATAATCTTGCGATGATTTATTGAGCTCTTCCGTGCTCATGTTCAATTCTTGCAAAATCCCTTTCCAATTCACTAATCTAGTCTTACCAGAAGTGTTTAAAACCGGAATCAGTTTATCAAAAAAATCATCGATTCCGGGAAAGTGTCCTGTAGAAAGAAATGCGACATTTATTTTTGAGGCTATATGCTTCTTTTTGCTGTTGTCAACGGTTCTACGGATGACGGTTTTAGCTAAATTCATGATAAGAGTCGGAAATTCCATGCCGAGTTTATTCAACATTTCACGAGAGAGTCTTATCAGAACAGAATCGCGCGCAGCAAACACATGAGCTGACCTCTCCTGCTCAGCCATTACACCTGTTTCTCCTACGGCCTGCCCCGGGACTACTTCACCCATGATTTTTAAACTACCGTTTACATCTTCTAAGGCGGCAGTTAACCTGCCATATATGAGAAAATAAATATGTTCCGGACTATCGCCTTGCCGAATAAGCTGATTTCCCGCCTTAATTTCTATCCATTCAAAGAGGGAAAACAATCTCTGAAATTGCTCTTCAGAAAGCTCTCCAAAAATCCTTGTTGTTACTTCTCTAATGTAATCCTGATTATCAGAGATAGCCTCGATAATTTTAAATTGTTCCATTTTGTTGTTCTTTTGTCCGATAAGATAACGACATTCAATGATTTTACCAAACAAATGAATGTCATCTTCAATGGATCACCTATAATCGATAATTTCCACTCCAATAAAAGTCGATTTGATGCATCATAAAGGAATATGACCTGACCAGGTGTAGTGTGTTTGACCTATAAGGTTTGCACAACCTTATAGATCTGGCTACAGAAGAAATTTCCCTCATTCCAAACCCACAAGATCCTCAAAATCAACCAGGTTCTGTAGAAGTGTATATCTATCGATTATGTGCTGTTTCTTTAGGGTACTGAAAAACCTTCGAGGTTTTTCAAACTACATCATTTCCATAATATAAAATAGTGAAACACATATTTTTCATCAAGCAGAATAAACCTCGAAGGTTCCGCTCGTCTCCAATGAAAAGAAGTTTCTCTTGAAATAATTAAAGAGGTTATAGAAAAAATACGAATTGACGACATCAGAGATGTCGAAGTAGGTTAGAACATAAATTGGAAAATAATTTCGACTGCAGAGCAGTCGCAGTAGAAAACCCTGAAAATGAATACGCGAGAATTTTGAATTATTCCTTCCTAGGCCGCCCTAGTAAAATATTCATCACAAAATCATTCGATCACTAGCTCACCAAATATATTCCTTCCTAGACCACCCCAGAAGAAACTGTGCCCGGATAACTGAATCCTGTTAACTATCTACCGTTTTCCCTATCTTTACCCCACAATCAAGAAATCATGCAAATGACCGACTTCCAAAAACTGTTTGATACAGAAAATTTCAAAACTGCTGAAGAACTTCAGGACTACCTCGATACTCTCGTCAGTGATGATGTTCCGCATCTCACAGAAGAGACACTGGCAATTCAAGAAGAGGCAAAAGCTCTGGTAATGGAGGCTTACGCACTGAATTCGGAAACAGGTAAAAACAAAGTGCTGGAAGCATATCATACAGATCCACACTGTATTGAAATATATGTGTACCTGGGCTTGAAAGAACCGAGAGCAGCATTTGCGAAAGCTTATTTTAAAAAGGGAATAGCAATCGGCAGAAAACTCTTCGGCGGACAGTTCCTGAAAGAGTACAAAGGGATGTTCTGGGGAATAGTCCAGACGCAGTCGTACATGCGCTGCCTGCAACACTATTCCGAGTGCATATACACAATGGGGAGAGAGGAAGAATCGGTCGCTATCCTGGAGGAAATGCTCGAGCTAAACCCGGTCGACACGCAGAATATGCGGGATCCCCTTCTACTCCACCTGATCGAATTGAACGATACGGATAAATTCAGGAAATATGCAATGTTATATGAAGAAGATGTATCGACTTTCTCACTATACACTAGAGCCTTATTTGCTTTTAAAAACGGTGACAAAAATGCTGTGATTCAATTGACAAAAGCGTACGAGAAAAATCCCCATGTGCCGATAAGACTACTTTCCCAGATTCAGATTATTTTGCCGGAGTATCATGGATTCGGAGATGAGCAGGAAGCAGATTATTATGGTTTCTTTGCTCAACGCATCTGGGCAAACACAGAAGGCGCATTGGAATGGTTAAAAAGCCATACAGGCCTTCTATTATGAATTGCCCAAATTGCAACACGGACTTTGACACTAGATTCTGCCCAAACTGTGGTACAGAGCATCACGTAGAAAGACTCACTACTTATTCCTTGATTAAGGATTCCTTGTCGACAATCTTTTCCGTGGATAAGTCCTTTTTCAGACAAATGTGGCTTATGCTCGTCAATCCGGGGAAAATTATAAACGATTACCGGAATGGATTTAGACGGTATTATATCAGTCCGCTAAGGATGTTGTTTATCACAACGGTATTTTTATCCGCATCTTTCCTTATTACCGAAGGGAATTTTCTGGGCATTTCGGTAGTTCTTTCAGAAGATACAAAGTTTATATCGCAAGGCTTTATCTTTTTTGCGCTCTTCCTCCCGATGATAATAATCTCAACCTGGCTGACCTATTTATGGAAGGAATGGAACTTTGCAGAGAGCACTGTCCTGGCCATCTATAATTTCAGCTTCTGGATTCTTATCTTTTCTATAATTACAGTTCCGTATTATTATTTTATGGAAGAACTCGGCATTGTTATACAGCCATTCTTAATATTACTGATTCTTCTATGGAATACACGGGCATTTGAAATGAAAATCCACAGTAAGGTATTAATGCTTATATTGAACTATCTGATATTTATAGTGATAGCTACGATAATCTTTGCACTGATTTATCTTCTGGGCTCTCTAATCATACAGGGTTAAAGCCGATTACATCAAGTGAAATTTTAAAAGAATAAAATTAAAGAATTAATCAAGAGTTCTACTTACCTTTATTTTAAGTAAAATCTACAGCTATGGCCTACAGGACTATCGATGAAATATTTGAACACAACGGGAAATGGATTGCAGAAAGATTGGAAGAAGATCCATTGTATTTTGTCAAGCTCTCTAAGAGACAGATTCCTCAATATCTGTTCATCGGTTGCTCCGATAGCCGGATTTCCAGTGAGGCAATTATGTATGCAGAGCCCGGAGATGTTTTCATCCATAGAAACATCGCCAATGTCGTACCGGTAAGCGATCTCGGAGTCCTTTCCGTCATCAATTATGCAGTAAATCACATTAAAGTAAAGCATAACGTCGTCTGCGGACACTATGGCTGCGGCGGTATAAAGACCGCTCTGCAGGGCGATGATGTCGGGGTGTTGAATCCTTGGTTGGGATTTGTCAGGGATGTTTATCGTTTACACAAATATGAACTAAATTCAATCAGATCAACTGATGAACGCTGCGACAGACTCGTAGAATTAAATGTCCTGGAACAATGCATAAATCTGGTTAAAGTAACAGACGTACAGAGGGCACTTAAGGAAAACAGACTTGAGATTCACGGATGGGTATTTGACATGGAAACCGGAAAGCTCATCGACTTAAACTTTAATACAGAACAAGTAGCCAAAGGGATTATGGATATCTACTCTGTAGGCAAATGATTTCAGTCCATCACTGAAAGATCTCATTAGCCTCATAAAAATCACCTTGGAACTCCTCTCTGGAATTTAATCATTCGTTCTTTCCAGCTGAACCCGATCAGCTATTCTTTATCCTGTACCAAAACCAAATATTGAAGCATTCTGCATATTTCAATACGGCCTTCTTTAAATTATTATTTAAAAATATGTGTTATTTTATTTTGTTAGATTAATCTAACTTTATAGTTTTGCACCAATAACTTTTAACAAATTATGCAAATGGAAAAGAACTTACATAAATTAAAGCAGGTATTCACAGTTGCAATACTATTTTTCAGCCTTGCGGCAAATGCGCAGACAGCAACACTTACAGGTCAGATAACAGATGGCGGGAATCCGATTATTTTTGCCAATGTAATTTTAGAAGGAAATATATATGGTGCAGCAACAGATACAAGTGGCTACTATATTATTGAGAATATTCCGGCCGGCAGGTATAGAGTAACAGTCTCCGTAATTGGATATAATGATGTAGAAAAGACAATTACTCTCAGTGCAAATGAGAAAAAGACTATGGATTTTGAAATATCTCACAGCAGTCTTTCACTAGATGAAGTAGTTGTCACAGGGACTATGAATGAAGTTTCTCGGCTGGAAAGTCCCGTTCCGGTTGAAGTTTATACAGCAAAGTTTTTCAAGAGTAACCCATCTCCTTCAATCTTTGATGCTCTGGGAAATGTAAATGGTGTCCGCCCACAGATAAACTGCAATGTGTGCAACACTGGGGATATTCACATTAATGGCCTGGAAGGACCGTATACCATGGTTTTGATTGACGGAATGCCCATTGTTAGCGGGTTATCTACTGTCTATGGACTCAGCGGCATACCTCAATCTCTTGTAGAACGTGTTGAAATAGTTAAAGGGCCCGCATCTACCTTATATGGTAGTGAAGCTGTAGGTGGCTTAATTAATATTATAACTAAGAAGCCGTTAAATGCTCCTATATTCTCTGCGGACATATTCGGTACTTCCTGGGCTGAATTCAATGCTGATCTTGCCGGAAAAGTTAGAGCAGGTAAAAGAGCCCAATCCTTAATAGGAGTTAATTATTATAATTACCAGAATCCCATCGACAATAATAATGATGGCTTTACAGATGTCACGCTTCAGAACAGAATCTCATTTTTCAACAAATGGGACTTTGACCGCAAAGACAATCGCATATTTTCCATTGCCGGACGATATATCTATGAAGACCGCTGGGGTGGAGAAATGAACTGGAACAGATCCTACAGGGGAGGAGATGAAGTATATGGCGAAAGCATTTATACAAGTAGATGGGAGTTTTTTGGTACATACCAACTCCCGCTCAAAGAAAGGATACTGTTTCAGTTCAGCGCCAATACTCATGATCAAAATAGTGCTTATGGTGATGAATTTTATATAGCGGATCAGAAGATCGCATTTGGGCAGTTTACCTGGCACAAGTCCATAAACCGACACGAACTTTTATCCGGTTTAACCTATAGATATACTTATTATGATGACAATACTCCGGCTACAGCATCCGCTGATGATGTAAACATCAATCAACCGACGCATACACATCTCCCCGGTTTATTTCTACAAGATGAAATCTTCATAGATAAAAACAATAAACTATTACTGGGAATCAGATATGATTACAATTCACTACATGGAAATATCCTCACTCCCAGAGTAAATTACAAATGGAGTTCTAGCGATAAGTTAAATGTAATTCGTCTGAGTTTCGGAAATGGTTACCGAGTTGCCAATGTTTTTACAGAAGATCATGCAGCTTTGACAGGAGCGAGAGATGTCATTTTTGCCGGTGAACTAAAACCGGAAAAATCCTGGAATGGAAACTTGAATTTTGTGAAGAAAATATTTATCCAAAACACCTTTATCGGCATCGATGCTTCCGCTTTCTACACATATTTCACCAATAAGATAATACCGGATTATGACAGCAACCCCAATCAGATAATCTATGACAACATTGACGGTTACGCTACGTCCAGAGGCATAGCACTCAATCTGGATATAGCATTTTCATCCGGGTTAAAATTCTTGCTGGGAGGGACACTTATGGATGTTTCCGCCACTGAATCCGGCGAAACTATTCGTGAGATGTTTTCAGAGAGATTTGCCGGGGTGTGGAATATTGGATACACCTTTAATCAAATCGGACTTACAGTTGATTACACCGGGAATGTATATAGTCCCATGCGGCTACCTCTCTTGAGCGATACAGACCCACGTAGTGAATATTCTCCATGGTGGAGCATCCAAAATATTCAATTTACAAAAAGATTTGGCAATGATCTTGAATTGTACGCGGGCGTAAAGAATCTCTTAAACTGGACTCCTAATAAAGGAAATCCATTCATCATCGCCAGAGCACATGATCCTTTCGATAAAGAAGTGCAATTTGATGTTAATGGACAAGCAATTGTAACCGCGGACAATCCATACGGACTTGTATTTAGCCCCGATTATGTATATGCGCCCAATCAAGGTATCAGAGGTTTCCTGGGAATCAGATATAATTTTAAATAGCAGAAGTTATGAAGAAATTACATTATTTATTTTTATTGGTCGTATTCATATCACCGTTCACAATAAATGCACAGTTAAACACGCATACTTTTGCACAAGTGGATAGCCTTCAAAAAGTCCATAAAAAGAATACAGTGGTTTTTATCCATACCGACTGGTGTAAATACTGTCTTGCTATGGAGAATACCGTATTTAAAGATGATGAAATCATAGAATTACTGAATCAAAATTTCTTATTTGTAGATTTAAATGCTGAGGAAAAGAATGACATAGTTTTTGCCGGATACAATTTTCAATATAAACCAACCGGTAGAAATACCGGAGTAAATGAACTTGCTGAACAACTTGGAGAGGTAAATGGAAAAGTAGCTTATCCAACTCTGTGCATTCTCAATCCAGATAATGAAATCATATTTCAATATAACCAATATCTCCCGGCAGACTATTTAAAGGACGTACTGACTCAGGTGTTAAACCTATCAAGATAGAATATTTCCAGAGATTCAACAATGCCGGTTATCTTCATAGAAGCAACATCATAATTCTGTAAATTCTACATCTTTTCTAGATAAATCCTAAAAATACTTGTAAATTTGCAACCAGATGAAGCTACAGCGTAAAATATATGCCTGGATTTTGATTGTGGTCTTGTTTACCCAGTCATTTGGCATTAATGCTCTCTACGGGCTTTACGATTTTGATCAAAATCTCTTTGTAGAACTCTTTTGTATAAACAAGTACAAGCCGGAGTTAAAATGTAACGGTACCTGTCTTCTCTCCAAGCTCGATGATCAGAGCTCACAGAGTAAAGACAAGCCGGTTCCTCAAAATATCAAAGAACTTCAACTGACATTTGTCGTACAGACAACCAATACAGAATTACCGGAATCAACTTCAACCATTAAGCTTAAAAAGCAATGGGAGAATGTGCATCTACACTGCTCACAATATACAGATCAAGTATTCCGACCTCCTATTTTAGTTTAATTATTCTATATAGACTTAACTCTCAATTGACGGCAGATTCACTCTGGCCGTACTGGGATTTTAAAGAACTGCTTTTATAAGCAAGTCTCAATTATTAAACTAAAAGACTTATCAAATGAAATATTTAAAATATGGAATGCTGTTCCTCTTAACAGCTATAATTATGTCTTCCTGTACCAAGGATGATAACAAAAATGACAATGTAAACGAGGTAGAAAATCTTCAACTGGTGAAATCATTTTCAGAAGAAGGTTACACCCTTGAATTATTTAATTCCGGTGGCAAATTCATCGTCGGTTACAATAAAATCTATCTGCGTCTGACAGATAGTGATGGCAATTATGTAAAAGACGCATCCTTTGACTGGATGCCCATGATGACAATGGATATGGGAGGCATGATTCACGAGCACAGCTGTCCGTTTTCCGATATAAAAAAGGTTGCAGACAAGCAGACTTTATATGAGGGATACATCGTCTTTATTATGGAAAGTCATGAGCCCGGTGATTCCTGGAATCTGGAAATCAATTTCACAGTTGATGGGCACAGCCTTTCGGCAAATGGTGACGTCTCCGTTGTTTCAACTGAAAATCAGTACAATAAATCCTATACTTCAGTCATAGGAGAAGATGATGCCAAGTACTTTCTTGCTCTTGTAGAGCCTCAGAAACCTATCATTGGAACTAATGATATAGTAGTTGCTCTATTTAAAGCCGGTGAGCATCATGATTTCCCACGAGTAGATAACTACACCATTAAAATCGACCCGAGAATGCCCGGAATGGGTAATCATTCAGCCCCCGGAAATGAGGACATGACTCAGGGTGAAGACGGTTTATATTATGGGAAAGTAGGCTTCTCCATGTCCGGTTACTGGCTCATCAATTTGATCCTGGAAAATGATTCAGGAACAGTTGTCAGGGGCGAACCGGTTACTGAAGAGAACCCGGAAAGCAGCCTGAATTTCAAACTGGAATTCTAAAGATCTAAATTCTTCGATTTATGACAGGTGCGCTCATTACGAGTGTATCTGTCATTTTTAAAGAACTGAAATGAAAAAAATATATTTAAGCTTCATTCTACTCTATCTGGCTCACTTTTCCTACGCGCAGGAAGATATGGATAGCCTGAAATATTTCTTCGTCTTTGACAGTATTGCAACACTCAATCTGAATGAGGTTGTCATCATCGGGAATCCCGCTGCCAATTATCTGAAAGAAACAAAAGCACTAGGCAGCCTGGATAGTTATCTGGCACAATCCAAAGCCATCAACATGGTAAAAAGAGGTGCTTATGCCTGGGAGCCGATGTTAAACGGAATGTCGACAGAGCGTAGCATTTTAACTATCGAAGGCATGCGCATTTTCCAGGCATGTACAGACAAGATGGATCCTATTACTTCTTATCTGGAGAATACCAATCTATCCGGCGCTAAGATTGAAGAAGGGCAATCCGGCTCAGAATTTGGGAGTACAATTGCGGGGAGCATTAATCTTATGCGCAGAAAGGGTAAGTTCAATGCAAAGAAAAAACTGGGCGGCTCTGTATTTGCAGGTTTCGAAAGTAATAATCTGCAACAGATTTATGGTGCCACGCTCAGCCACTCCAGTTCCCGTTTCTTTACCGATCTTGATTTCACTTATAGAGATGCAGAAAACTATAAGGCAGGACGCAAAGCCGGACAGAATATGGAGGTCTTGTATTCACAATTCAGTAAGTACAATCTTTCAGCAGTCGCTGGCTATAAAATCAACAAAAAACAAGAAATGGAAGCTTCCGCTATTTATGATAGAGCGACAGATGTAGGTTACCCGGGGTTACCGATGGATGTATCTCTGGCTGAAGCATTGATAACTTCTTTGCAGCACCGTTACCGCAATCCCGCTGATTTTATCCATTTGTGGGAAAGCAAAATCTATTTTAATACGATTACACATATTATGGATGACAGTTACCGCCCTGTCGTTCCTATCAGAATGGATATGCCGGGTTGGTCTAAAACAGCAGGCTTATACTCCAAGCTTCATGGCCACTACCATAAACACTCGTTTAAGGCAACACTCTCCGGCTACCTAAACAATTCCCTGGCGGAAATGACTATGTACCCCAATAATCCGGAGGAAAAAGAAATGTTCATGCTGACCTGGCCTGATGTAGATACCTGGTACGGCGGATTAAACCTCAGAGATAACTTCTCGATTAATCATCATCTGGTACTCGTTTTTCAGGGAGGAATCGGCATACAGCATAACAAAATCAAAAGCGCTTCAGGCTTAAATAGCTTACGCATATTTTATCCCGATATAAAAGCTGGAAAAACAAGATTCCTCCCTAGTCTGTCAACTCAGTTATCCTATCACCACAACAGCTTATTATACCAGCTGGGTCTAGGTTACGGTGAGCGTGCTCCTTCGGTATCGGAGGCTTATGGTTTCTATTTATTGAATATCAACGACAACTATGATTATATTGGGAATCCTTACTTGAAAAATGAAAAATCGTTCAATATAGAGCTGAGTTCTACTTATGAATCAGAGAAGTTTACAGCTGCCGCCAAAGTGAACTATTTTCATTTTCTGGACTATATCATAGGCAAGCCAAGACCCGGAATTTTACCGATGAATATGACTGCAGAAGGAATCAAAATCTACGAACACCTGCCCCAGGCCTCCATCTTAAACACCAGTCTGAGTATGGAGTATCAACCGATACAGAGTATTTCCATTGCAGCAAATGCATCGTATAGGTACGGACAAGGCGTTGATGGTACAATATTACCCTTGATTCAGCCTTTCCAGTATAATTTGGCAACAAGGTATAACCAGACGAGTTTCTTCCTTGAGCTTTCTATAGATGGAAGTAGCAAAAATCGCAATAGCATAGAGTTTGGTGAGACACAGAAACCTGCTTATATTGTTTTTAACGCTACTGCTTCCAAGACATTCCGGATAAAGACGCATAGCCTTACGGCAAAAGCCGGAGTAGAGAATATTTTAAACAAGTATTACTCTAGCTTCGACGACTGGTTTGGAATACCGCGAATGGGAAGAAATATTTATGTCAATCTCGTTTATAGCTTTTAAACGAGGAGATTCATGGCTCTTTGGGTTTAAATGTTGAACTGTACTCTTCTCTGAGCAACTCATAGACCATCTGTTCTTGAGGGAAGGAGAATTCCGTATATTTCTCTCCATTAAGTTCCAGCCAGAACACTTCATGTTCCAGCTTATTTTTCAGGACTATCTCATCTGTATAAACCCTGTAGTAAAAGCTGATAATCTGATCTTCTTCCCTGTATGCTGACTGCAGAAAATAATCGGTAACATAAAATAGTTCTCCTATTTCTATCTCCGCTTCAAGCTCTTCCTTCCACTCGCGTTTGAGTGCATCTTTGACTCCTTCACCGTACTCTACCCCGCCACCGGGGAATTTCCTGAGATCCCAGCCTACATACTTCTCTGCGCTGACCAGCAATTTCCCATCACGCTCCAGGAGTCCATATACGCGCAGATTAAACTTTTTAATCTTGTGATTCTTATTCACGCTTTATCAATAATTTCTTACTTGTTCAATTTCTGTCGCTGAAAAGTACGAAAAATATTTTGTAATTATCATTGAAATTTATTTTACATGGCGCGTAGGTGGTTGTAGCAAAGCAGCAGTATAAACTATTCAAGAAGGGATCGCTAAGCCTGAAAGGATTGGTGAGCCCGGAGGCTTGCCCAGCCCAACTTTTTCATAACATCATTAAAAGTGTTTTCATTAAGAGTATATCTTATAAATTCTTCAAGAGCAATTTTGAAAGACTCCTTTGCTTCATTAATCGTATTTCCATATCCGGACAAATCCAAAGCAGGAGAATAAATAATCGTCACTTTGCCCTCCTTAAACTCAACTAATGATATACCTATATTATAGGCACTGTCTTCTACCCCAGGTCATATAACATATTAACGAATAAAAGGCTAAACGAGTTTCAATTTATAGACAAATTCACACCTGTCCAAAACGTTTTGAAAAAAGAATCGAATCGGCATGAATAGTGAAATATAGAGAGCCTAAACAGGGTTTTCAGAAACAAACCCCTTATAGAGAAAGTAGAGTGACTTGAGCCGGTAGTTTCCCGAAATGACCCGTATTATTCATTCATTTCTATGAACACATTCCTATCAAAAGGTAGATGAAAGC
>CAYRFF010000052.1:4667-20831 GCA_964423575.1 uncultured Saprospiraceae bacterium | reverse complement strand
AGAAGAAAAGGAATTGAAGATGTGCAACCCAATCAGGCACACAAAGATCTGGTAAAGCTGGAAGAGAAATACAATGTTACCGTTATAACACAGAATATCGATGACTTGCATGAACGTGCAGGAAGCAGTAATATTTATCATCTGCATGGTGAGATAACCAAAATGCGCTCATCGATAGATGAAAGCCTCATATATCCTTATGACAAGGACATTAAAGTCGGGGACCTTTGTGAGAAAGGAAGTCAGCTAAGACCACATATAGTATGGTTTGGTGAAGCAGTGCCTATGATTCCGGTCGTAGAGCCTATTTTATACAATGCAGACATCGTCGTGATTATAGGAACATCCATGCAGGTATATCCGGCTGCCGGCCTGGTAGAATTGGCTTCTGATGAAGCGGAGATTTATTATATCGACCCCAATCCTGCGATTATTTATTCAATGAGAAATCGCAAGAACTTCCATGTAATTGCAGATAGTGCTACTAATGGTGTTGACAAGTTATTGAAAATATTACTCTAGCTAAATTTTTCAACCTTTAACTTATCCTCATCACTGAATCATCAGATTACAGCCTCTTATTTCGCTGTTGTCCGATCTTCCTAGCACTTCAAATGTTCCATTGGAATAAACACGACCTACATCTTCTGTAGCAATAAAAGCACAAGTATCGATATTATATAAGTCAATGACATTAATTAATCCTTGTTTTCCGTAGTCCAGAATAGTAAATGGATCCGTGATTGATCGAGTGAGAATTCTCATTCCGGGGCCTGGATGAAATAATAAATCCTTTTGATAATAGGCCTGGGAGAATAATTCCGTCATCCCGTATTCCGAATAGACAAAATCAGTATGAAAACTCTCTTTGAGGACTTGATGAAGCTGTGCTCTGGTCAGTTCCTCTCCCCGGCCCTTCATCCCTCCGGTTTCGATTAATCGGATATTTGACGGAAGTCTGTACTTCCCATCCATAGCCCAATCAAGCAAAGCAAAAGTCACAGCTATCAGAAAAACTTCACGACCGGAATCCGCGAGTTCTTCAATTTTCTCTTTCAATGCCATCTTACTGTCGAGATAAAAGCCACAATCATCCTGAAATTGCGATAAGTCCATAAAATAGCGAACCATTTCCACGAGGGAAGCATCATCGCGTTCAAGGTAAGAAGGTAGCAGAGCAAGCCATACCTTTTGACCCAAGTCGCCAAAGAATTTCTCAAAGTTTATCCTGCAGGAATGATGGTATACAGATATATCGGTTACAAAGCTCTGAGAAGGAATCTGCCCGGTCGTCCCACTGCTTCTAAAAGCCCTTTGAATTTCTCCGGCTCCTGTCACTACCTTATGGCCTTTAAAGGTCTGAATCGGTAGAAAAGGAATTTCCTTGATTTTATATATCTTTTCCGGATCAATATTCAGATAGTGTAGCCATTGTGCATAAACCTTATTATACTTAACCTGATACTTAAACAGTTCCAATGCAACTGAATCGAAGTTAAATTCGTTTATATGATATATCTTGCTGAGGAGTGCTTCTCTTTCCGGCATATTTTATATTTTTATGCTTATGCAAAAAACCTTTGTCAATATTACGCTTTTTTCTCTGCTTTCTATACTTATGGCAGTATCATGTATTGAATCTCCCGACTATCCGATAAGTCCGGAAATAAAGTTTATTGCATTTGAAAAGGATACTATCAGACAAGATGACTGGACCAAGTTCAGTTTTAGCTTTGTAGATGGGGATGGCGATATCGGCAGTGAACAAGAACCAAATGTTTTCTTGAAAGATCTCCGTCAGGAAGCGGCGCTTCCTGAAATATTTGTAATGCCCAAGTTACCTGTGGAAGGTTCCGGCAATGGAGTCGAAGGTGTAGCAACCATGGATTATCAAGCCACACGCTGTATTTATCCCAATGGAAAATCAGGACTGGATAACTGGCAGGAAGGTTTTCAAGAATTTGAACCGGTAGTCTTTGAATTATATATAGTGGATAGAGCCGGGAATGAAAGTAATCGGGTTATTACAGATACTTTATACTTATCTTGCCGTCCTTAGCTTTACATACAAAATAATAGATTTGAAATATTAAGATTATAAAAACTATGATAAAAGATTCAGAATTAATACTCAACGATGACGGTTCAATTTATCACATTCATCTGCGTCCGGAGCAAGTTGCAGACAAGGTCATAACCGTAGGAGATCCGGGAAGAGTGGAGAGAGTTGCACGACACTTTAACAATATTGAGTTTAAGGTTCACAATCGCGAGTTTTATACAGTGACCGGTTCATATCAGGGCGAACGCATTACGGCCATTTCAACAGGAATAGGTCCTGACAATATTGATATAGTCATAAACGAGCTGGATATTCTGAGAAGATTTGATTTGAAAACGGGAGAACTTCTGGATAAGGTCAAGCCATATTTTATCATACGTATGGGCACGAGTGGATCAGCTCAGGAAGATATTCCTGTAGGTGCAATTGTTGCTTCTGAATATGCGTTGGGAATGGATAATCTCATGCAATATTATGATTATAAAGAACCGGAAATCCCATTTGCGAAAGCGTTAAGAGAACACATTAGAAAATATTTCGGGGACAAAATACACCCTACTATCGTCCCATGTAGTACTGAAGTCATTAATAAGATAGCCCCTGAAATAGTGCGAGGTATTACTGTTACAGCTCCAGGATTTTATGGTCCCCAGGGTAGACACGTCAGCTTGAAGCCTAAGTTTCCTGATTTACAGTCTTATCTGGGTAAATTTAACCACGATGGTCACCGCGTGACCAATTTTGAGATGGAATCGTCAGCTATATATGGGCTTTCCTATATGCTGGGGCATAAACCACTATCATTAAACGTAATAATTGCCAATCGTATTAAAGGGACCTATTCTGAAGATTATACAAAAGATGTCGATAGGATGATTGAGTACGGATTGGGCTTTGTCAAGAACTTATAGCATTTAACCGACATGGTTTCAGGCTTGAAGCTATCTTCACGCAATATTTAAGATAGTGTGCAAGTCCTTCCATTCATTATAGATGTAAATTGCTGATAATCAACAGATAATACAGTACCGATTACACCTTTACTTTAACATGAAATTGTGATTCATTTCCCAAGTCCGGGATAATGATTAGAGGCTCAGTAAATCAATTCCCTTTCTTATAATCAGCAAGGAATTTTTCCAGCCCTATATCTGTAAGTGGATGATTTAACAGACCTTTTATTGCTGACAGCGGTGCAGTAACAATATCCGCACCATTTCTCGCGGCTTCTACGATATGCAATGGAGATCTGATTGATGCAGCAAGGATTTCGGTATCGTATCCCTGGATAGCATAAATTTCCGCGATATCAGCAATCAAGTCAACACCTGACCATGAAATATCATCTACACGTCCCATAAACGGAGATATGTATGATGCTCCTGCCTTGGCAGCGAGGATCGCCTGACCTGCAGAGAAGACAAGCGTACAATTGGTCTTGATTCCTCTAGCAGACAAGTAATTCATCGCTTTAACTCCAGCCTCGATCATAGGAATCTTAATTACGATATTATCGGCGATTTCTACTAGTGATAAGGCCTCATCAATCATTCCATCAAAATCAGTAGAAATTACTTCCGCACTTACATCTCCGTCGATGAGATCTGCGATTTCCTTGTAGTGATTACGGATGTTCTGAGCGCCTGTAATACCTTCCTTAGCCATTAAAGAAGGATTAGTTGTGCATCCATCAAGGATTCCAAGATCTCTTGCTTCTTTAATTTGATCGAGATTAGCTGTATCTATAAAAAATCGCATGAGCCTGTTTTTAGTGGAGAAAAAAATGGCGAGGAATCATATCGCGCCGCTCAACCGTCCTACCCTTGCTTCATTTCTGACCTGGGGGATTCAGAGGGAGCTGGCCGTATGACCCTCACCGCCGGCAAAAGTAAGCTTATTAATCTTATTTATCAAAAAAAGCAGGAAATAAATTACTGAATTTCAGGGATTTCTCGTCAATGCTTGCAGACTAACTACAGAAAGGCTATTTACCCTTAATCACATAGGTAATCAATTCTGAAAATTTTCTCCAAGGCTCGTTATTAGTCGGCGCGTGTTTCAGATGAATAATTGATTCCTGTGTAGGATGCTTGATTTTCAATTCGTAACAATGTAATGCAATTTCTCTTTTTGGAAGGCCGGATTTAGAACCATATTTCACATCTCCTACGACGGGAAATCCCGCTTGTGCCATCTGCGCGCGTATCTGGTGTGGCCTACCGGTTTCCAGATCGATATCCAGTAAAAACATACCGTTGATCTCTCCGAGCATTTTATACCTTAGAACAGCTTTCTTGGCACCGGTTTTCTCCTTGCGATAAGCTTTTACTGTATTAGTACTTTCATCTTTTTTTAGATAATGCGTAAGTTCTTCTTCCATTTTTGGGATGTTCTCCCCCTCCACAACGACCATATAGCGTTTTAGTGCTCGCCTTTCGGCAAATTCTTTATTAAGTCGTTGTAAGGCCTTACTGGTCTTGGCATAAACCATAACTCCGGAGCTTACTCTGTCTAGCCTGTGAACGCAACCAAGAAAAATATTTCCCGGCTTTTTATACTTCTCCCTTATATATTCTTTACCGATATCAAGAACGCTATCATCACCGGTGTTGTCACCCTGAGACAGTAAGCCCGATGGTTTCACCAGACCCAGCACATGGTTATCGTCATATATAACATTGAGTTTTCCTTTTTTCTCTGACATCTATCGGTATTTATAACTTTGAAGTATTAATTTTCTATGGAATCGAGTTCCTCTACGAGAATTTCCCATTCTCCGGTAAGTTTCTCGATATTCTCCTTCAGTAGTCCATGTTTCTTAGTTAATTCTGTTGCATTCGCTTGCATATAGAATTCCGGGTCGTGCATTTCCTCTTCTATTTTAACAATCTCTGTTTCAAGCTTCTCGATATCTTTCTCGACGTAGCTTATCTTTTTCTGAATCTCTTTCCTTTGAAGGTAGATTTCCTTGTTGGACAGTGAGTTATCTGATGAAGTTTCCTTGGACTTCCCCTTTGCAGCAAATTCGATATCCCTCATGTCCTCTGTTTTTCTCTTTTCAAGGAACTCCCTGAAACTACCGAGGTGGTTGACTAGTTTATGTTCTCTGAACTCTACAGTTCTATCGACAAGTCCATCAAGGAAATCCCTATCGTGAGAAACAATAAGCAATGTCCCATCAAACTTCTTTAAGGCTTCCTTCAGAATTTCTTTGGATTGTACATCGAGATGGTTAGTAGGCTCATCAAGCAAAAGGAAATTATATGGGAACATCAGCAGTTCAGCTAATGCTACTCTTGCCTTTTCCCCTCCAGATAACACAGAAATCTTTTTATCAACATCTTCACCACTGAATAATAACGCTCCCAGCAGGCCACGTACCTTTGGCATCCATTCACGCGGTGCAATATCCTCTGCAGTCTCCAAGATAGTTCTGTCCGGATTAAGCTTTGCCGCCTGATCCTGCGCGTAATACCCCGGACTGACATTATATCCCAGCTCTATAGTTCCAGAAGTCGTTTCCAGTTCGTTAAGAATAAGCTTTACCAATGTCGTTTTTCCCTGCCCGTTCTGTCCCACAAAGGCAACTTTCTCCCCTCTTTCAATAAGCAGGTCTACATTTTTCAGCACTTCCTTATTCCCAAAGCTCTTAACAATATTCTTACCTTCCACTACGACTCGCCCGGATCTGGGAGCTTCCAGGAAATGTAGCTTAATAGTTGAACTATCGCCTTCATCGAGCTCAATTCTCTCAATTCTATCTAACTGCTTAATCATGGACTGAGCCATCCTCGCCTTATTGGCCTTGGCGCGGAACTTTTCAATAACACGTTCCTTTTCTTCAATCTTTTTCTGCTGATTTTTATAAGCAGCCAGAAGCTTTTCCCTTCGTTCTGCACGCTGCACCTTATATTTACTATAAGAAACGGGATAGTCAAAAATACTTCCGTGTTCTACTTCCAGCGTTCTACTTGTCACATTATCCAGAAACTGTACGTCGTGTGAGATAACGATAAGAATTCCCTGGGACTGTTTCAGCCAGTCTTCCAGCCAGAGGATAGAATTAATATCCAGATGGTTGGTCGGTTCGTCCAAAAGAAGGATTTCGGGTTCTTTAAGCAGAATCTTGGCTAAAGTGATTCTCATTTTCCAGCCTCCGGAAAATGTAGAAACAGTTTTCTGCATATCATCATCGGTAAAGCCAAGCCCTTTGAGAATACGCTCCACGTTCCCGCGTTTTTTACTCCCGTCCATCAGATTATACTGGTTGGTCAGAGAATCCAGCTTATTAACCAGGTCCATATAGGCTTCTGAGGTATAATCTGTACGTTCAGTGAGTTCATTCTGCACTGTTTCCATATTTTTCTCAATATCATCCAGTTCGGAAAGAGCTTTGGAAGTTTCCTGAATTAAGGGAATATCTTCCATTTCTTCAAGATGCTGACTAAGGAAACCGACTTTATAGTTCCTAGGCAAAATCACATCTCCTTCATCAGGTAGAAGATCGCCGTGAATGATTTTTAAAAGAGTCGTCTTCCCCGCACCGTTGCGTCCGGTCAGACCTACTTTCTCTCCGGGAGCCAGGCTGAAGCTTGCGTCCTCAAATAAAACTTTATCACCAAATTTCAGATACAAATTCTGTACTTGAATCATTCTTTTTCTTTAACTCCTTTTAAAAATCTATTTACGGAAGTACAAAGATAAGATAAAGTTCATTGCATCCTATTTATTCCTTTAGCGGGAATCAACCTTGGCCCCATTCCATGATCCCGATTTTATACTGCTGGGTTTTTATTCACCTAAATGCCGGTCATAAAATAAAAAAACCGGAACAAGCACTTCAGATGCTTGTCCCGGTTAACCCAAATCCAAGGTATTAAATCTTATAGATGACTCATGTCAACCCGGATAGTATAAATTCCGCATTCCAATACGGGACCATAAGTAACCGGTTCAAATTTATACTTACCAACAATTCCAAGTGTAGCTTCTATTAATGAAGGATCACTTACAACAGAACCTTCCGGTTCGAATGCGTAGTCGATAACATGTCCGGAACGTGAAACACATAAGCGCACTTTAATAACACTGGTTTCTTTAATCATTGCAGCTACGTTAGGTCTGTATATGACAGCTCTCTTTAGTTCACCTATTTCACCGAATAGTCCACTACCGGAGTTATCTTCAGCTGTACCGGAATCACTTTTACCTGAACCACTATCTGCGTTACCGCTCCCTACATCTTCAGTTCCTGCTACTGCACCTGAACCTGACGTACCTGAATCATCATCTCCTACACTTGCTCCACCGCCTTCTTTAGGTGGTAATGGAATTTCTACCAATGGAACATCAATCTTTGTCTTAGGAGTATTTATAGTAGGACTCTTTTTATTGGTCTCTAGAACAACCGGTGACTTATCATAATCAGTATGCTCCTTTTTAGCAGTTGTCAGAACCTCAGGTACCTTCACAGGGCTTTCATCTGCAGTAAGAACCTTTGGAGGAGGATTGGAGCTGATTCTCTCAATCACTTCTGTTTCTCGCTTTGGGCTCTCTTCAGCAGCTGCAGCTGCACTTGCACCTGAAGATCCTTTAAGGGAACTGCCTGAAAAGTCAACCATTATAATATCTTCGTACTCGTCCGCACTTGTAACATTCTTAAAGAATGGGAACAATAGTAATGCAAGGATTACAGTATGGAATCCTATAGAGTACCACAAGCCTCTTTTACGGCTTTTTCTTTCATTTTTTATTTCTCTGAAGTTTTTCATAATACCTTGATTTAGTTTGTGAACGATAATATTTTGCGTTTTCTTATATCATTATAACGCAATTTCCATTCCAAGAGTCGTTAATACATAGCTAATGTTTTCTTAAAATTTCTTTAAAATTTGGATTGTCGGGCTGTTATTCCGGTAAATCGTATTTATTTTTTCAATATGTTTAAGAACAAATAGAGCTATATAAACCTTATTTCATATTGTTATAGTATACTAAAATCAAATAATTTATATTTTATTTAAATATTTATCTGTTGATGGAGAAAAACACTCATATAGAATTACTCAGAACTCTCATAGGAAAAAGTGGAAAAGATGTCAGTCCTTCCCCATATATGCAATGGCTTAACGGCATGCTTCTCGATGTAGCGAAAGGATACGCCAAGGTGAAGTTTCCCGTGAAAGAGAATATGCTTAATCCGGCTAATATTTTACATGGCGGAGTATTATCAGGTATGTTGGACGAAGTTGCCGGTATTGCTGTTTACAGTCTACAAAATGAATATTTCTATTCTACGTTGAATCTTTCCATAGATTTTCTGAGATCTGCACATAAATCTTCTGACATAATTGTTGAGGGAAAGGTAATACGCCATGGCACCAGGATAATTCACGTGGAAGTTGAATTATTTCAAGATGATGAGCTCAAGGCAAAAGCCACCACTAATCTAATATTACTCAATCATAGAATCCCTCAGACACGTGCGAATATCCCTTTCCCGGGTGAAACCAACACATAAAACAGCCATAAAATATCCCTTGCATACACATTTGCGAAAGCAGAAAGAGAAAGAAGCATTACATTATAAAACAAATTGCCCTTCTTTAACGTTGTATTAACAGCAGTACACAGTGGACTTTATTGTGTGATTGATAACCAGCAGGGAAAAATTTATTTATGACTTCAGATATGGGAATTGAGATTGAGAAATATGACGGTTCCCATAAGATTCCTTCTATTGTAAGGGCAACAACAGCAAGCTTCCTCCACGATCAACTCGGACGGTTCAGCGACTCTGTTCAGCATATACTTGCCGCAATGGATTACGCAATGGATGTTAATCCTTCCAAAGGTGGATTTGTCATGATATTTAAAAGAGTTGATGAAATTATTGCTGCTGCCGTTATTAATCGTACGGGTATGTCAGGGTATATACCGGAAAATATACTGGTCTATATCGCTGTGGCAACTGAAGAGCGGGGAAAAGGACTCGGAAATCTACTTATGCAAAGAATTCTTTCCGAAGTAGAAGGTGATGTTGCTCTTCACGTAGAGCCGGACAATCCGGCAAGGCAATTGTATGAAAAAATAGGTTTTACCAATAAGTATCTCGAAATGAGGTATAGCGCTTCTCCGCGCTGAAATTAAGAGGAAGGAGAAAGTTGGTTACTTATATATTAAGTAAGATGAATAAGCTGATTTTCATGCTAGTTTCATCTTAAGGATTTACATAAATAATATACATAAGGAATGAGTTCAAGAAAGAAATTTACTAAAGGTGAGGGAAAGTATTATTTTAACGTCCGTACAGGACATTTTTCTATTACAATTAATAGAGAAACCAGAAAGGCAGCTGCCAGAAGCTACTTATCTTATATGAAAGTCGGTAAGGATTGCGAATGGCTAGGTAAATGGGATGGAGATGAATTTATCGAATCCAATCCGCCTCAAATGGAAACTTCCTTAAATTAAATAAATTATTAAATACCATAAATTCAAAATGATGCAAGGGACTAGTCAAATTAATGTCAGAGTTATTAAAGAAACCCGTAGCAGGGTTACAATCTTCATACCTACTGTAAACAGGGAGATGCACGTACCCAAAAAAGAGTTTTTTGATCGCGTGGAAAGTGGTGTTTATAATATTTTGAACGAAGAGATTTTGGAAGAGGATGAGTAGCAATACCTTATTGCAAAACGTTTATCTTCTTTAGAAAATAGTTTATAGGATTACAAGCATCCACAAGCTCGTTTTTAAAGTGAAGTAAGTATATTAATCCGGAATTCAATTCAGTAGTAATTGAATGTGATAATCTATGCCTACTTCCATAAAAGTATATTTATCTATATGAGTACAGATTCCAAGGTATTAAAAGATAAAGCTACTCCACGAGGAAATTACCCACATATAAAACGTGTGGGTGATTTTCTTTATGTCAGCGGGGTGAGCTCCAGAAAGCCGGACAACAGCTTTGCCGGTGTAGAAGTCGATGAATTCGGTACAACTAATCTGAATATTGAAGTTCAGACACGCGCAGTATTGGAAAACATTGATTCCATTCTCCGGTCAGAAGGTGCAAGCCTCAAAGATGTTGTAGACATTACTTCATTTCTGGTCAATATGAATGATTTTGGTGGCTACAATAAGGTTTATGGAGAGTTCTTTGATCATACCGGGCCTACGCGTACGACTGTTGCGGTTCATCAACTACCCCACCCTCATTTAGTGATTGAGATTAAGGCGATAGCGTATTATCCGGTGATGGGTAATAAGTGATTGAGTGATCTGGTGATTTAGTGATTTAGTGATCTCACCATTTGAGAATAGGTGAAACTCAAAATCTTAAGCTTCTCTGGAGTAAAACAGGGAATTTTCAATCAGAACAATGATCCTTGCTCCTCATTTCCACCGTCATCATCCTCAGGCTTATCATCTATGTCAAAATCAATAGTATCACCTATATTGATTTGCTTGTCGCTATCTTTTGACTCCGGGAGGTTCTTTTTATCCTTGGCAGGTTTATCCCCTTTTTTATCCATTATTTCATCGGATGCACTAGATTCATTCTCTGATGTTTCTTCTGAATCTTTCTCTTCTTCAGCAGGAACATCTTTCAGGATTTCTTCTTTAAAGTGATACTTATAATCACTTACCTTATTCCCCAGTGCTTTCCAGCCTTTTACATCGATGAATTCAACGACATCGATTTCTTCTGCATGTGAACCTTGTTTATCCCTGTATGAACATACAAAGATAGGATTATCAGCTACGGAAGCATGAATCAATTCAGATCCTTTGTTTTCTGTAATAAAGGTGAAGCGTTGATCATTGGTTGAGGTCTCAATTTCAAATCTCTTGAGAAGCGTCCATTTCCTCTCACCATCGTAATAGAGAGCGGACACAACCATTTTATCTTCATACCTGCCTATATGCACTATCTCATCAGCCTTAAATCTCTTTAACAACTCAAAGGTTATCTCATGGATTTCATAAGAACCATCATTGTAAATAGCGATAATTCTGTCACCGGTATTATATGAGCCGAGAGAAATACCTCGTTCATCTTTATTAATTCTTCCCGTGACATCATCCATATACAATTCTATTGCACTCAGGGTAGATTTCCCCGCTTCAATCATTTTAATATTTCTCACCGCATACTTGGTGACAAGATTTCCCTTGGAGCGTCTTCCTTTGATATCCAGTTCGGAGAAATCATATTCAAATTTCTTTATTCGAGCTCTCGTGGTCGGCGATAATAAAACTTCTACTTTCTCTGCTTCTCCATTGGGATTAGCTGAAAAATAATGGAGTTTGGATTTATCGCTACCGGTAGTAATATCATAATCTGTACTTCTGGTAATCGCAGACACATTAAAACGCTTGGCATAAGTTCTGCCATCTTTACCGTCTGTATAAATGGCATTATACGTAGTGCGTTCATCGGATCTTTTCCATATATCTGTATGAATGATATCCTTTCCTACATATATTTTATCTTCTATCCTTACTACTGAGTATTTTCCATCCTTACGGAATGTAATAATATCATCCAGGTCAGAGCACTCGGTAAGGAATTCTCCTTCTTTCAAATCCATACCGATAAAGCCTTCCTTAGGCATTACATAAAGCTTGGCATTATTGACAATCACTTCAGCACGGTCTACTTCACCAAAAGTTGTAATCTCGGTACGTCTTTCTCTGCCTTTACCATATTTATCGAGGAGAGACTGAAAATAGTCGATTGTGTATTTTACAAGGTTATCCAGATGATGCTGGGTAGTTGCAATATCTTCCTCTATCTGCTGAATACGTTCATCAGCTTTAAAGATATTATATCGGGAAATGCGTCTGATTCTTATCTGCGTTAAACGCTCAATATCCTCTTCCGTCAAGTCACGTAGCAAGGTCAGTTTATCTTCGCCTTTGGCGGCGGGATGCTTAGGTGTAGCAATGTACTGAAGCATTCCTTCTTCTACGACTTGCAACACTTCTTCCCAGCTTTCGCACTCTTCAATCCTGCGGTACACTCTTTTGCTGATAAAGATCTTTTCCAGAGAAGCAAAATGCCAGCTTTCTCTCAATTCGCCCAGTGTGATTTCCAACTCTTGTCTTAGTAGATCCTTGGTATGTTCTGTTGACATCTGCAGGATTTCCAAGACGGTAAGGAACCGTGGCTTTTCGTCGACGATGACACAAGCGTTTGGCGATATGGAAACCTCACAATTTGTGAAAGCATAAAGAGCATCTTCCATTAAATCGGGAGAAACTCCGCTCGCTAGTTCCACGATTATCTCGACATCACGCGCCGTATTATCCGATACCTTTTTAATCTTGATATTTCCTCTGTCATTGGCTTTGAGGATGCTGTCTATCAAGGATGACGTAGTAACCCCATAAGGCAATTCCGTAATGACCAGTTCTGAATTGCCTCGACGTTCTATAGTCGCGCGCACCTTGACTCTCCCACCACGTTTCCCGTGATTATATTCGGATACATCTATCTTACCTCCGGTGAGAAAATCCGGATAGAGTATAACTTTTTTATTTTCCAGGATTTTTATTGAGCCTTTAAGCAGTTCAATAAAATTATGAGGAAGTATTCTTGTCGAAAGTCCCACTGCAATTCCTTCCACACCCAATGCCAGTAAAAGTGGGAATTTCATGGGCAGGTTAACCGGCTCTTCCTTACGTCCATCATAGGATAATTCCCAGTCGGTAATCTTTTTATTAAAAGAAACTTCCAGGGCAAACTTAGACAATCGAGCTTCAATATATCGCGGTGCGGCTGCCGCATCTCCCGTACGCGTATCGCCCCAGTTTCCCTGCGTATCAATCAATAACTCCTTTTGCCCCAGATTTACCAGAGCATCACCTATAGCCGCATCTCCGTGCGGGTGAAACTGCATCGTCTGTCCGATTATATTGGCAACTTTATGAAATCTGCCATCATCCATTTCACGCATTGCGTGTAACAATCTCCTCTGCACGGGTTTCAGTCCATCCTCAATAGAGGGAACCGCTCTCTCCAATATCACATAAGAAGCATAATCAAGGAAATAATCCTCATACATTCCTTTCAATGAATTCATTTCTTTATCTGCCATACCCTATCCTTCGTGTTTTTGCCCGGCATTCTCTACGATTAAATTATTTATAAGTTTAAGCTTACGCAAATGTGTAAGCCTGAATGCCATTTGCCGCAAGGTACAAATATATGAAATTTTGCTATATAACAGCTTATTTTTCTTTTTGGAAAATGACAGTTTTACTTGATTAGCGCTGAATGGGCTTAAAAAAGCATCCAGGGAATGCGCAATCTCTATCAATTAAAGAATTATAGCTATATTTAGAGAGCAAGATTGCAGAATAATTGAGTGCAATCAGCTTATTATAGTAGAAAATCAATAAAACTGCGATTCTCTCGCAGCGTATTGCAGCCTTAGGACGTTATGGTAGCAGAACGTGCAAATTATGGATATCAGTATACCATTTGACGGAAGTGAAAAGATGCTTATAAGCGCCTGTCTACGTAAGGAAAGATGGGCACAGAAGATTCTTTATGAGTCTTTTTATCCGAGCATGTATGCTATATGTCTCCGATATGCCAAGAATGCACAGCAAGCAGAAGATATTCTTCACGATGGGTTTTTAAAGGTTTTTAAAAATCTGCATCAATACCAACCCGGAACTTCACTTAAATCATGGATAAAACGGATAGTCATTAATTCTGCAATAGATCAGTATCGTAAAAACTCACGGGCACATCTGGAAGATATAGATACAGTTTATGATCTATCCACAGTTGAACCAGGAGCCAATAGCAAGCTCGTGGAAGAAGAAATTCTCAATTGTGTCCAGCAACTCAGCCCTACTTACCGGACGGTGTTTAACCTTTATATAATGGAAGGATATTCACATAAAGACATTTCCAAGGTTCTGAATATCTCGGAAAGTACTTCAAGGGCCAATCTGGTTAAAGCGCGTAGCAAATTGCGTGAATTGCTCACCATAAAAGGTATTCGCTATGAATGAGCAGAATTTTGAGCAGTTTATCCGTAAAGCACTTAACAATGTACCGGTTACTATGCCTGATGACGCATGGTTCAGATTTTACATGCGCAATCGAAATCATCTGATTGAGAATCCTATCGACAATGCTGTAGTTACAGCGCTATCAAGTCTCCCCCTGGTCTTGAATTTAAAGCCGGACTGGACCGCTTTTCTGGCTAATTACGAAAGTCAGGCTTTGGATGACTTTATCAAGGACACACTTATAGAAAGTAAAGATAATAGTGCAGCACCTGACTGGGACACCTTCAGTTCCAAGCTATCTGTCCAGGAAGAAGGGAAGCTGGATGAATACGTAAAGGAATCATTGAGTTCAATACACAGGGAAACTCCGGCAACTGCCTGGGAAAAGCTGTATATCTATATTGAAAAGCGTTTCAGAGCGGCGTTTTATCTTTGGACTTCCAGAATCCTGGAATTCATCTCGATGTGTTTAATTATATGGACACTTCTCGTCTTTTCTGACCAGTTCACCAAAAACAATATGGAAAAGGTTCAGGACACCTTTGATGACTCTATTGAATATGCAGATACAAGGGATTCGGATTCTGAAGATGAGAGTTCTTATAACATATCCGAAGTCTCAGACAATAGCGTCCCCGGACAATATATAGAAGATTCTGACCAGCAAATAATAAGCAATGTCACTTCTGATATTATTAATAGTAGTAGTACTTTTTATTCCAGGCCGACTTCAATAGGGAATATATATTCCGCTTACGAAGGTGATAACATCAGCCTTCTACTGAAGGATGTGCAGGTGGATAATAATCAGCTTTTGTCTCTTACCAATATACAACATACTGACATAGTTGACAAGTTTATGTCCGATTACAAGTATGCTGAAGCCATACACTATCCGGATTATTCTGAATCTAAAGAGGAGCATATTTTAATAAATCCCGAGATTGCAGTAAGAGAATTACTAAATCCCCTGAGTATAGATGAAGAGATTTTTTATTCCAAGGATCCTGTAAACTTTGCGATAAAAACGGGTGAAGAAGAATTTGACAGAAGATATATTTCAGTGTATTTTAATCAGAGAATCGACATCATCAATACTCCCTTTAATGCAAGGCATAATATAGGACCATTCCGTTCGTTTCAGCCCGGACATGGCTTTGGGGTAGATTACAGTTTTGACGCAGCAAAGAATCTCATTTTCGGCACCGGCTTTGCATTTAATCTATACAAATATAATCCTCCGGCAATTTCGGAAACCTATGGCAGTATGGTTAGTGGTATGGAACGGATTTCAATGGGAGAGATTAGTCTTAAGGAACTACGCATACCTTTTCAACTCAAGTACATTGGCTACAACTACAATCGTTTCAACTTCTTTGGTACTGCAGGGCTTAATATACACATGCTTGCCGACTCGAGGTTTGAGATCATGAAATCTATTCTGAGTAATAGCCTTATGGATTTCAGCATAGCTCCTAATGCTATAGCCGGGGAAAGGGCCAATAAATCACAGAGTTTCTACGCTACAATCCTGGATCCGGATTATTCCGTTAACGCTGATATGTATGCAAGTGCTTTCGTAGGAGTAGGGACAGAATTCATTGTGACCAGATACATGTATCTCTTTTTCCATGCGCAATATGATAAATTTATAGGCCAATATGGGCTTGAACCAAATGGCAACACCTTTGATGGGCTGAATTTTAAATTTGGAGTAGAATTTATTCTATAATCAATACAGACCGTTTATAGCTCTATCTTCTTCATCAAGCTTTTATAGTAATAAAGCAGTATTTAAATAATGGAAATGCGATAAACCTACCAGATTTGTCGGATAAATTATTAATTGCTCAGTAAATCAGAGTAACCATTAGCATTCATAAAATCTGGTAGGTTTTCCCTGAAAATGAAACAAAGACGAAGATCTACTATTTATTCAAGTATCATCTTTCAATAGTAATCAATGCCGATTGCGGTCAAAGCACCTTCATCAAGCTTTTATAGTAATATAGCAGTATTTAAATAATGGAAATGCGATAAACCTACCAGATTTGTCGGATAAATT
>CAYRFF010000052.1:0-4567 GCA_964423575.1 uncultured Saprospiraceae bacterium | reverse complement strand
TACTATTTATTCAAGTATCATCTTTCAATAGTAATCAATGCCGATTGCGGTCAAAACTCTGTTTAGCTCTGTTGATATCTCTTTTCATGTCCTTTTCCAAACTGACGAAATCGCGGTAATGTTTTAGCGTAGCAACTCAAGAGTTCCACTCTCCTTAAAATGTTCTCCGGTTTCAGGGATTATTGCTTCTACCTTGTAAACATACACTCCCACCGGCATATCCTCTCCTTCGTACGTTCCATCCCAAGCACATTCCTTACCAATGCAATGATAAACTCGCTCACCCCAGCGATCATACACTTCAATTGATACATCCAGTGAATATCGGCTAAATACTTGCCAGTAATCATTATGCCAATCTTCATTAGGTGTAAACGCAGAAGGAATATATATTGAAAATTCACATCCATCTTTCCGATTATCAATCCTTATGGACTCTACCCACTGACAAATGCCATTATCTATATGCACTTCATAAGTTCCTGGCAGTGATATTCTGATAGAATCAACTTTTCCGATATGTTCTCCACTGTTTGTATACCAGTTTATAGATGTTTGACGATTCAATAGACTTATATCTACAGACAACAAGGCACTTTCATCAGGACAGATACTCTCCACATCAGATGATAAATACTTAAAGCAATTCTCTCCTTGCATTATTATTATTGTGTCTTGCCATTCACAATAACCATTGTCTATTTCTGCAAAATAAATTCCCGGAGAACAGACTCGCAATGAATCCTCTGTGCTTAAAATTCTGTTTTCCACATCCTTCCACGATATACTAACAGGTTCATTAAGACGATAATCTTTTAATTGAAGTAAAGCACTTTCTCCAGGGCAGAGATTATTTATGTCAGATGAAACGTAATTTATACAATTCTCTGCCTCGTATATTGTGATTGTATCTTGCCATTCACAATAGCCATCATCAATTCTTGCGTAATATGTTCCCGGAGAACAGACTCGCAATGAATCTCTTGTGCTTATGAGGTTGTTTTCTTCATCAACCCATGAAATGCTTACAGGTTTATGCAGATCATAGTCTTTTAATTCCAATAAAGCATTTTCTCCCAGGCAGAGAATTGTCTTATCTGAAATAATAGGACTTATTCCTTTAATATAAGCAGAATCTTCATGGAGATATTCACAACCACCGACGATAAGATAATGCGTCATTAGTATATTTCCTTCGGTTAAAATAGAAGTATTAAAATCTGTGAACTCAATAGACTTAGAGTAAATGAGAGTATCATTCAAATATATTTTCCAGTGTGAACTGTCATAATATCCTCTTTCATACCTTATATTATATAGGAAATCTGAATAACATATCGTATCAGCCAGAAATGTAAATTCTCCGTTGAAATCATACTGATATTCCCAGCATAAAAGAGGATTCGCACTAGACATATCAGTTTCCTTTTCAATATTTATTAATTCAGATTTAATCGAGGCAGCTTTAAAAGCTATGTTGTTGATTGTAGTAGTAGAAACATTATCTAGTGTATCAAGCTGCATACATGTAGTGTCGAGCATACAATCTCCTCTTCCATCAAAAAATAGATCTCCATGAAAAATAACCTCTTCTAAATCCTCTTCTCTTTTATTTAGTGTACCGGTAATTTTAAAATGATTATCTGTTATTTTTCTAAAATCGTGAAGTTCACCATGAAAGCCATATATCTTGGATTTTTTATAACTGTTAGGATCAAGTTTAATCACGGGGGTATAAAAATGTCTTCCCAAAGGATTATAAACAGTAAATATATAGTTATCTGAATTTAAAGTCCCAATATTAACACGTTGAACTATATTCCATTTGTACGGGACTTTTAATTTATATGCCCAATTCACAGATTTATCAATAAGACTAACAGAGATAAAGTTAAAGTCACTATCCCTATAAAAATTATGTCCGGTGCAAAACATAATCAAATTATCACCATCAATGAAAGACTTCTGAATGGTAAATTTACTATCTAATGTCATTTTACTTATAGTAAAGTCTGAAACATCGATAATAAATATCTGATCAATAAATGATATTACCAGTTTTCTATCATCAAGACTCCCCATGTTTAAAATAAAAGATGAATAATTTCCTTCATAATTAGGATTAAATGGTACTTTAATATTTGAAGTAATTTCTTTCCTACTTAAACTATACTCTACAACATATAAATAAATATTGTCAAAAGCCGCTAAATAAACGGAGGAGTCTATTATAGTAACGTGATTTCTCAATCCAATCCATTCCCAACCCAACATTTCTGAACTAGATGGCTCTTTTTTAAAATCTAAAAGGATACATGTATTATCAGCGGATACACTATTCTGGATATCGAGTAAAAAGCTATTAGTACGAGCACCTTGAGTGTAGTAATAAGTATCAATATAATAATCTCCAAAAACATACGGATGATTAAATATTGCACTATCATCATTATGCTGATTTTTCACATAGTGTTTTTGCAAGCTTGAAGGACTAGACAAATGAAACTTAACTACATTAGCCCCATCTAGAACTCCTTGAAGGGAATTAAGTGTTATAATATCAGGTGTTCTATCGAAAGACAAAGTGCTTGTATATTGTAAATAGGCGTCGCTATTTACTTGATTAAGAGTCACAGCTTGTCCTAAAAGAGAACAAGCTGTGACGATGATTATAATAGTTATAATAATATAACGCATTGTCTTCTAGTGTTTTATCCATTTTCCTCTAACAATACCATGAGATGATTTCACTTCATAATAATAAATGCCTTGTCCCCAATAAGATGATTCATAAATGCTTGTTCTTCCATTTGAAACCAATTCATTAAATACTCGAGCGCCATTGGAATCATAAATATTTAAAAATACATCTCCCTTTATATCGACAGTTCCAGAAAGAGAAAATCTGAACATATTTGATGGATTGCCATAAACTGTAACATTAAGAAGTTCATGATTTTCTCGCCATATTACTTGATTGTCATTCTCAGCTAATCCGCTAGGATTATCATTTGTTCTAAAGAATAAATTTCTGATTCCCGTACACGGATGAGTGCTTGTCACACGGATGACAAAATTCTCATTTACAGACGTAGAAAAATAACCGCTAGTCATATAATCTAAAAATACTGATGTATGATTATTAGGATTCAAAGGCCCAAAGAAATATTTTCCTAATATATTTCCAGAATCATATAAAATTGTATCATCGGCTCCAGTGGTTGTAAGTTTTATTATTTGGTATTTATAATAGGCATTTTCATCAATCCCACCTCTAGTTATTGAGGTATTCAGAAAAGGGTTTCCTTGAAATTCAAGTCCTGGAAATGTATTATCCCAATAATCTTGCTGGCTTTCAAGAGGAGGAGCTTCTTTTAAATAACCAGTAAAATGTTTTTCTTCATCAAAATCAAAAATAAAAGTGCGGAGTTTATTTGTGTATAAATTAACATAAGGAACAACATTTCTGTAGCCTTCCGTACAAACAGTTAAAAAGGACATAATATACCTTTCTCCATAAGGTAAATTATCCATCAAATCTCTTACGTCAATCGAATTCCCCTTGGTATAATCTTTTATGTGTTTATAAGCAAGTGGATTATCGTTTTGACTTAAAGGATACTTATGAATAGCTATCTGAAGGCGTATTCCTGAACCGTCAGACCAGTTCAAATCCAGCCCATGATTAAATGCAACGTTAATTTCTTGTTTACAAGTATGCCAAGTTGGAATAGAACTCGTACCTTCATTATAACTCACTTCCCATAACGATTGACAATGCGAGTAACCAATCGGAGTATGCCAAGTATCATAGGTAATTCCATCAATCTTTGCAATTTTAGGAACTATTTTATCCAGATAAATTTTATCGCCAACAACGTTTGAGACGACATAGGTAGTTGTCGTTGTATCAGTACATATATAAGCTTCAGTTATTACTCCTGCATATAATTCACCGGAAAAACATACTTGCCAGCCAAGTTCGCCATATTGTTCCGCAACAGCATACGTAGTGTAAGTATTAATAGTTCCCGCACCACCTATTGTCCCACTTGTAGATTGAGTTTTAACAGTATATTTAAATGTTATTGCGCCAGGATTAAAATAATTAGGTGCGCCATCAGAATGACATGTTGAGTAAATCATATAGCAGGCACCTTGTGGCCCGTGTGGATCTGTTGTCTGTGCTATATTTACGGAAGGGTTAAATAGCATTGCAGACATAAATAAACACAGAAATAACAACACCTTACCTAATCGTGTAATCGTGTAATCGTGTAATCGTGTAATCGTGTTCATAATACTAAGATTTAAATTAATTGAATTGATTTTAGGAAAGATAGCACTTAAATTAAAATTCCACAAACATTTGCCAAACAATTATCTTAGATTTAGTCGTGACGAAATATCATTTTGTATTCAACTTATAATACGACTAAATTAAAAATTTAATTTGGAACGATTCAATACTGACTCCAATCGTAGCTCTATCTTCGTGACCACCCTTTTTTAAAACCTAAGTTCAAAAGTGAAGTGCAACATTGAGAAATTTTTGGAGAGGAAGATA
>CAYRFF010000051.1:0-21143 GCA_964423575.1 uncultured Saprospiraceae bacterium | reverse complement strand
ATTTTTCTTCAAAAACCTAGGTTTTTGAAGAAATGCTAACATACGAGGGGTTACGATTCTTAGACTCGCTAGCGAGTCTTGATTATTCTATCTCGACAGCAATAACTAAACTATTCCCCTACGCCTATTTATTAAACGCCGTGTATCGTCTTTCTCCATTGAGACAAAGCGAAATGAGGAAAGACAGGAGATTGGGGTGGAACTGTCCAACAGCCACACTCTTTTTAAACTTGTATACGTTACACTATAATGTACGCATTATTTCCGTACATTTATTTTATATTTACGGATATTAGCCGTACATTTGCATTAAACTATTATTTATGGCAACGAAAGAATTAAATAAAAAAGACGCGCGTTTCGATACCAGACTGAGCAAGGAACAAAAAGAACTCTTTGAGAAAGCAGCAAGCATAGGTGGATATAGAAGCTTGACTGACTTTGTAGTTGCAACAGTACACCAAAAGGCGACGGAAATAATAGCAGCAAAAGAGGAGATTTTATCATCACAAAGAGATAGAGAAATATTTTTTGATACTCTTATGAATCCACCTGAACCTAATGAGGCACTCCAAAAGGTTGCAGAAGAGTTTAATGCAATCTATGAGGAATGAGTCATTTCACGGAACCATTAGCGAAGTCCCATAAGAAGTCAAGTTTTTCCAGTGGTAAAGAAATGCTGGATAGCTACATACAGCACCAAGCAACACAGGATATTAAAAAGAAATTATCTGCCTGTTTTGTACACACAGACGATAAAACCGGTATTGTAAAAGGCTATTACACTCTATCTAATAATAGTATCCCGTTAAACCAAGTACCCGAGAATATCCGCAAGAAATTACCTAAGTCCTACAAAACTGTCCCTACTACTTTACTAGGTCGCTTGGCAGTTGACAATAATTTTCAAGGCCAAGGCATTGGGAAATACCTTTTAATTGACGCTCTTAAAAGAAGCTATGAAACATCTAAACAAATTGGTTCATTAGCAGTGATAGTGGATCCGTTAGACGAAGAAGCAGAAAGGTTTTATGAGAAATACGGATTCATAAAGTTACCGGATAGTGGAAAAATGTTCCTCCCTATGAAAACCATTCAACAGCTTTTTTCTTAAAGGAGTATTTTATTCTTTTTGTGTTTAGTATATTCCTCGTTCAATTATACTGCTCACTTCTACACGACCTGTAAGGTTTTCGCAACCTTGCAGGTCTGGGAATGGTACAGCAAGCCACCGTAGTCAAACCTATAAGGTTGCAGAAACCTTATAGGTTCAGTTCTAGAGAACAGCTCGTATAATGAACCCGCTTCAAGGTTCAATTTTTAGCTTATTCTCTACCCCCAACGGCTCTCGTCCTGGCTTCCCCTTGACTCGTTTAATCCACACAGGCGGACAAGTGCAAGGGGTTATGAACACAAAACCGCTTCGCGGTAATGGCTTTAAGCCAACAGTAAGGGATCATTAAGCCTGAAAGGATTGATGAGCCCGGAATTACACACCACAACCACTATTCTATCCCGGGTACGAACCCAGCAGTAAAAGGTTCTTCTCAAGCTCAGAATGACAGGATCCTTTTTATGTATAGTGGTATCCTAGTTAAACTTCAAACACAATGATTACTTGCAAATGGTTAAGGACATGCAACCACTTAGCGGTAACGACGTGAAACACATAGCCTAAATTCGCTGTCATTTCTACTCCCTGCCTCAGTCTAAGCCTTAATCAACCCTACTTAAACTTCTTAGCGACAACCAGCTCTTTTCCACCTCCCGAATAATCATAGAATCCTTCACCGGATTTCCTGCCAAGATTCCCGGCAGTAACCATATTCACCAGCAAAGGACAAGGAGCATATTTAGCTTCACCAAAGCCATCATACAATACGTTCATTATACTCAGACAGACATCGAGTCCGATAAAATCAGCCAGTTGAAGCGGCCCCATAGGATGAGCCATACCCAGTTTCATGACCGTGTCAATCTCATGTACACCCGCAACACCCTGATACAAGGTGAATATCGCCTCGTTGATCATAGGCATCAGAATACGATTGGCGACAAAGCCAGGATAATCATTAACCTCTACAGGCACCTTGCCCAGAGCTTCTGAAAGCGCAAATATTTCCCTGGCAACTTCATCTGATGTTTTATACCCACGGATAACTTCCACCAGCTTCATAATCGGCACAGGATTCATAAAGTGCATCCCTATTACCTTCTCCGGACGATTGGTTACAGAAGCAATTTTGGTAATAGAAATAGATGAAGTATTGGTAGCAAGAATAGCTTTCTTAGGAGCATATTTATCCATATCGCGGAAAATATTCAACTTAATTTCCAGATTCTCGGTAGCAGCTTCAATTACGAGATCCACATCCTTCACCCCTTTACTCATCTCCTGATGCGTCGTAATATTATCCAGCGTATCTCGCTTCACCTCCTCGCTGATAGTACCTTTGGCAAGCATTCTATCGAGATTCTTCTCAATTGTCTGAAGAGCCCTTTTAAGCGCATCCTCCGAGATATCTATAAGTTCAACTTTATTTCCATTCATGGCACACACATGAGCAATTCCATTTCCCATTGTGCCGGAACCGATTACGGCAATTTTCATCATAACATCAATAATTTTTCAATTTCATAAATAAGAATAGTGATTCACATATTCTCATTCCCATATTTACCTTTATAGCAATGCAATTTATGTGCAATATCCGAAAAATAGTATAGTTTAGAGATTAGAAATAACGATTCTTTCATTTAAAAAGGATTACAATGACTTCAATCAATACTATTGCCGGCCTTTATGTCACACATTCATCCCCAGAATCCATGAATGAAATCATCGACATATTGATAGATGAGAAACTTATAGCTTGCGCAAATGTCTTCCCCATACAATCTCATTATTTCTGGGACAATGCTGTTGTCAAAGATGATGAAATTGTCAGTCTTTTAAAGACTTCGCATGAAAAAGTGGAGCGTTGTATTGAGCGAATCGAGCAATTGCATCCGTATAAAGTACCCTGTATTTTGCAATACGATATCAAAGCCAATAAATCCTATTATAACTGGGTTTTGGGCGTCACTGAGTCTACAAATGTATAATCAAATCGCCTTAAAGTATATAAAAGGAAAACAAAGCGATTCTTAGGAAACATATAGTTTCCGACTTAAATTTAATTCCTTACCTTTGCAGGATGATTTCGCATACTTGCGAATCTTAATATTGAGTTAAAAATGGGTTACATCGTGTGCATCCGGAATTCTTAAGCGTTTATAGCCTAAAACAATTAATGAAGCGATTACTTTTCATAGGATTACTATTGACTTTCGTCGTGTCTGTAAGTTCAGCACAACGCAACAATAGTTTCAAATTTGGAGCTCTCTTCGGCGCATCTGCATACAATGTAGATCCGATGGATTTATTTGTAGTGGACGAAAGCGGTAATAGTGTAGGAAAACTCGCTTTTAAAGATGCCAATTACGGATTACATTTCGGAGCATTCGCCCTTATAAAACGCGGTTTTCTATACACCAAGCCACAGGTACAATTCAACACTCAGACAGTTAACTACACCTACGAAGAACTTAAAACCGGGGATGTCAAGATTATCAAAGAAACATATCAGGATATCGATATTCCTATCACGCTAGGCTTCAATTTTGGACCTGTACGCATGGGTTTCGGACCCGTAGGCCATATCCACCTGACAGGCAAGTCCGACTTCTTCAATTTCAAAGAAATAGACTATGTACAGGAGTTCAAGGAAATGACCTTTGGTTACATCTTGGGCGCCGGGCTTGATATCTGGAATTTCCATCTTGACTTTGGTTATGAAGGAAACTTCTCAAAGGTAGGCGATCATATTCATCTCTTTGGGAAGCAAGTGAAATTTGATCAGGGGCCAGCTCGCTTTATCCTTTCTGTAGGTGTATCTTTTTAGGTAAGCCTTTTTAAGCAATAAGAAAAATTCTGTGGGAAAGCATTCGCTATCTCTATGAACCTTTCTATAATTCTTTAGTTTTGCTATTGTTAAGTATCATACAGAACAATATATGACAGATAATACTCCGACTGCAGAAAAAGAAATCAGTACAATACCATTTGATGCAATCCCCTATTTCTCCGAGAGAGATATAGCTTATGTAAAGGATGATCCCCGACTGGATTCATTCAGAAAATACCGTGTCAATCCAGAAGAATTTATAAAAGTCTTCAGAGATAAGCAACACGATAATACTGATAGAGATCTGCTGGTTTCTGTTTTGCGAAAGCAGTATAAAGAAATTGATGCCCTGGATGATTACAGAGAGGAAATCATAGAAAAACTCAGAGACGAGAACACTTTTACAATTACAACGGCGCATCAACCTTGTCTTTTTACAGGTCCTCTATATGTAGTTTATAAAATAATTGCTGCGATTAATGCAGCGCGTAAGCTCAATGAAATCTACCCGGACAAAACAGTACTTCCGGTTTATATCATAGGTGGCGAAGATCACGACTTCGAAGAGATAAACAACACTTATATTTTCAATCAGAGATTTGAGTGGGACAATGAAAATGCACTGGGAGCAATAGGTAGAATGTCTACCGAAAGCATGCAGCCGGTTCTGGATCAGTTAAAGGAAATGTTCAGCTCCGATGAAAGAGCCACTCCATGGGTGGAAATGATGAGCAAAACCTATCTCGATTCTGAAAATTACGGAATCGCTTCACGTAAAATCATTCACGATTTATTTAAAGATACAGAGCTTCTCGTCCTGGGAATGGATGAATACGAATTTAAGCACGCGTTTATCGATATTATTTCCAGAGAGGTCCTGAAGCAATACTCTGCTCCCTACGTGCGCGAAGCACAGGAAGAACTACATGATGCAGGCTTCAGCGAGCAGGCCTACGTACGAGATATCAATTTCTTCTATTTGAATGAAGAAGGAAGAAACCGCATCGAATTTGAGAATAATAAGTTTCTTATCGTCGATACGGATATAGAATTCAGCGTACCTGAAATGGTAGATGAAATCCATAAGCATCCGGAGCGATTCAGCCCCAATGTCGTTATGCGGCCTATTTACCAGGAATTTATCCTTCCCAATCTTGCCTATATAGGCGGTGGCGGCGAGCTTGCCTACTGGATGGAACGCAAGAGGCAATTTGAGGCATTCGATTTAAACTTCCCGATGCTGATCAGAAGGAATTCATTGATTATCATGGACAAGAGGGCTGTTAAGGATCTTGAATATTACGACCTGACTATAGAGGAACTATTCACAGACATCGAAGAACTCGTAAAAGATTACACGAGGGAAAACAGCAATGGGAATGTTTCTCTGAGCGAACAGAAAAAAAATATGAATCAGCTCTTTAAGGATATTGCTGATCAGGCTTATTCAGTGGATAAATCCCTGCGTGGTTTTGTCAACTCTCAGGAAGCGTCTGTGATGAAAATGCTGGGGCATATCGAGGGCAAAATGATGAAGGCTGAGAAAGACAGGCTTGCAGTAGAGCTCAATAAGCTGCGCAATCTGAAAGAGAGAGTTTTCCCCGGTAACGGACTTCAGGAACGTCAGGACAACTTCCTATCCTGGGTTATCAGGTATGGTGATGAGTTCTGGGATGCCTTGTATGATTCAATAGATGTATTTGACGATAGTGTGCGTGTAATTCGCTTATAGACACAAGAATACCCTTGCGGTTTTCTGCAGCATCTTCACATCTTCTATACAGTCGTAAAATTATCCGTAAATAACTTCCAGGATCTGGACAATTCTATCCTTTAGCTCTGCCCTGTCAATAATAAAATCCAGGAATCCATGCTCCAGGAGGAATTCTGCTGATTGGAAGCCTTCCGGCAAATCCCGCTTAATCAATTCCTTAATTACACGCGGCCCGGCAAATCCTATAAGCGCACCCGGCTCGGAAAAATTAATATCTCCCAGCATGGAAAACGAAGCGGTAACACCACCCGTAGTCGGATCTGTCAGAAAAGAGAAATAAGGGACTTTGGCCTTTTTCATTTCGGAAAGCTTCACACTTGTTTTCGCCATTTGCATAAGCGAGAAAGCTGACTCCATCATCCTTGCACCACCGGACTTGGAAATGATCATCAGGGGAGTTTTATGCTCAATGCAGTAGTCGATTGCTCTAGCGATCCTCTCTCCTACTACCGATCCCATAGATCCACCGATAAAGCGGAAATCCATGGCTGCAATTACCATTTCATAACCTCCCACTTCACCGAGACCTACAGTTATCGCCTCGCTGAGATTAGTCTTTTTCTTAGCACTTTCAAGCCTGTCTTCATAGGATTTTAGGTCCTTGAATTCGAGAAAATCATAGGAAGTCAAATTCTCAAACAGCTTCAGATACTTATTCTCATCATAAAGAAGTTCAAAGTATTTTTCCGAGCCTATTCTGAAGTGATAATTACAGTCTTTACACTTGTAAAAATTATCCTTTAACTCTTTGGAAGTACTCAGATTTCCACAGTTCTTACACTTATTCCACAAGCCATCCGGTGCCTCTTTCTTGTACTGAGTCGCTGTCTGAATACCGTCTTTTAATCTTTTAAACCATCCCATAAGGTAGCCCTCTTTTAAATTCTTGTCCGGTAAAGTTAGTCAATCTTGACAACATCACATAAAGAAATATTCTCAAGCTTTTCTTTTTAGCTTTCGCAAATGTTTCAGGAGCTTGTATATGCCGGCACTAATCCCATAAGTAAAAATTTCTCCTTTATACCTGCATAATCCTGCTACTTCTTTGTCCCTCAATATAATTACAACTTTCTTGCTTTCAGAAATTCCTTAATTTCCCGTATATTCGCAGTCTTAGAATCAGTGTATGAAGTCGGAAAAAATCACAGAAAATAACACAATAGAATAGTTCTTTTCCCGCTTCAATTAGAATTACCATATAAAAGAATGAAAATTTATGGCTGGACATAGTAAATGGTCAAAGATTAAGAGAAAGAAAGGTGCTGAAGATAAACGCCGTTCCAAGATATTTTCTAAGCTTGTTAAAGAGATTACGATTGCAGTAAAAGAAGGTGGAAATTCGGATCCGGATTTCAACCCGCGGTTAAGGGTCGCAATAGCCAACGCCAAGGGTGAAAATATGCCTAAGGATAATATTCAACGTGCAATTAAAAAAGGAGAAGAAGGGAATGCAGGCGACTTTATACGCCCTACTTATGAAGGATACGCACCCAATGGGATTGCTGTATTTGTAGAATGTACTACGGATAATCTCAACAGGACAGTTTCCAATATCAGAGCGATTTTCAATAAGCGCGGAGGAAACCTCGCTACTAATGGTTCCGTAGATTACCTGTTTGAAAGAAAAGGAATTTTCATCCTGGATAATGTAAGCAAAGATGAGGTTGAGAATCTTGAACTGGAACTCATTGATGGCGGAGCAGAAGAATTTGACTATGATGAAGAAAGCAAAGAAATGGAAATCGTAACTGATTATCAGGACTTTGGGAATATGCAGAGTCAACTTGAAAAACTGGGACTCGAGCCCAAGAAAGCTCAGACGGAGCGCATTCCATTAAATACCAACATTCTATCAGTAGAAGACTCCAAGAAAGTACTACAACTTATCGATGATCTGGAAGATGATGATGACGTACAGAATGTCTTTCATACGCTTGAAATGACAGAAGAACTGGAAGCAGCAATGATGGAAGATGATTGATATAGGGCATAAAAAAACCCCGTTGACGAAGATGTCAACGAGGTCGAACACACTATGAGAACATTCTTTAATTTCCTTACTGTTACAAAGATAAAACCCTTTATATCAATAACAAAACTTTTTTGCAAAATATTTAAAATATTTTTGATTTTCTTTATTTAGACAGATGATTCTCCAGGAAACCATACAAGAAGTTTTTGATACAGCGGACATCGAAGAGGTCGTTGGCGAGTTTGTACATCTGAAAAGACGCGGTGCCAATCTTATAGGCCTCTGCCCTTTCCACGATGAAAAAACACCTTCCTTTACTGTATCTCCTTCCAAGGGAATCTACAAATGTTTTGGCTGTGGCAGAGGTGGCAACCCCGTGAATTTCCTCATGGAACACGAGCAACTGAGTTTCCCGGAAGCTATCAGGTATCTGGCGCAGAAATACAATATTGAAATAAAGGAAGATAAAAGACAGGAAGATGATGATGAATCCCGCGAGAGAGAAAGCCTGTTTGTTCTGACGGAATTTGTACAGGAATTCTACCATCATAATCTCTTACACACAGAGGAAGGAACCAGTATAGGAAAAAGTTATTTTAAGGAAAGACATTTATCCGATGCGACCATAGAAAAATTTAATCTGGGATATGCTCCGGAAAGTGGCGACGCCTTGGTAAAAGAAGCAACCGCTAAGACATATTCGCTGGACAAATTAAAAGTTGCCGGCTTATTAAACCGCTACGATAAGGACTTTTTCCGGGGACGAATTATTTTTCCCATCCACAACTTAAGTGGTAAAGTCGTGGCATTTGCCGGAAGGACTCTTTCTTCTCGCCCCAATGTCCCTAAATACATAAACTCACCTGAAACTGAGATATATCACAAGAGGAAAATTCTCTACGGTATGCATCAGGCGAGAAATAGTGTAAGGAGACAGAACCAGTGTATTCTCGTAGAAGGTTATACGGATGTTCTATCATTGGTACAGGAGGGAATTGAAAACGTAGTAGCAACATCAGGAACTGCTCTGACAACTGAACAGATACGCCTTATTAAGAGATATTCTGAAAATATACTGATATTATACGATGGCGATGAAGCGGGACTGAACGCAGCAGAACGCGGTATTGACCTTATATTGGAACAGGATCTCAATATATCCATCGTCATGCTTCCTGATAAGCACGACCCGGACAGTTTTATAAAAGCAGTAGGGAAATCGGAATTTGAAGACTATCTGCAGAATGAGGCGCAAGACTTTATACTATTCAAATTAAAACATAATAAAGAATCTGCAGCTACCAGTCCTATTAAACGTGCCAATCTGATTAAGGATTTAGTCAGATCTGTTGCAGTCATGCCCGACCCCTTAAAACAAGCCCTGTATCTAAAACAGATAAGTGAGCAACTTGAAATTCAGGAAGAAATACTCACATCTGAACTAGCCAAGAGCCGCAAAGAATATCTGGACATTAAGAATAGGGAACGCAGAAGTGAAGAAAGAAGACGAGAGCGAGAAGCTCAACCCAGTATAAATGAGACACAGACCAGTGTGCGGCACAAAATGCCTGAGTTGTCCGACAAAACTCAGGAAAAGGATATCATAAGGATTCTGTTACAATTTGGTCAACGCACTTTCAACCATGAGACTCACGGTGAAATAACCGTAGGTGAAAACGTTCTTGCTAATATCGTTGACGTGCGTGCCTCATTTGAAGATGAACTCTGTGGTAAAGTCCTAGATATATTTGAAAAACACCTTCAAGATACGGGAGAGATTCTGGACTTTCAGTATTTCATTCAGCACCAGGATAAGGATATACGTGAACTCGCCATTGATCTGTTAAGTGAGCCTTATACTTATAGTCCTAACTGGCTTGAAAAATGGGATATGCCCCTACAGACACAAGTCATGCCTGATGAAAATTATTTTGCAGATATGACTCAATCCATGTACCATCTCAAATTGCGTAAGATCGATAAACTCATTGAGGAAAACAGGAACAAGATTGCCATGTTCCAGAAGGATGGTAATGAAAAGGATTTAATCATTCACCTGGAGGTGCAGAAAAGCTTAATTCAGATCAGAAAAGCAATAGCAGAGAATCTAGGTCGTGTGCTTTATTAAAGAAAAAAGGGAGCAGAATCTCTCCTACTCCCTTACTATATAATTACACTGCGTTTTTATTAATGCAGTTCAAGTCTTCAAACGACTCCTTCAACCTATTTACAAATGCAACTTCTGCTGCTCTCAACCACGCTCTCGGATCGTAGTATTTCTTATTGGGTTCATGATCTCCTTCCGGATTTCCCAGTTGTCCCTGAAGATAATCCTTATTGGTTTTATAATACTCATGAACTCCATCCCAAAATGCCCATTGCATGTCAGTGTCGAGATTCATCTTAATTGCTCCGTAATTTATAGCTTCTCTGATGTCTTCTCTGGACGATCCTGAACCACCGTGAAAAACAAAATTTATCGGGCGATCATGTGGCGTCTTGAATTTCTCCTGTACATATAACTGAGAATCGAGTAAAATCTTGGGAGTAAGCTTCACATTACCGGGCTTATATACACCGTGCACATTCCCAAATGCTGCTGCAATTGTAAATCTATCGGAGATCGCTGAAAGCTTTTCATAAGCGTAAGCCACCTCTTCGGGCTTGGTATATAACCTGCTGGCATCTACATCTGTGTTATCTACACCGTCTTCTTCCCCTCCGGTAATCCCCAGTTCGATTTCAAGAGTCATTCCTATTTTGGACATTCTCTCGAGATACGGCAGACAAGTTTCAATATTCTGCTCAAGCGGTTCCGCTGATAAATCAATCATGTGAGATGAAAAAAGCGGATATCCTCTCTGTGCATAAAATTTCTCACCCGCTTCCAGTAACCCGTCTACCCAGCCAAGTTTACTTCTGTCACAGTGATCCGTATGCAAAACAACCGTTACGCCATAAGCCTTAGCTAGTGTGTGAACATGAGATGCTGCCGCGATACTTCCGAGTACAGCTCCACGCTGATTGTCATTGTTCAATGTCTTTCCGCCATAAAAAGCAGCACCGCTACTGGAAAGCTGAACAATCACCGGGGAATTCAAATCTCGCGCGGTCTCTAGAACCGCGTTGATCGAATTGGTTCCTACGGTATTTACAGCGGGAATCGCGAAGTTATTTTCATTGGCATAATTAAAAAGTTCAGTCACTTCATTTCCATGAAGAACACCTTGTCGAAACTTAGTTTTTTGCATAATTTTATACTCTTATTGTTAAATAATTTCTTTCTCTACCAGATATCTTTCGGCATCCAGCGCAGCCATACAACCGGTTCCTGCAGCTGTTACAGCCTGACGATAAGAGGAATCCTGGGCATCACCGCTGGCAAATACTCCCGGAACATTTGTTTTCATTGAAGTTCCCGCGGTGACCAAGTAACCTTCATCTGTCATATCGAGCCAGTCCTTAAAGATCCCCGTATTAGGATCATGTCCAATAGCTACAAAGAATGCTTTAACAGGAATAACAGATTCTTCATTGGTTTTATTATTAATGACTTTTACTCCTTCTACTTCATCATCTCCCAGGATTTCAACAGCTTCGGTATTCCAGTGAATCTCAATATTCTCCGTTCTTTTTACTCTGTCCTGAAGGATTTTGGAAGCACGCATTTCATCTCTACGGACAAACATGTGCACTTTAGTACAGATATTGGATAAATACTGCGCTTCTTCAGTAGCTGTGTCACCTCCCCCTACTACTGCAACTTCAAGCCCTTTGAAGAAAAAGCCATCACAGACAGCACACGCGGAAACCCCTTTATTTCTCAAGCGTGTTTCGGACTCGAGGCCCAGCCATCTGGCGGAAGCTCCAGTAGAAATAATTACAGTATGCGCATGAATTTCATCCCCTGCATCAGTCCACATTTTATGAACGGGACCTGAAAAATCTACCTTTTCAATGATTCTGTAATTGATTTCAGTACCAAACCTCTCCGCTTGTTTTCTAAAATCGTCCATCATCTGTGGCCCCATAATACCATCCGCATATCCCGGATAGTTCTCTACATCCGTAGTAATCATTAACTGGCCTCCGGGCTCTTTACCCGTATATAAAACCGGCTCCAGGTTGGCTCTCGCAGCATAAATAGCAGCTGTATAACCCGCAGGTCCGGATCCGATTATCACACACTTTTTTATTTCAGTCATATTCTTTGGTTTTAAGAGATAGAACAAGCGGATTCCCACATTGTTCAGCTAAAAATTGCAGATATTAGCGAAGGTAAGAATAGATTATTTTATTTAGAAAATAGACTTAATGGTTTTTAGTAGAAAACCGGACTCTCCTATCCTATTTGCGGAAGCTAGATAAAATTCATCCCGTCAATCCGGCAATCGGGCTTTATTTATGTTAATTCTACAGAAATTGCCGGTATCGTAGAATAAATTTAAATGAAAAAGATGAACATATTTCTATCTTTGCCGTACTGTAATACAGGAGATTGAACTCCGGGCTGCTTATAGGCTCCATAAAAACAATTAGAATTATGCGGTATATACATTTTCTCATATTATTTATTTTTCTGACAGCTTGCGCAAATGAGCAAGAATCAAAGCAAGGGGAATTAATAGTTCCGGGCGTCAAAGATGATCAGTCCGGCATATTGCGCCATCCCATAAGGGACGATGGCACAGTAGACAGCAGCAATCTTGCAATTATGACATTCGTGGAGGAGATTCACGATTTTGGCATTATTGATGAAGGAGATGTCGTAGAATATTCATTTGTTTTCACCAATACCGGTAAAGCACCATTACTCATCTCTCATGCGCGTTCAACATGTGGTTGTACAGTACCTGAATGGCCCAAAGAAGCCATCGAACCGGGAGAAAAGGGTGAAATTCAAGTGCGATTTAATTCCGATATGAGACCGGGAGATCAAAGCAAGCCTGTGACGATAATCAGCAATACAATTCCCAATGAGACAACTGTTGAAATCAGGGGATTTGTCACTGCAAGAGATTAGAATATTATTAATCAATGAAAATATAAAATACTTACTAAAATATGGGAGAATTATTATTCAATTTTTGGCCGTTTCTACTAATGATACCAATTTTTTACTTTCTAATCTACCGCCCGCAGTCGCAAAAGCAGAAAAAACAAGCCAATTTTCTCGATAACTTGCAAAAAGGTGATGAAGTTGTAACTACGAGTGGTATCGTAGGTCGTATCAACAAGATAGAAGAAGATACAAAGACTGCAAAAATTCAGGTAGATGCCAAGACGTTTCTGACTGTGACAATAAATTCTATTTCAGAAGAAATGACACAAAACTATCGCAAACATAATGCCTGACGGACCTCTTCTCAGTAATATTTCCAATCGGGCAGTACTTATTATATGTATGATATTTGCTGCGTTATTCTGGTTCCTCAACCGTATGGGAGAAGAGTACAGAATGGAAATAAGAGTTCCCATTAAATATGAAAAATCGGACTCCATGACATTTACATCAGCACCATCGGAGTCCGTTATTTATATCGTGAATTCGCAAGGCTGGAACCTACTCGGCGCCAGTAAGTCCCAGATGGAAAAGGATTCTATCCGCGTGCGTCTTGACAACTCTCAGCATCAGGTTATTCCTCAGACTCAGCTCATCAGGCAGGTAAATGAAAATGTTTTAAAAAAATTTGAGATTATTGACACCAGACCTCAGATGCTGGAAATAAATCAGGAGCTCGCTCAATATAAACACGTACCTGTAAGGATTCCTTTAGCTCTGGAATATCGCGAGAACTACCATCAGGCAGGCAATCTAAAACTGAATCCTGATTCAGTATGGGTGATTGGCCCATTTTCCGACGTGAATAATATAAGTTACTGGACGTCTGACAGTGTTTCCTTGAAAGATCTACACAAGGATATAAGTCAGAGTATAAAACTGGCTAAACCGCTTTCCAGAACTATCAGACTGGATGCGGACGAAGTCAAGTTGGAAATTCCCGTAGAACAATTTACTGAGAATACCTTGTATGTCCCTATTGAAATCGTGAATTTAGAATCGGATTCAATTGAGATTTTCCCTACGAGAACGAGGTTGAAATTTAAGGTCCCTATCAGCAAATACGATCACATTTCAAGGGATGACTTTAAGGCCTATGTTGATGAATCAGGCCCTAGGATTTCTGATAACAAACTACTTATCCATGTTACAACCAATAACAAATTGGTAAGAGATTTGGACTTTGAACCTAAGCTCGTAGAATTCTTCACTAAGTCGGATTAAAGGACTCTATTAGCTTTTTCCTATACACATTTCTAGTCTAGTATTCAGCACCTAGTACTTTGTACTTGCATTGCGCTGCATTTATCAAAGCAATACTACCTCCCCTGTTTTCACATTTGTATTCGCTACTCTAGTGGACTCATTTTCCACTATTAAAATCATCAGGATATGAGCTTTAGGCAAGTAGTAAAGTCTTTTATATAGCAAAGACACCAAAATGGCTATGGAACACGGACCATGCCAATACTCCAATAAGCTTAACTCAGTAGAACGCAGATGTAACGCAGATCTACACAGGCATTTTAGCGATATTCGACATGTAGAACCGGATTACTCATTTCTTGTCCTTGTTGACTGCATAACTGTTCTATTTACTTTGGGTTATAACCTAACCTTACCAAAACAGCCGCCAACAAAAAAGGGGCGTAAATAAAACTTACACCCCTTTCGATTCGTCTAACTTAACTCTCTATATATCTTAGAAGAAGTTACTTCTATAATCTTTAACCTTAGCTTTTGATTTCATGCTCTCAATTACACCTTGAGCAGTTCCTGAATTCAACTGCTGGTTTACTCTCTTACGTGAATTAGCAATGTCACCACTCACCGGAACGCTTTGTTTATTCAGTACTTTTACTACATAAACTCCGTTATTTCCGATTACCGGCTTTGATGTCTGGCCATCACTCAACTGAAAAGCAGATGCAACAACAAGCGGTTCTCTACCTAGGCCCAATACGTTATCGCTACTCAATTTAACATCTCTAAGCGTATCTACGTCTGTAGAATACTGAGACGCAATTGCGTTCATATCCATGGATCCTAAACGATCTCTTAACACCTCACCTTTCTTATCTTTAGCAAGAATAGGTGAAATCTGATTTCTTACCGCATCTACCGGTGGCATACCTTTAGGTAGTATTTCTTTTAATCCTACTATATAGAGGAATTCATTATAATAAAGTTCCGGATGACTCTTAACAAATACATCTGAAAGGTCATTCTTCTTAGTCCCCTTTTCAAACAACCACTGAACAACTGATCGCCCGGTATCATTATCGTTGATAATGTTCACCTTATAATCATTGCGGCTCAATGGAGCAGTAGTAGTCAACATAAGCATTGGGTTGCTTTCTATAGTAGCATCCATATTACTGAGGGAACCTGCTTCAGTTATAAGTTCGATAGCGTAATCATACATTTCGTTCTGAGTGTCTTCACTTGGCACAATAGCAGTTCTTGCAATTCCCAATTTAACACCTTTCTTATTATCGTTGTAAATTTTCTTTTGTACCTGTACAAGGTGTACGCCCATACTGGATTGGAATACTTTATATTCCCCCTCATCCATCTGATAGAATACATGGTAACTAAACTCAGGTAGCATCATATTACGGGAAAAAGTACCCAAATCTCCTCCACTATCTCTCGAAGCATCCTGACCGTACTGTACAGATAGTGAATCAAAATTAGCTCTTCCTGCAAGCAATTCACCTTTCAGGCTGTCCAGGAGTGCTGTAGCATCTCTTACTGCGTCAAACTGTTGTGTAGAAGCCTGTCTTATAATATGTCTTGCTTTAACTGAATCAGCAACAATCATTTCATCAACTACCTTGGCAATTTCATAATAGTTACCATTTACATAAGGTCCATAAACTGAACCCGGCTCAGTTTCAAAAATGCCATCAGGCATCTCTGCAGGCAAATCATCTCTTGTTGCATATATACTTACAAAGAATCCATCATTGGTAATAGAGAAGATAGAGTCATTCTCTACTTCAGCAAAATCTACCTTTTTCTCTTCCATCAACTGGATAAGATTGGCACTATCTCTGGAAGTAGGGCTTACTCTTAAAGTAACGAATTGTCCCACGCGGGTTTCTTCGTCCTTGTAGTAGGTGTCCTTGTGCGAATCCATGTATTTCTTGATATCGCTATCAGATACTTCTATATCAGTATCTGCAACTTCACTGAAAGGTACTTTAACTACTGCCATTGATGCAGTCTGGCTTGACCAATTGTTTTCCTGATTCAAGTACCAGGTAGGCACATACATTCCTTTAGTTACAAGGTTAGTCAACTTGTCTTGTAGGCGGAACTTTATAATTTCCTTCTCCTGATAGGCCCAGAAAGGTCTTATGTTTTCCGGCAATTGACCGGATTCAATTCCTTGCTTTATATTATTTAGCTGAGCGCGATCGATTCCTCCTGTCTGGGGATCCATGAATCTCTGAATAACTACAGGTGAAAGGTTATTTCCAAATTGCAGCTCCAGCAATTCATCCTTCCCTACAGAAATCCCCAATGCTTTGGATTCTTTTTCAACAAGGTGTTTTTCAACGAAGTAATTCCAAAGATAATCTCTTCTATTATACATATCATCGCTGCTTCCACTGTACAACACTTGCTCAGTCCTTTGGAAATCACGATAATCAATTTCCTGCCCATCAACAGTTCCTAGTTCAAATTGACTTCCACCACCCATATTTCTGGATCCAGTGATATCCATAATGATGAAAGCGCCCAGTGCTAGACCGAGTGAAACAATAAGAAGCCAACTGTTCTTCCTAATAGTGGTAATTAACGCCATTAATATTCACTTTAATTTAATACATATTAATTTGATTAAGACAAGATTAAATAAACAAGCTATTGTAATCTGTCAAAATAATTGTGCAAAAGTAAGAGTATTAATTCGGTTTCACAAATCTATTTTATAATGCTTTTTAGAATTATGCTTCCGAAATCCCCTCGCCTGACAATCTTTTCTGGTTTATTTAAAAAACAGTCTGCAAATTTATATAATTTCACTCATAGCTGTTTAAATTATTTCAATATAATTGATGTGACAAATATTATCTTTTATCTTTGTGCGCCGGACAACAAAACGAGTCAACGGAATAAGTATCAGGTTTACAGAAAAACATGCATTTTAGTAAGCCGATGATGGAAGAATCCTGACATTATACCATATATAATTAAATTATCGTTAAAAATCAGGAAGTTTTCAGAATTTTATAAACTCATTTAAGGAAATACCGTTATGTATGTCGGAATTAAGCCCGGAACTGAAGACCCGGACTAAATTTGCGAAAGCAAGAGAACAAGTAGGTTCACTAAAATAATTAATTTTATAAAGAAAATAGACAAAAAGGTTACGCATGGATTCACTAAAGCAGAAGTTTTATGAAAAGTCACAAGCCCTGAAGGATGAGCTTCAAAGCATATCGAGAAATCACGGCAACACTCAGATTGATACAATCGCAGTAAGCCAGGTGATCGGAGGTATGAGAGGGTTGAAATCTATGCTCTGGGAAACATCCGCTCTCGATCCTGACAGCGGCATCAGATTCAGAGGTTATACGATTCCGGAACTCAGAGAAAAATTACCTAAGCGCGATGGCGGTAAGGAGCCTTTACCGGAGGGACTTTTCTGGTTAATGCTCGTCGACGAGATCCCTACTCAAGAGCAAGTCAAGTGGCTTTCAGATCAGTGGAAATACCGTGCTAATGTGCCTGAATACGTTTTTAAAACACTTGACACTCTTCCGGAAGATACACATCCGATGACGCAATTTTCAATTGCAATAACCGCAATGCAGCAGACGAGTATATTTGCCCGTCGATATGCAGAAGGTATGAACAAAACCGAATATTGGGATGCTACTTACGAAGACACAATGAACCTCATTGCCAGACTTCCACGAGTTGCAGCATATATATATAGGAGGACATATCACGGTGGAAATCATATCCAGCCTGATATTTCTCTGGACTGGGCAGGTAACTATGCTCACATGCTAGGGATTCCCGGTGAAGATTTTAAGAGCCTGATGCGTTTGTATCTCACTATACATGCAGATCACGAGGGTGGAAATGCTTCTGCGCATGCCACCCACCTTGCAGGTTCAACTTTAAGTGACGCTTATCTCTCTCTTGCATCTGGAATCAATTCGCTTGCAGGACCTCTGCACGGATTGGCTAATCAGGAAGTAATTAAGTGGATATTCAAGATGGTAGATACGCTTGGTACGACCAAGCCTAGTACCGAGCAGATTAAGGAGTATGTAAACAGCACTCTCGCACGTGGTCGTGTAATTCCGGGATATGGGCATGCGGTATTGCGTGTACCGGATCCACGATTTGTGGCACAGCAGAAATTTGCTGAAGAATATATCGGAGATAAGGACGACTATATCAATATAGTATGGAAACTCTTTGATGTTGTTCCTGATATTCTTAAAGCATTGGGTAAAGTTAAGAATCCATGGCCCAATGTCGATGCGCATTCAGGTGCCATGCTCGTACATTATGGATTGAAAGAATATAGCTATTACACGGTACTGTTTGGAGTTTCAAGAGCAATGGGAGTTCTTGCTTCTCTATGCTGGTCAAGAGCTCTTGGCTTGCCTCTTGAGCGTCCTAAATCAGTTACATCTGACTGGATTAAAGCTCAACTATAGTTGTATTGATATAACACAGAATAGCCTGCTTCCTCATAATGGATTGCGGGCTATTTTTATTTTGGGGAATAAGGAGTTTCTACTCTCAAGTGGTATATACTTATACTTATTATAATATATTAAAAGAATAGGCTCAGCGACTTTTACTGTAGATTTATCTTTATCTCTTATTTAGCTTACGCAAATGTCGGTCGATAATTAATTATTCAGCCCCTACTCTCTTATAGTACAAACTATTTTCGCCTTTATGCAGAGATATTGAAAAGTAACTCTTATTTTGGCGGGTGAAATATTATTCAATAATTGTCTAATTTTTAAAATAAGAAAAATGAATATTCCTGAAAATCTCAAATACACTGATGAACACGAATGGGTCAGAGTGGAAGGCGATATTGCTATCGTAGGTATTACTGATTTTGCACAGAGTGAACTCGGTGAACTCGTATATGTAGAAATCGATTCTCTTGATGAAGAACTGGAGCAAAATGAAGTATACGGGACAGTAGAAGCTGTAAAAACGACTTCTGAACTTTTTATGCCTGTATCTGGTGAGGTAATTGAATTCAATCCTGAAATTGATGAAGATGAAGGGGATGATCCTAGTCTTATCAATTCAGATCCCTATGGAGAAGGTTGGATAATCAAGATAAAAATGAGTGATAAAAGTGAGTTGGAAAGTCTGATGTCAGCTGATGCTTACAAGGAATTTATCAGTTAATTTTATTATCCATACGCCATAGTGGGTCGTGAACGCATCTTTGATAAAAACGGAAAGAGAAAACGTTCTTTTACTTATGCTGCAATGGTCTGGACGATAACCTTGTTGTGGTTGTCACTCACACCCTCTTCCAGCATTCCTAAGATAAGGATAGTTGAAATACCTCATTTGGATAAAATTGTGCATTTCAGTATGTATTTCATACTTACCATACTGGTTCTGTCTGCACATCTATTCAGAGGAATTAAAATCAATAAGATTTTTCTCCTGGTTTTATGTTTTTTGTATAGCATAGTAATAGAAATGCTACAAAGTTTCATGAAACTGGGAAGATATTTTGATTCCTATGATATTTTTGCTAATCTTATCGGGATAATTATAGGCTTTCTCATTTTTGAGAAATTATTAAAATCTATATCATTATGGAAATTGCATTAAATGCTTCACAATTATTGTTCGCTCTTATAGCAGTTGCTGCAGTTCTTATCGGTGTCATATTTTTTATGAAATATTACATCAAAAGTAGAGCTGCCAGTAAAGACTTTGCCTCAAGCTATGAGGAAAAGGATCGAATAGATCAACTGAAAGCACGTACCAAGTATCCGGAAGTAGATGGCCTCGGCTATTCTAATACTTTTTTGAACTTTGGACTTGCAGCAGCAATCCTTATCTCTATTCTCGTATTAAACTATACAGAATATGAAAAGAACGTGACTATTCACGATGTTGATTGGGATATCGATGATGAATTTGTCATTGAACCGCCTAGGACTCAAGAGCCACCTCCACCACCGCCACCGCCACCTCCTCCAAAGATTGAAGAGGTGTCAGAAGAGATTCTGGAAGAGGAAGATCAGGATTTATTTAAGGACCAGACTATCTTTGAAGATACAGAGGTAGCGGAAGTTGAAGTGAAGGAAGAAGCGCCACCACCACCACCGCCACCTCCTAAGAAAGAAGAAAAAACTATTTTCCGTCGTGCGGAGCAAATGCCGCGATTCCCGGGTTGTGAAGACATAAACGGGACGAATGAAGAAAAATATGAATGTGCGCAGCAGAAGCTTCTGCAGTTTGTATATTCCAATATCCGCTACCCGACCATCGCTAAGGAAACTCAGACAGAAGGTACGGTATACGCGCAGTTTGTCGTGACAGATGATGGAGAGATCACGGATATCAAAATACTCAGAGATCCCGGAGCAGGGCTTGGTGACGAAGCCAAGCGAGTTGTCGAAAAGATGAAGACAATGCCACAGAAATGGACTCCTGGGAGACAGAGAGGGAAACCGGTTTCGGTTATGTTTAACCTTCCGATTAAGTTCCAGCTTGAGTAGTACTATAATGACATAAATTCATAAGGGAGGTAGAGAAATCTATCTCCCTTTTTTTGTTTAAAATCGTTCCGTTGCACGGGAGAGATAAAACATCAATATAGTAAGCTTCTGCAAAACATCGACACCAAATAAATTCAATATTTTACAATCTTACTTTGATTTAACTCACGACCTTTATCATCTTTGAAATGAATAAAATAAGTACCTGCAGATAAATCCCCAAGATTTATACTGTTTCTGTTTTCTGACTTTCCCTCCTTCACTTTAACTCCCCTTTCATCATACACAGAATATGATTTTGACTCCTGTACTCCATTATCCCAATATATTTCACCGCTTGTAGGATTAGGATATACCGTCATAATATCTTCCTGACTGTACCCTAAAATTGACGTTACAAGCCCATCAGTATTTATCTTAAGATAAAAGTTTCTCACATCGCCTGGAAACCTGTCGCTCCAATGTCTTCCCACTACTACAATATTATCTTCCTTATCCACAATCATGTCATAAATCACACCTGTCCAAAACGTTTTAAAATTAGAAACGTTTTGGCATGAACACTGAAATATAGGCAATATTTACTGGTTTTTAGGAATCAAACCCCTTATAGAGAAAGTAGAGTAACTTGAGCCGGTAGTTTCCCGAA
>CAYRFF010000050.1:0-21396 GCA_964423575.1 uncultured Saprospiraceae bacterium | reverse complement strand
AGTCTCCACAGCAATGAATTCTCACAAGCTTTCTACGCTCAAAATCAAGCTATCCCATAAAACATAGAAGGTCATAAATTATTTCTTGCCATACGGGAGAGGAACTCATATTATATGCTACTACAAACATTTCATCCCTAGCAGGATTCATAAATCTTTATAAAGATCCATACAAAATCGCTCCGGAGGAGCTTAATGTATTTAGAAAGGTACGTATACAGATTGTTACATAACTTAAGGACGAGAGATGAGAACCTTATAAATAATTGAACACGCGTCCGATTATTATCAACAACTGCGAAATCTCTCTGGCTATCCCATTTATAGATTGTGGAAATTTTATTTAATACCTGCACTGTTTTTTATCACATAAAACCAGAAAGGCTCTTCCTGGTTCTTATATTATTCAGTCTGACAAACAATTCATTTCCTGTGGAGCTGGTGAATAACTATCAAGATCAGGTAAAATTACTCCGGATGAACATAAGGTTTATTCAAATGGACATTTACATATTGTTACATCACATAGGTACGAGAGATGAAAACCTTATAAATATTTAAACACACATCCGATTATTATCAACAACTACGAAATCTCTCTGACAATTCTACTTGTAGATTGTGGAAATTTTATATAATAATTGGGCTGTTTTTTACCACATAAAACCAGAAAAGCTTTTCCTGGTTCTTATATTACTCAGTCTGACAAACAATTCATTACCTGTGGAGCTGGTAAATAACTATCAAGACCAGGTAAAATTGCTCCGGAGAAGCATGTTCTTCGTAGAAAAGAATATATGCATAGTGTTACGTCCGTAGGGACGAGATAAACACCTATCAGAAAAAGAAATCACCAAATAAAAAAAGCCGGAAAAATCCGGCTTTCTTAATGGTATGAAAAATACAATACAAACCACTAACCCTAACTATTCATCTTCTTTTAAGCTCATTTTAAAGCCTGCTCTTTTATCTACATTCTCCATCTTGAGGTCACCAAAACTACAGTCAAGAAACTCTGCATTCAAAAAGAAAACCGAATTATTGAATGTAATTCTGTCTGTCCATTCCAGATAGTTGAAACTCGCCTTACCATAGAATCTGCATAAGGAAAAGTCCACATAATCAAAGGCTTTTGAAACAGAAAAATTCACATCATCTCTGAATTGAGCAGACTGAAACATCAGATGGTAGGCTGCAGTAATTTCCATAAAGCTAGCTCTATTATAAAATCTGGCATTTTGAAAAAAGAGTTCCTTTGAAAATTCTGATCCATAATAAGAAGCATATTGCATAAAGGTTGCATCCTGAAAATTCGTCTTTTCCATGAATTTACACTTGGAAAAATATACTTTCCCATGAAAAGCAGCTTTACGGAAGTCGACCTCATCATTAAAAAAGCAATTCTCAAAGCTTATATCACCGTAAAACTGACTTGACATTTCTCTCCCTTCACTATTGATATAGCCGAGAACAGCTTTATCAAATGTGCAATTAACAAAACGTATATCACGATTTCTAAAATCCCCTTTAATACCATCAATACCGGATGGAGGAATCGCGGTAAAATCAATGACATTCTTAAAATGCATGTCCTTAATGAGAACAGGTTCTGTTCCGGCTGTGTCCTTATTTGTTGTCCTTGGAGCCATGCAGGCAAATAGCAGAAAAACTCCGAAAACGACTATAGATATTCTTTTAATGGTATTCATATTATTCAAAACTTAAAAAGCCCGACAACTCAACGGCTGTCGGGCATAAATAAAATTATAAAGACTCTATTCTACTCTTTGTTTGTTGGGAGACATAACGTCCTCGGACACTTTGTTGAAGTGATTTAGTTTGCTATCGAGATTTCCGTTCTCCTTTTCTGCTTTCAATAGTGCAGAAATTTCTCCTCTTGTGTATGCATTTTTCATCTTTGGCGTGCGGAAATTATCTGCTTTCTTAAGACTTACCATATCCTTGTCAAAGTAATTATCCTTAAGAATTGTAGGACTTCCATTCTTCAATGCATAACCATTCTGTACATATACCGGGTAGGTAGAAGTGAAGAAGAAATTATTCATTTCATCCTGCTCACGGAACACATCTGTAGCATCCGCTATGTATACAAAGTAATAATAGCCCGTGATATTAGGTACTACATAAGTTCTGTCTATTCCTACATCATTAAAGAGAACATTGGCCAGGTTATCCTGTGGTCCGATAGTGGCGTTGATTATACAATGATCTGCTGTAGGACAATTGAAGTTGCCTGCAGGAACAGATTGATTAAACTGATCATAAAACAGTATGCCATAATCATTGGCATTGTATGCGTTGTAGTAAATATAGTATGATTCAAAATTAGCTGAAGATGCTGCTGCCTTATTACCCACGTTGTACAGGTTAAAACCCAGAACTCTTTCTCTAGGGTTACCATTCGCAGTATAATTCATATCATAGAATACCCATGAAGCCAGGTCGACTCCTTCTGTAGAAGGCTGTGGATTAGGATCATCATCCGGCGGCGTATCACTTGTAAGTGGTTTACCCATATATATTTCTGCATTTCCTCTTAAATCAATGATAAATTCATTTAGGAAAAAATTGTAATCCACCCAGATATAGCCATAATCTCCCCAGGTGGTCCCCCAGGAGTTCACAACTCTAAAAGCACCATTCGGCCCTTTGGAATCATCCCAACCGGCTATGGCCATCGCATGAAGACCATGCTGGTTATTTTTATCAAAGAAAGTGGAAGATGAAATAACAGCATCAGAATCCCACTGCATAAAATTATCAGCTAGCTTGGCACCAAACACCACAGGCACATTTTGATACAGTGTACGTTTAATCGCAGCAATTGAAGGATCAACCAATCTCCAGTACTCGTACTTATAATGACCTGCATTCTGGTTCCAAGCAGGATCCGCAGTGTTCTTATTGCAATTCCCCATATTGTCATACGGTACCGCTGCCATTGTCGCAATTCCCGTTTTCTGAATCACATCATAAGCATGTTCAAACCATGTTCCGTTGCAATCCGCACCTTTATCAGCATCCGGGATTAAGGTGAATAAATATTTAGGGCTGAATTGATTCTGCGGATTAGACAAATCAGACTGGGAAAGATTTCGCTCAATTGCATTTCCAGCTGTATAACCATTATATCCAACAGCCCAGCTCACACAGGTTCCGTATTGGCCTTGATTCCCTATCGGAGGAAACTTATCCAATAAATCAAAGGACGAAGGAAGATTGCCATCGCCAAAACCAAAGGTGATTTGCTGAGGAATTGAATCGAGATTATCGGAAAGGAAGAGTCCCATTCCATAATCAGAGTTGTTATTATCACCGCCGCCCCCGTTAATAGGATCCTTTTTACAGGCGCCTATTATAAGAAACAAGCTCATTGAGAGTAGGAATATTATTCTTTTCATTGCTTATACATTTAAATTAGGAAAAATATTTTTTTAGCGTTTAACTTTACCCTTATATCGAGCCTGCATTTAAAAAGTCATCATGCAATATCATTTTTCTTAAAATATTTTACCCATTCCTCCCCTACTACCTTGATCTCTGAATCCATAAACTATATAATATGATATCATCTTGTACCAATTCATAGGTAGTTCTTTAGATATTTCTTGAAATAATTATGACACTTCATAAAATACTTTCACTTTCCTGATGACCTTTTATTTCTTTGTTCTATAAAAGAGTGAAAGTGATGTATCAGTGAATACTTGAGCTTCACATTCAATTGAAGCAAGCTTTTCTTTGAAATAAAGCAAGTCTACGGACCTGCTGAAAGTAATTCTATAGTCTTTGATTAATTTATATAAGAAGTATTGATAATGATTAGGCGTTTAATTATAAAAGGTGAGGAAGATTCAAAAATGATTGGCAATAACAATCAGAATGATTTTATCTCAGCTTTCGCAAATGCCTTGTCAGATAAAAATCCCTTACTTGAAATTAAACAAGCTATTCCACTTAATACTCAGGTACACATGCGTACAGAATATAGGCATAGGGCTAGTAAAAGTGAAGCACATTCAATTAATACAGATTGTGGAAATAACTTGCAAATGCAAGGAGCAATAGAAACCGAAGAAAATTATAAAATACTTCAGGCTTTTCTCGACCAGCTCGGATATAACTGCCGGGAAATCCTGATAAGATATTACTGGAAACGAGAAAGCATAGAAGAAATAGGACAAGCATTAAATATTAATAAAGATTCTGCCATTAACAGTAAGTATCAGTGCATGGAACAGTTGCACAAACTTATTTACGGAAAATCTAAATGTTAAAGAATGAAAGATTTCGATTTAATAGAAAACTTTATCCTGGGAAAACTTGATGAACCGGAAAACGCTCTAGTCAGAGAAAGGCTAGAACACGATTCTGAATTCCTAAAGGAATACCAGGAGGTGAAAAATATTATTGTCGCCATCCAGGCCAAGGGACTAAAAGAAAGTCTAGCAGGTAGAAAGATAGTAGAGAATAATACAGGTAGAATTATAGGCCTAAATTCTCGTAAATCCGGCACCACCAGGCGTGCCTGGCTCGTCGCGGCATCACTCGCCATGCTACTTGCATTTGGCTGGCTTTTATACACAATAAATGCTCCGGCTAATCAATCTAACTTAATGGCGGAAGCATTTTACACAGATCCGGGCTTACCAACCAGAATGAGCGCCACCGAACACTATCAGTTTTACGACGGTATGGTCGATTACAAAACAGCAGATTATAAAACGGCTCTGAAAAAATGGTCAAATATCCATAGTGGAATAGGCTTTGACACTCTTCAGTATTACAAGGCAATGTCACTCTTAAATTTGCGAAAGCTAAATGAAGCTGAGGATCTTTTAAAAGATATACCACATTCAAGCGCACTTTACAACCAGAGTCAATGGCGTTTATTGGAAATATTAATCAGGCAAGATGATCTCAACGGTGCAAGAAAATTAATAAAAACCTTGCCACAGGATATTCATCCTGAATACCAAAAGGTCCGGGATTTTCTTATACAGTAATCACAAAATCTCGCCCTTTAGTAAAAATAGCGAAGGAAACTGACTAATTTATTGAAATTTAATTCAATTATAAAAAAGCAGGAATGGAAGTATCGGACAATACATTTCCTTCTAGCTTACCCGCATTTATAACATTTAAGTTCTCCTCAACATAGTAGATACAATTTTTATCTTCTATAGAAAGATTCTTGCATTGTTCATTATTATTCTCCAAGTCCACTATTATTAAAAAATTTAGTAGTTTTATCACTGCTATAATTTTGATCAAATGACCACCAAGTTCTCAGATTACCAAATTGTCAACGGCCTCAGCAAAAATGATTCCGCGGTAATCGACTATTTGTATAAAGAAGTCGGGCCTGTGGTAAAGCGTATAATCCATAATATGGGAGGCCGGGCGGAAGACGCGGACGATATTTTTCAGGAGGGAATAATCGCGGCATTTGTCAATATCAAGTCCGGAAAATACACTCTAGAAGAAAGTACAAAGTTCAGCTCTTATCTCACGCAGATATGTAAGTACAAATGGTATGATCGAACCAAAAGTGCCAATGAGACGAGAAACGTCCCCATCACTATAGATTTTGAGGATAATGCGGATATTGTTTCAACGATGGAAACCGAAGAAAAATATAACAAACTACAGTCCGTTATAAGTGAACTAGGTGCCAACTGCCAGGAGATTCTTAAGCGCTTTTACTGGAAGCAGGAAAGTATGGAAGAAATAGGAGAAGCCTTAAATATGCAAACTAAATCTGCTAAAAACAGTAAGTACCGTTGTATGGAACAATTACGGAAACTCATTAATGAAAAAAATCTAAATTTCACGGGATGAAGAACTTTGAGTTAATAGAAAACTTCATACTGGGAAAACTTGATGAAGAGCAGACAGATATTGTCAGGGAAAGGCTAAAAAGCGATGAGGATTTCCGACAGTACTATGAAGAAATAAAAGGTTTTATCGTCGCGATTCAAGTCGATGGATTGAAAGAAAGTCTGAAAGGAAGGAAAATTGAAGACGAAGTTGATGACAAAATTATCCATCTGAATGCAGGTAGTTCAAGAAACCCAAGGCGAGTGTGGCTTGTTGCCGCTTCACTAGCAATGCTACTCACCTTTGGCTGGTTGTTATACACGGTAAATGCTCCGATCAATCAATCAAAATTGATGGCTGAAGCCTTTTACTCAGATCCCGGATTGCCCACCAAAATGAGTGCGACAAAACATTATGATTTCTATGATGGAATGGTGGACTACAAAACAGAGGATTATGAATCAGCCCTCAACAAATGGTCTTCAAGCACAGATGGAATCGGACCAGATACACTGGAGTATTATAAGTCAATGGCTCTATTAAATTTGCGAAAGCTGGAAGAAGCTGAATCAGGCTTGAAAGCTGTTTCTCCATCCAGCCCACTGTACAATCAGGCGCAATGGAGACTCCTGGAAATTGCGATACGAAATCAGGACTTCACTCATGCCAAAGAGATTTTTAATAATTTACCGGAAGACTCATATCCAAAATACGACTTGGTTAAAGACTTCCTAACAAAGAGGTGATATGAACTGGAGGTTATTGACTATCATACTAGCCCTAACCTTTCTTTCACATAGTACCACCTATGCCCAGGATATTTTTGAGAAAATTTCAGATACAAGTAGAAAAGGTCAAGGCGATGCTGCAATGAATCTCATTGACTCGACAGAGAATTATTTTATCGAAAATGAAAAGTGGGATAGTCTTGGTAAACTATATCTTACAAAATCAGAAGTTATAATCCGATTCTCAGGCCACACCCAAGCTCAGGAATCTTATGACAAAGCCAGGAAAATAATCGACCAGCATCATCTATATAATTCCTGGACTTTCAAGGAATATCTCGTCAGCCATTCCAATTCTCTCATCATCCTTGGTGACTATCAGGATGCTTCGGAAGAAATAGAACATCTATTAAAAATAACTTCCACGAAAAAGGACAAAGTATATCATATCCAAGGGCTTAAAAACAAAGTACTGCTCAATATTTACAAATATGATTTTGAAACGGCGGATAGCCTAATGGATATAATTATTCCGAAAGTTGCCCAAACAACAATAGATACCTTTACCATTATAAGCATCTATTCTTACAAGCGGTATCTTGACATGGTTAATTCACGGCTGGAAAGCGCCTTGTATTATGCCAAATTGAATCGGGATTTAACGCTTAAAATGTATAGTCCCGACCATCCTAACGTAGGCATTTCCTATTCCAACCTCGGAGATATTTATGAAGAAATGGGGATGATAGAAAGGGCATTTCAGTATTTAAATATGGCCAGGCAGATATACTACAACGAATATCAAAAAACTGAAAATCCTCATTTCTTTGCGCAAAATCTGAGTGCTACAGGGCTTCTGTACAGTAGACTGGGAGAGTATAAGCTGGCAACTGATTACATGGAATATTCCCTTAAGTTACAGAAAGAAATTCAGCATGAGGAAAGTGCGGTTTTACTGTGGAATTACAACATGCTCACAGAAGCGTACCTGGGAGCAAGTGATCTGGAAAATGCTTCGAAACACAATGAATCAGCCTTGAGGATTGCATTGAATTCTCCGGACGTAGGTGAATACCAGAAACAACTTACTAAAGGCTACAAAACTGAAATTCTAAGTAATCAAGGAAAATATAAAGAAGCTCTCGACAGAGCGCTTGCAGAATTAGAATTCTACGAGAACAATGAAAAAGAAAATAGCAGAACCAAGGTTTTCACTCTGAGTGTTATCTCCAATATTTATTTGAAGTTAAATGAAACGGAAAATGCGATTTTATGGAGCGAGAAATTCTACGATGCAGCTGTTGATTATTTCGGCTTGTATAGTTCTGATGTGCTCTATGCTTTAGGAGATCTCCTGGAAGTATATATCAGGAAGGGCGACCTGCCATTGATCCACAGCACCATAGATAAAGTATTTGAATATCGCGCTATCGATGAAAGTCAGCGGAACTTTAAAAATTGCCTGCCGGATAAGAGAATGATTGAAGTAGCTATCGTGTGGGCTCAATATCTCGGCTCCAAAATAAATAAATCAGAAAAGGACAAACAAGAATTCTTTGATTTCCTTCTTGACTTTGAGGAATATTACGCCAATCATCTGAGCATCATACGTTCCAGCACCAGAATAGAAGAAACGACTAAGTCACTTCATAAAATTTACAGACCGGCTCTTAAATATTATTCTTCAACTGACGCGGAAAAACTCTTTGAGACAATAGAGAAAATCAAGTCGTTCACTACTAAAATCAAGCTCCAGAGTCAACTCTTTGAAAACCCCAATGCAATGAACCCGGAAAATGATATCCGTCAGTTGATTTATGCAGACGACTCGGACATAAAAAACAGGGGATTTAATGAACTGAGCAATGCTATGGAGTCTTTTGCACTATACAAAGACTCTTTAAAGAATGCGGACATAGTTGAATACAACAAGTATTATGGCGTAAGCAACATCAGGTTGGATGCATTTCGCAAGCATCTTGCACATAAAGAACTTGCTGTAGAATTTATACTGATGGATTCAACTCTTTATCGATTCTGCTATGATGGGAAGGAATCTAATGTCATAGCAATTGATTACACAATTCTCACTCCATTGCTCAAGAATTACTTAAAAAAGAGGACAGCAGATGATGCAATCGCTTTATTTCGTTATCTGATACCTGAAAACTATAAAGACTATAAATCTCTGCTGATAATTCCGGACGACAAGCTAAATTATCTCAACTTTGAAGCATTAAGAAACGAGCAGAATGAGTTTCTGATTCACCATATAAAATTCAGATATGCCTATTCTGCGACCATTCTAGACTATCAGGAGCAACTGGCCAAACTAAAAACACATAAGAATAATATTCTTTCGGCAGTCCCCGGATTTACCGATGATTTGAAGGATCTGTATAGCAAAGTTGCAACGACAGATACTTCATGGAAGTACTTCCTTCGTCAGCCTTTCCAGCTTTCCTTGTCCGACAAATTAGGTGGAGTTTCACGTTCCATAAGTCTGACACAAGAAGATGCCAGGGAAACAAGGGTTAAAAAACTTTCCGGAGATTACAGAATCATCCACATCGGCACTCATGGAATTCTCAACGATGAATCGCCTCTATTCTCGCATTTCATTTTCTATCCCGATGATGAAAATGACGGCTATCTGCATACCTATGAAATTTACGGAGAAGCTTTCAACTGCAATCTGGCAGTTTTATCGGCATGCAATACCGGTAATGGCGAGTTGCTGAGTGGAGAAGGCGTCGCATCACTTTCCCATGCATTTACACACGCGGGTTGCGCTGCTACGGTTATTACCCTCTGGGAAGTGGATGAAAAAGCCACGGTTCAGATACTGGAAATGTTTTATAAGAATTTAAGAAAGGGACAGAATAAATCTACTGCTCTCCATAAAGCAAAGGTAGAGTTCCTTAAAAATGCTCCGGAGCAATTAAAAGACCCATACTATTGGGCAGGTTTGGTAGTGATAGGCAGTGATAGCCCTATTATCAACACTCCTTGGTACAACAATTATTACCTTCTCGCAGGACTGGCAGCTCTGTTGATTGCCTTTTCCTATTACTTTGTTAAGAGGTATAATAAGACATCTTAGAACGGGTAAGCTTTCGCTCAAATGTTTCCTATTAATACATACCAGCCTTTCGGCAAATGTCATATTTTATATTTAATCCCAAACCGCATATACCTCGTATAGGCACTTGAATCTGCACCATCAAGCTCACTCGTATAATTAATTATGCCCAATGAATATCCCGCGTAAACCCCGACATTCTGATACCATAAATTCAATTGTACTCTGGGCCTTATATCATACTTTGTAGTACGTCTGTTTACTGAAGTAGAGATTTCTTCTCCTTCAGAGAAGATTGCCTTTCCTTTTTCCCATGTTCTCAGATTATACCCGAGATCCGCACCTATATTTATATCCAGATTTATTTTCCCTATATCCATTCTGTACCCGATATAAGGAAATAAGTTCAGGAATTGAGACTCTAGTTGAGTACTCCCTTTCGCCTCATATTCGTTCACGACAATACCCACCTCATAAACCATATCAATATTTATTTTACTTCTGACTAAGTCATAACCTCCATCAAGTCCCCAGATAAAGCCACCCTTGCTTATACTCTGATAAAATCCTGACAAGCCGACACCCATTCCTCCTAGGGAGCCGTAGGGATTATTGGTATATGCCTCCCAGTTTAAGTTGTTGCTTATAAAGGAAACAGGTTCAGCAGTCTTTCCGGCATAGGAATATAATCCGGAATTTATTGAAACACCGTATTCTATATTTTGACCATACACCGAGTTGATAGAAAACAAAAGAAACAGAAATAATATAAATTGCTTACATGCCATAAGATATCCTTTTAATGTATTGGTTTAACGAGGAAATCGTAATCTCCGCTGCTTGACATTTATCCTCAAATAAAAATAGCCCACAGCAAGCTGTGAGCTATATTATAATTCCAATCTCTTTTATAGATTCTTCAGGATTTAATCACATTTGGAATAACCGCAGCTCTTACAGGTTAAGCAGCCCTCCTGGTAGTACACCCCTTCCGGATCATTACATGAAGGACAGATCTTATCCACTGCCTGCGTCCCGTCCGGTATAAACTTCTGAAGTGCTCTTACTACACCGTTTTTCCAGGTATTAATCATATCGTCACTCAGGTTAAGTCCATCAACAAGGTCTACAACATAAGGAATCGGCATACCATGTCTCAGAACTCCTGATATCAGCTTAGCATAGTTCCAGTATTCCTTATTGAATGAGCGGCTCAAGCCTTCTATCGTTACGCGATAACCATCCTTATCAAGGAACTGGAAGTCATATCTGCTATTTCCGTGCTCATCACGGCCTTTCACTACCCAACCACGATTAATGTACTGTGGCAATGCAAACACATCTTCAGCATGACCGGTGAATATTTCATACGGACGGCCGTGCAGAATTCCCACTACTGCCATCCAGGATTCATTATTATTTTTGAAGCGTACAATTTCAGCCTCGAGTCGTGCCGGTCTCTTCATTACCGTATCATCCTTGGTCTCCGTTTTTTTCTCGTCTGTTGAAACCAATACTCCTGTTCTGGAACCATCGCGGTACACAGTAATTCCTTTAAGACCTGCTTCCCATGCTCTCAGATAAATTTCGCCAACTCTATCCGTAGAAACATCACTAGGTAAATTAATAGTAGAGCTGATTGAGTGAGTAACGTATTTCTGAACTACTGCCTGAATTTCAATTCTCTTCTGCCAGTCAATCTCTCCGGCTGTTGAGCCATTATAAGGGCTGAGGTCAATATCTTTTAGGCCTGTAGTTTCCATCCATGTCTTCACCTTTGGATGATAAACAGTAAATTCCTGCCATGCATCTCCCAGATCATCCGTAAAGTCAACTCTTGCACTCGGATCATTAGGATTTACTTTTCTACGACGCTTATAGCTCAGCATGAAAACCGGCTCGATTCCTGAAGAAGTCTGCGCAAGCATACTCAGTGTTCCTGTAGGAGCGACAGTAGAGATACTGATATTCCTTCTTCCCACTTCCATCATCCTTGCATAAACCTCAGGGAATTCTTCTTCCATCATCTGAACAAATTCAGACTGATTTTCTATTTCCGGATTAAACCCGTCAAACTTCCCTCTCTCGAGAGCCATATCGATAGAAGAATCAAATTCTGCCTCGCACTTGGTACGCATAATCGCATCGATTGCCTTAACCGCCTGATCTGAGTCAAATTTCATTCCTAATGCTGCAACTGTATCACCTAATGCTGTAAAACCAAGCCCTGTTCTTCTCCCCTTTCTTCCGTTTTCATGAAGGAGATCCCATAAACCCTTTTCTATATTCTTTATATGATCCGGCTCAGGGTCGCTGTCGATTTTATCTATGATACGATCAATTGCTTCAAGCTCCAGATCTACAAGGTCATCCATCAGGCGCTGCGCTTCATACGTAACTCTATACAGCTGCTCATGATTGAATCTTGCGTTTTCTGTAAATGGATCTTCGACAAAGTTGAAGAGATTCAATGCAATCAATCTGCAAGAATCACCTCCCTGCATAGCAATCTCGCTACAAGGATTAGTTGAATCGTTTTCAAAGCCAGGATATACGGATGACGTACTGTAATAGTGCTGTCTATCCCAGAATATCAGACCCGGTTCTGCGGTTTTATGTGCACAGCTTACAATTGTATCCCATAATTCTCTAGCCTGAATAGTCTTGGTGTACTCAGGTTCAACAGCATCAATCGGCCATCTGTGCGTAAATTCCGTATCATTTGCGACAGCAGTCATAAACTCATCAGACAATCTGATAGAGATATTTGCTCCGGTGACTTTCGTCAAATCCTGCTTAATCTCTACAAAATTCTTAACGTCAGGGTGAGCAATATCAATAGTTAACATCAATGCGCCACGTCTACCATTCTGTGCCACTTCTCTGGTTGTGTTGGAAAAGCGCTCCATAAAGCTGACTGCTCCCGTAGAACTTCCGGCAGCATTGGAAACCATAGCTCCACTAGGACGCAGATTACTGATATCTACTCCTACTCCACATCTTCTCTTGAAAAGCTGAACAAGTTGTTGGTCGGTATATAATATCCCACCATAAGAATCGAATACGGATGGTACTACCACGCAATTGGACAGAGAAGCAATTATCTGGCGATTGCCGAGAGCAGCCATTACACTTCCCTGCGGTACTATATATTTAAACTCCTTGAAAAGTTCATAAATATCCTCGTAATCCAAGTGTTCCCTGGTCTTACCATAATCGGATAATTTTACAAATGTTCCGTTAATCTTGCTGTTGTTACGATAATATTTTTCGATCCTGGCAAACTCCTTTGCCATCCTTTTATGCATGTCGTCCGGAGTTTTTTCGAGATATTCACCCGATTTGGTCTTCATAGCATATTTATTCATCCAGGTCGTTGCTGCGAGTTCGTCGCCCTCAAAATATTTCGTTGCGGCCTTCACAACTTCGTCGAAGCCGAAGGTCTTTACTTTCGTTAGTGCTGCATTTCCACTCATGAGAATTAATGTTCAAAATAGATTATAAAATATAATTGTCCCCCCTGTTTTTGGTGCTCTTATTAGGCAGGCATAAATATAGGGATTAATATCTATATGTGCACAATTTCCCAAAAATGGTTATCCACAAATGTTAATAACTTTATATATGTATCGCATTCTCACTGAATTGGCTATACTGTGAAAAATAAATATAAAAATTTTAATATATATATATTCATAATATAATATATCATAATAAGTTTTGCGATTATTTAACAGTATTATCTTTGGCGATTAGACATTTTTACAGGTCGCGGAATTCTTCTTAAAAGTGAAAAATAGTTATCCACATAGTATTCCACATTTCAATATGCCCTTAGATTATTTTTTATAAAACTCTCGTATTATTTCCTATGACAACACCTGAAAATTGTCTGATTCTCATTTGCAAACCCCATAGTTTCACCCAAGAAATTGAGTAAAAAGACTAGAAGTATTATAAACTTAAATCCTACTGCCTAAAATTGTTTTTCTGGCAAATCAGAGGCTTTTTGTCCTGCCACCATCCACCGGAACATTAATGCCATTTATATAAGAAGCCGCGGGACTAGCAAGAAAACCGACTGCTGCTGCAATCTCTGAAGCTTCCGCAAATCGTCCCATAGGAACTCCGGATTTCATCCCGACAATAATCGCCTCTTCGGCGGTTGACTGTTTAGCAGCTCTATTGGAAATAATACTTTGAAGCCTATCGGTTGAGGTGTAGCCCGGAAGTATATTATTTACTGTTATGCCGTATTTCCCGACCTCATTGGCAAGTGTTTTGGCCCAGTTACCCATAGCTCCGCGGATAGTATTGGAAACTCCAAGGCCTGTAATCGGTTCTTTGACGGAAGTCGAGATAATATTGATAAAACGCCCATAATTCTCCTTTTGCATACCCGGCAATACCGCCTGCATAAGCAACTGTGATGTGAGAATATGTCTCTTGAACGCTTGCATAAACTCTTCCGTGCCGGCATCAATCAACGGTCCACCTGCCGGGCCTCCGGAATTATTAATGATGATGTGTATTGGTTTTTTACGCGCGAGAGCTTCGACATTTGCCTTAAAGGCATCTAAATCATCATAATCAACAACGACATAATCGTGCAGCTGACCATCTGTGGCAGGAAGCTCATTTATCAGGGTTTCAAGCAACTCTTTCGATCTGGCAACCGCAGTAACATTAGCGCCCATCAAGGCCAGCTGAATTGCAACTGCCTTGCCTATCCCTCTGGAAGCTCCCCCCACAAACGCATTCTTTCCTCTTAAATCAACATCCATCATTTCTTCTTTTTATTAAAGTTTCTTTATATTAAAGCTCTGAAATATCAGCTTATATTATTACAAAACAAAAATATACAAGAAATGAGCATTGCCAAACCTTTTAATCTTCAGAAATGGATTGATGACAACCGGGACCTACTAAAGCCTCCTGTAGGAAATAAGAAAATTTATGATATCCACGAGGATTTTATCGTCATGATTGTAGGCGGCCCCAATGGTCGTAAAGATTATCATTATCAGGATGGAGAAGAGCTGTTTTACCAAATCGAAGGTGATATTACCCTGAAGATTATAAATAAGGAAGGGGAAAAAGAAGATATAGAGATAAAGGAGGGCGAAATGTTCCTGCTTCCACCTCACACTCCTCACTCCCCACAGCGTCCGGCCAATACTGTCGGCCTTGTCATAGAAAGAAACCGCCGTGAAGGAGAACTGGATAAGTTATTATGGTACTGCGACAATTGTGGTGAAAAACTGAATGAAGAGAGCTTTGAACTCGAGGATATTGTACATCAGCTGAAAGCCGCACTGGAAGCTTTTTATGCAAATGAAGAAAAGCGTACCTGTAGCAATTGTGGTACTGTGATGGAAAAGATCTAAGCTACGCTTATATATAACATGAATTATAGGGGAATTGAGGAATCAATTCCCTTTTAGTTTGACTACCACTCATCTTACATTCTTGTTCTCAGAAGAAATACCCCACAGCCATAAGTACCAATCCTATTGCAAGGGTAATTATACTATCCATGAGAAAATTATTCTGCTTAAGGACTTCTCCCGTCTTATGATCTTTGACCTCCTGCATTTTCCCAAACACGGAAATGTATAAGGCAGCAGGGACAGATGACAGAATAAATGATGGCACGATAATCAGGGCCAGCCAATACCAGGCTAAGTCTACCATTTCCATCAGCAATATTACGAAAAGTACGACCGGTGCAAAGGATAAAAGATAACTCACGTACTTGAAAGATGTCGGCTGTGAAATCTTTGCCTCAGCGACCTGCTTACGGTATATTGCCAGGCTGCCAAGACTAGCCAGGAAAAAGAAAGCAGCAAGTATTTTTATAAAAAGCATGGTTAATTCTCTCTTAGTTCAGGAAATCTTATCAAAAAATCAATCTCGACACACCCGCAAGTCGTACTCCCTCAGAAAAGCAGGTAAAATACTAGTTTTAGCCTTTATTCTGTGCATCAATCAGGTCTCGCTTCAATTTCTGTTCACGCTCCAGTGCCCTCTTACGGAAACCATCATATTCTTCCTGAATTCTGTCGAGCGATTCTTTTGTTTTTTCTACAACATCTCTGTTCTCCCTTCCACTGTATAGGACAAAGATAAGTCCACCTAGTGAAAGCAGCACGAGTGCCCACATGATACTGCTGAAAGCGCCCTTACTCACCGGAGCGCCCAAGAAACTCATCTTTTCGCTCTTCTCTTCTACTGCGACAAGCGCTTCCTCTACTTCTTTTAATTCTTTCTTCACCTTTGCCAGAGAATCCTGACTTACCTTACGAGCAAGTCGCAATTCAGATATCGCAGCTCTCTCTGCACGCAGACTGTCCTGCACAATCTGCTGCATCGCATTGAGATCAACCAGTTTCACAACCTTATTATCTAGATAATTCCCGGACTTTTGCTTAATAAAATCAAACTTCTCGTGAACCGTCCCTTCCTCGAGACTCGTAATCCCCTCCGCATCTGCCTGTGCATAAGCCATACCTGCAATCAGCAGTAATAAGAGTGCAAAACCATGTTTAAAAACTTTCATAATTGTCTGCGTTTCTACCTGTTTCCAATTAGACAAAAGTAAGATTATATTTTATTATCCGCAGAAAATCTACCACTTATCTCTACCAACAAACGATAAATAGGCCCGAAATGCTATCTTCCTGACTTCTCCCTACGTTCCAGATTCTCCTCATGTGCCTGTCGCATGGAATCGGCCATTTTCTCCAGCCACTCATCAACCGACTTCCTGCGATATTGCATTACCCAGCGTGGGTGTGGCAGATTAAGCACTTCTTTGTAAGGCTTTCGCTCAAATAATTTGTCGAGATACTGCATATTTTTCCCCTTCCCCCAGTTCACAACTGTGTCCGCAGATATTCCATGCGTAAAATGCCATTTTATATGCTTTTGCAAATGTGGGAGCAGTGCTTTAAAGACGGCATTTGAGTCATAATAATTAAAATTCTTCCCTCCCTTCACAAATCCCAGAGGACTTACGGATGTAATATAAAAATCACCATAAAATACTTCCGGTCCGCCATAGGCATCGATTAATTTGTAGACAAAATCAGCAGATAACTCCGCTCGTTTTTCAAAGCTGTTCTCAATACCGCAATCTTCTTCAAGTTTAATCGGATCCGTAAAGGGAATCCCCGTTATTCCGGCACCGAATCTTCCCGGGTTGATACCGATTATAAGCGTCCTAAGATTGTTATCAGAGTAATATTTGCGGTAAAATTTCTCTACGAAGTCCCTGACTTCTTCAGATTCATAAGGGTTGAGGTATTCCACCCCCTCTCCCAGAGGTTTGTAGGGCTTCAATTCACCGTAATAATCCAGTATGTCGTCAGCTAAGTAGTTGATAATTCAGTGATTTTCTTCAAATATACTTAAAAATAATTGAAGTTATTCAGGTAGACTAAATGCTTAGTCTTATGGTTTTACTTATTTATGCCAATTGCAATTCGCAATTGTAACTTTGTTGCTTTTATGATGTACTTTTTCACCATGATTGCGTGCAGTATCGATCAGTCAATACCAGATTGACTAAACGTCAATCTGATGAAAGAACTGTGAGCTTCTGCGAACAGCAAGTAGTATTTCCCATTCAACTGTATTACAAGCCGCGGAACGGTGTCCGTGGTTTCCTCCTCAATAGTCGATTTACGACTATTGGTCCGGCTATGCCGAGACTTCAGTCGGTTATGCTTGGCGAACGAGTATCGCTGGTGAAGCTTTCGGTATTCTTTCTAAAATTAGCAATTCCAGTAATGAAACTGCAAGGCAGTTTAAGAAGCGTAACCCCCAGTGATAATCCGCCGATGGCGGAGAAGAAACTGGGGGTATGCTACACCCAATTTATGAACCCCAAAGTGGGTTCAATAAACTAATGAGCTCCACCAAAAAGCCTAGTACAGACTTAAACTTAAGTATCGATAAGCAACACTGACTACCAGCGCCAAAAAGAAACTCAGTAAAGTCCCGATTAATACATATTCAGTCAATTTCCTGTCCTTTGCCCTGCTAAGATCACCAAAACGGAATATCGACTTCGCGGCAAGCAGAAAACCTACTGCCTCCCAATGCCCTGCAATCACAAAACCAAATATTAGCAAGCGTTCCAGCATGCCTATATATTTCCCGGCCTCCGGTAAAGATTCCTGTCCATTTGCTGTGCCCGGCATTTCCCATTTACTCATAGCATAGCGGATGATCGTTGACAAGACAAAGCTCTGCGTAAGCAATGCTACAAGCAATAATAGAATCTGAGAATTAAAGATATCAATTAGTACAATAGACTCACGGTAGCAAGCCATGGCTGTTATCAGAATTATCAGAAACACTGCCGATTGTTTTGCGAAGAAAAGAATTCGTCTGTTTCCAGGCCTGATAAACGGAGCTTTGAAGGCATCGAGTATCGCATGTGACAGAAAATACAGAATGCTTGCATATAAAGTACAGAGCTCGATAATTCCGGTATTTAACATTTGCGGAAGCAGTACAAAGACAAATAAACTGATGGCTACTATAAGTAGATGAATCCAGAACCGGGGCGAAAAAATCGATTTTTCCTCAAAGTCATCCTGCCATCGTTCCGGGAGAAAAACGAAATCTCCGACGATGTGCGCAAGAATTAAACCGAGGAATAAATCAATCATAATTGTGCTATTCTTTTTTCATATCTCAGTAATAAGCGTCGGATTTCATCATAACCGCCGCGCCTGAGGTTTTCACTCAAAGTGCCCTGACTTTTACCGAGCATTTCTGCAATTTCGCTCTGATTTAGTTGAAATGCAAGAAGTGAGGCTTTTATATCTGTTGCAGTAGCAGATTTCCAGTTATCCATAATGAGTGAGGCGAGGGCAAAGTAGAGGTTCATTTCTTCATCCCAGTCCTTATTTCTGGTTTTTATTTCCAGACGGTTCTTCCTGAGATTATCAAAAGATCTGCCGGAATTGAGATAAGCCTCCCCCATACTTGTTCTGATATCTGATGAAAAATCACCGTTCCCGATACCTATACCCATACGCACATCAAGGCCGCGTATCTGCTTTATCCTCGCCTTAATAAGGAGTGCATGACGCAGGCTTTCAGTTGCTTCCGTCCTAAGCTGGAAACTATCGCCGCGGAATATCTGCCAGTTATGGTTGCTCTTCCCCAACTCAGAAAGAATTTCCTCCAGTGCAGTTAACCATATCGATTTTTCTACTTGCCTGGAGTGAACTATATCTCCCGTAATTATGCCAATCAGTTTTTTCATACGCAATCTTTCATACAATATCTGCTATTTAAGCGAATTTCCAAAATATCTGCTATTTTACGGATAATTACTTTTATTGGTTAATTAGGGGATAATAATTTAAATGTTGACGCCATTAGTGAAAAACGTATTCAACAACTTTACAGCTCCTCGACTTTACAACTTCACAACACTTACCATTTAACATTTACTCCCTATCTTTGCCCCGATGAGCATCAGCGATAAGAAAATATATTATTTTGCCTCGGATTTCCATCTGGGGCTGGAGAAAGGAGATGAAGCATTGCAGCGAGAGAAAATCGTTGTAGATTGGCTCAACAGTCTGGACCGAGAGAATGGTGCTTTATATCTCGTCGGAGATCTCTTCGACTTCTGGCACGAATACAAAACCGTTATCCCCAAGGGCACAACCCGTTTCCTCGGCAAACTTGCTGAATTGCGCGATGTAGGCATGCCTATTGAAGCCTTTACAGGAAACCACGATATGTGGATGTACGGTTACTTTGAGGATGAACTGGGAATCCCGGTACACAGAAAGCCGATTCACAGAACACTTCAAGGTAAAAGTCTGGAAATCGGACACGGAGACGGTCTTGGCCCCGGCGATAAAACTTATAAAGTACTGAAAAGGATATTTGACTCTCCGGTTGCCCAGTTTATGTTCCGCTGGATGCATCCGGATATCGGGATGCGTATTGCCCGAGCATGGTCGCGAAGTAGCAGAAACTCCCATCAGGAAAGTGCTGAATTTCATAAGGAAAAAGAATTCCTCGTGCAACATTGCGAAACGGTGCTAGAATCCGGGGAAGACATAGATTATTTTGTCTTTGGTCATCGACATCTACCGCTTGACCTAACTCTCAGCAATGAAAAAAGCCGTTATGTAAACCTCGGCGACTGGATAGAGCATTTTACTTATGCGACGCTAGAGAATGGGGAGATGAAATTGAGGAAGTGGGATAGGGATCGTTAAGCCTGAAAGGATTGGCGAGCCCGACACTGCCAAAAACACACTTCCCCACTAATATCCTTAACATTTCATTTACAATTCCACCCTCACATTACTATGAATTCTCGACTATTTTCCGTATAGTATAGACAGGGCAATCATTCTATTACGCATACTATTTTGCGTAATAGCTATTCACAAACTTTTAAATTTTTATATTATGGCAACAATGAAAGCAGCTCGCTGGTACGGAGCTAAAGATATCAGAGTGGAACAGGCAGAAGTTCCTACACCTAATGACAATCAGGTCAAAATTGCAGTAAAGTTCACCGGAATATGCGGATCAGACCTGCATGAATACGCACACGGTCCATACTTGATCCCTTATGATGCTCCCTATCCTTTAAACGGTCATCAAGGCGTAACAACACTGGGGCATGAGTTCTCAGGCATTGTAGAAGAAGTAGGAAAAAATGTAAGCGGATTTAAGAAAGGCGACCGTGTGGTCGTTGAGCCTATTTTCAGAAACCCTGAAAGCCCGTTTATCGAGAGAGGAGAATATAACCTTACGGAACCACTAGGTTTTGTGGGCCTTACGGCAAATGGCGCATTCGCTAAGTATGTCGTTGTAGAAGATTATATGGTTCACAAAATTCCTGATAACGTGAGCTTTGAGCAGGGTGCAATTGTCGAGCCGGCTGCTGTAGCTGCTTATGCACTTGAGCAGAGTGGGATGAAAATGGGTGACACTGTTTTTGTATCCGGTGCAGGACCGATAGGTTTGTTGACTGTTCAGGTTGCAGTCGCTGCAGGTGCATCACAGATATTTGTCAGTGACTTATCCGAAAGCAGACTGAAAAAGGCAAAGGAGGTAGGTGCTACTCATGCATTCAACCCTATGGAAGTCGATATCCCAGCCAAAATCCGCGAATTGACAGGAATCGGTGCAGATATCTTCATCGATGCAGCAGGAGTTCAAGCTTCCTATGACTCCGGAATTAAGAGTCTGAGAAATGGAGGAACGGCAGTACTTGTTGCCCTCTTTGCCAAGAACGTAAGCCACGATGCTCTCGACCAGGCATTACGCGAATTAACTATCAAAGGAATTATTGGATATCGTAATATATTTCCTCAAGTAATCGCAATGATAAGCAGTGGACGTCTTCCGGTAGAGAAACTAGTAACAAGTACGATTTCACTAGACGAGATTGTGGACAAAGGTTTTGAAGCACTTGTCAGCAGTCCTTCTGAAGTAAAAATCCTCGTGGATCTGGAACGATAATAAAAGTAATCGTTGATTAAATGAAAGCCCGGAGTTGAGAAAGCTGCGGGCTTTTTTATTTATTGACTCACACCTGTCCAAAACGTTTTAAAAAAAGAATCCTATCGGCATGAATACTGAAATATAGAGAGCCTAAACAGGGTTTTCAGAAACAAACCCCTTATATAGAAAGTAGATTGACTTGAGCCGGTAGTTTCCCGAAATGAACCGTATTATTCATTCATTTCTATGAAC
>CAYRFF010000049.1:9435-22122 GCA_964423575.1 uncultured Saprospiraceae bacterium | reverse complement strand
CCTTTTTACACTTATCTTATACGCTCCTTTTTATTTTAGACTCTCGGATTCAGGGCTCCTTCGACTACACCCTGCGCTATCGCTTTGGGTTTCGCTCAGGAACCGGCTTCTAAGATGGTATGCTGAGCGAGCACAAAGTGCGAGTCGAAGTACGATTTTCAGCTGCGCTGAAACCGTTGATTCGTTAATTAAATTTACATCTCCGCTGAAAAGGCTTCGCTGAATCTTATGAACCAAATTGAATTCTTGTTAAAATTAGCCATTAACTCACAACATATCGTTGTAGAAGCTTTCGGTTTACGATAGCTCTTTAAGACCTACTGGTCGCTTATTCATTATTGCCATTTATACCACGAATGACCGCAGAGCGGTCACATTAGGTTAGTCATAATGCAAGAATGCGTTATCGACTGCAGCGCAGTCGCAGTAGGTTTTCCTCCTTTATAACATAGAAACTCCTTCAAGCTGGTTTTGCAGAGTTTTATTTTAAAGGGGTTTTATTCTTTGAGTGCTACGCTCCTTAAACCATATATATACGCTTATATAAGTGCAGCATTAGTATCATTTTCAAAAACCTTGTTTGCATGTGCAGAAATACATACTCAGGAAGACTACCTTTCCCATTGAGCAAAGGAGAATCACTTATTACTTAATTAAGGTTTTCGGTAATTCGCATATCTTAATCTTAATCAACTAAAAATACCCTTGCTTCTTCCTGTCTTCCATTGCAGTTTCCGAACGTTTATCATCTGCTCTGGCTCCGCGTTCTCCTTCTCTAGTGGTTGCAATTTCTTCAATGATGTCTTCTATCGTGGCTGCATCCGATTTCCAGACGCCGGTACAGGTCATATCGCCGATTGTACGGCAACGCACGCGCTCGGTGAAAACCTCTTCATCTCCTTTTTTAAACAGATATTCCGAATCAGCGAGTAGAATTCCATCTCTGGAAATTACTTGACGATCGTGAGCGAAGTATAGATTGGGTAATGGTACTTTTTCTGCAGCAAGGTATTGCCACACATCAAGTTCAGTCCAATTGGATATGGGGAAGACACGGAAATGTTCACCGTAGTGCTTTCTGCCGTTATACAGATTCCAGAGTTCAGCGCGTTGATTCTTGGGATCCCATTGCCCAAATTCATCCCGATGAGAAAAGAAGCGTTCCTTGGCTCTGGCTTTTTCTTCATCTCTTCTTCCACCACCCAAAGCAGCATCGTATTTTCCATCTTCCAATGCTTTCAAAAGAACGTGAATCTGTAGAAAGTTTCTAGAGGCATTAATACCCCTTTCTTCTACTAATTCTCCGCTTTCAATAGCGTCCTGTACATAGGCAATTTCTAGTTTGAGTCCGTATTTTTCTACCAGTTCATCCCTGAAGGTCAGGGTTTCCGGGAAATTGTGTCCGGTATCGATATGCAGTAATGGAAACGGAACACGAGCAGGATAAAATGCTTTTACCGCCAGGTATGTCATTAATATGCTGTCTTTTCCTCCGCTGAATAAAATCACCGGATTTTCAAATTGTGCAGCTACTTCCCTAAGGATGTAAATTGACTCGGATTCGAGTTGTTTTAAATGTGATATGTTATAATTCACAGTATTTCAATTAACAATTAACAATTACCCTTCGATAGGTTCAGGGCGGCGTCAAATAACAATTTTAAAGATTCCTTTTAACTCATCACTCATCACTCATTCCTGACAACTCCCACTCCCAGGCTGATTTCATAATCTCGTCGATACCCCGCCTAGCTGACCAATTGAGTTTTTCTTTTGCTCTAGTTGAGTCGGCATAAATCATAGGGACATCTCCTTCTCTGCGTGGACCTACTTTATAATTTACTTCTTTTTTTACTATATTTTTAAAGGCATTGATTGCTTCAAAGACACTTACGCCATTTTCGCTGCCGAGATTGAAGATTTCGTATTTGCCGAAAGGCATATCAATACCGTATTTCAAGGCCTTTGTGTGTGCTTCCGCCAGATCCATGATGTGGATGTAATCGCGTATTGCAGAGCCATCGCGCGTATCATAATCATCACCGAATACCTGCATGAACTCTCGTTTTCCCGTTGCTGTTTCCATAATGACCGGGACGAGATTGGTTACCTGATATTTGGCTTTTTCACCCATGAGGCCGGATTCATGTGCACCCGCCGGATTGAAATAGCGGAGTAAGACCAGGTTCATATTTTTCTTGTATGTCACGAGATCTGTCAATATCATCTCGCTGATTTTTTTGCTTGTTCCGTAAGGACTTTCGGTATGCCCCATTGGATGGTTTTCATCAACCGGGATATGGTCCGGAGCACCATAAACAGTACAGGAAGAGGAGAAAACAAAGGTTTTTACCGATTCCGGCAGATTGTCCAGGAGTGAAATGAGTCCTGAAACGTTATAGTCAAAGTATTTCATGGGATTTTCCACACTTTCACCGACTGCTTTCAAGGCAGCAAAGTGAATTACAGCGTCGATGTCATTCTCCTTCTGAAACACTTCCTTCAATGCTTCACCGTCCCGGATGTCAACAGGATAATTCTTCATCCGTTTGCCCGTGATTTTCTCGATAGCATCGATTACCCATTCGCCGGAGTTGATGAGGTTGTCGATGGATACGACTTCGTAACCGTTTTGGATGAGATCGACTGCTACGTGAGAGCCTATGTACCCCATGCCTCCTGTTACCAGGATTTTATTATTTTTCATTATTTTTTATTCGATTACACAAATTTTAACGGATTACACGAATTAGTCAGTACTTTGAAGGAGCATCGGTGTTAGGTATTTATAAACCGTTTCCATTTCAGGCTTTTCTCCCCAAAATTCACTAATAATCCAAGTTGTTTATGTGTAGCATTTAAGTAATTAATTAGTTGCTTTTCGAAGCCTATATTAATGAAAGATGTGGCTTTAATTTCCAAGATTATTTCCTCATAACATAGAAAATCAGCTTTGAAATATTTGTCCATCTTATCTTCTTCGTAATATATGTTCAACTTGATTTGCTCCTTGAATGGTACGCCTGCTTTGGTAAACTCCTTTGCTAGGACTTCTTGATATACCGATTCTAGAAACCCACTTCCTAACTTACGATGCACTTTCATGCATAACCCAATTATTTTATAGGTTTCTTCCTCAAAAATTAGTTTGCTCATAGTTTTTTAATTGTTTTTAGATATTGACAATCCGCCTAATCCGTGTAATCAGCAATAATCTGTGTAATCAGACCTTTCTTTCAAATACCCAAGGTTCTTTACCTAAATTATTCACCCTATGCCTAAACCTTAATCTCAGCCTTATTCTCAATAAACTCCACCAGCCTCTGTACACTCTGTTCCACGGTCTCTTCCATGGTGTTGATGATGAGGTCTGCATTCAACGGAGTTTCATAGGGCGAATCGATTCCGGTGAAACCCTTTATTTCTCCTGCTCTGGCTTTTTTATACAAGCCTTTTACATCGCGTTTCTCACATTCCTCCAGAGGAGTATTGACGAAAACCTCGATAAAATCATCTGCTCCGATAATATCTCTAGCCATTGCCCGGATTTCTATAGTAGGAGAGACAAAGGAGGCAAGACAGATAATGCCTGTATCGACAAACAGTTTTCCTACTTCTGCAATCCGGCGAATATTTTCCTGTCTATCTTCCAGACTGAAGCCCAGATTATTGCAAAGGCCTGTTCTCGTGTTATCCCCATCGAGAACCTTGACTTGAAAGCCCTTGTCAAAGAGTATTCTCTCTGCTCCGGCTGCAATCGTACTCTTTCCACTTCCGGATAGACCAGTAAGCCAGTATGCCGCAGCTTTATGAGAGTTTCTTTTTTCTCTTTCTGCACGGCTTACCAGCCGATCGAATATAGGATGTATATTTTTCATTTATAAAAGGAGTATATTCCTTATTCCAAGGATGAAATAAGTATGAACTATCCGCGCTTACTTTCCTTCGGCAGCACGGATTTCATCGTTTATATATCGTCGTAGAATAATGAACAGCACTATTAAGAAGCCACCGATGAAGCCACCAAGGATTCCTTGTTTTTTCCAACTCTTTCCCTCTCTCGGAAGAGGCATATACGGGGTGTCTATGGGAGTGAAAAAGGGTTTTATATTGCTTAGGTTAAAACGAGCCATTTCCAGGTTTTTCACAATTTCCAGATACATGGCAGTTGTGACCTGCACATCTCGCCCCAGATTTAATTGAGGCACTTCATATTGACTATATAAAATACCCTGAGAAGCATCGCGCAAGATTGCAAGATCTACCTGCTTACTATCCAGAACCTTTTCCAGGCTGTCTTTACGTGTATTGAGTATGGATACAGTTTCCCGGGATTGAGAAATGGACTGCATCACATAAAAATTGCTCAGTTTATCGTATATTTTCTCAACCATGGCCTTGGAGAAATCCTCATTTTCCGAAACAACAGAACAGGAGAGAATATAGGATTCATCGTTAAAATTGATTTTAAAGGAAGGTTCTTTTCCTTCAACAACTATCTTTATTAATCTTCTGAGTAGTTTCCTTTCTTCAAGGTTAAGATCCTCCAGATTCCCGGCACTGAGATGATATACCTCTATAGTTTTCCACTTTCCTTCCAGTTCATATACCTCGATCAGATGATTTCCCAGTAGGTCGTTTTTCCCATCGACAATAGCACTGTCCAGCAGGACTTGAGTATGGATGAAATCCGCTTTGCCAAGGCTGATAATTTTATTATAATTTACTCCATCTTGATTGAATCCCCCAAAGCCAAAACTCGACAAAGCCGACATCATTCCTCCGCCTCCGGAAGAAGAAGACTCTGTGACGACAAAGCTTATCTCAGCATTGTATTTTGTCGGTTGAAAAAAAGTATAAATTACAAATAGAGCAGTAAAAAGGATGACAGTGAGTATTATTATTAACCAATGTCTCAGGACATATAAGGCATAATCCTTGATGTCGAGAATCAACTGTCCAAGACTTTTTTCGTCTTCGTAAATATTCCCTTGCTTATTTTCCATCGGAATATTATTTATTCAACTGGTTAAGAAGAACGAGCAGAGTAACTACAGAAGTTACAACCGCAATCGTGTCCCTGAGAAATACATTCCAGTCTATATCTTCTTTTTCCTTCTTCTCTTTTTCCGGTTTCGGCGGTTTCATATCGATTATAACAGTACCTCCCTCTACGACGCTAGGATAATCTCTTATAAAGCCCAGGACTTTTTTAGTCGATGCTATCCTTCCACCCGGATAAACCACTCTTACGCTGTTTTTGTCCGCATTTTCTGCAAATCCGCCCGCATAATTTTTAATATACCATTTGGCTGATTTTTTCCCCTGAAAAGCCATCTGCAACATTCCTGCCTCCAGTGAAGAATCATCCAGTACTTCCTTTGCTAATGTTCCGGTAGTTCGGATAGAAATCGTATTTTCAATCTTGGGGATATAGATGATATCTCCATTTCTGAGAACAATATTGTCAAAGGACTTACTACTTCCACTCATCGCCTTACTTAGGTCGATGACGATGTTCCCTTGACGATTTCCGCTACTCCTGACCAATGTAGCTCCTTTTATAAAGGCATCTTTTTTTACTCCTCCTGATCGTTTAATCAAGTCACGCACGCGTTCGGTCTTGTTCCTGTCCATAATATAAGGCCCCGGATATTGTACTTGGCCATTTATATACACGACCTCCTGAAATTCAAAATCCGGCACCGGCCTTACAATAATGATATCATAAGGCTGAAGTGTAATATTGTCTTTTACGGAAATTTCATAATTATTATCCCGCGCCACTTTTATCTCCTTATACAGAATCTGGGTAGGCGTATTTTCCATAATATCCAGCCTGTATAAATCCACCCTATTTGTCGCTGCTTTTATGGTCAAGCCGCCTGCCATATAGATAAGATCCTCAATGGTAAGACTTTCGTCAAATGTAAATTTACCCGGTTCCCGTACTTCTCCCATCACAGATACCTGGAAATCTTCCAGATAAACGTTTTTGTCATAGATACGCACGACATCGCGAGGCTTTAAAATCACTTCACTTTCACCTGCAAAGACCTCGTCGAGATTTACCCTCTGGTAACTGACCGATTTACTGTTGTCCAGGGAATGACTGCGTATGATCGCAATATTACTTGCATTTTTCTTCAGTCCGCCTGCCATCAGAATTGCTTCCTGCAATCCCAGACTTTCATCGTATCGCAGACTCCTGGGGTCTCGTACTTCTCCTCTTATTTCAATTTCTTCTGCTTCCGCAAATTGCTCAACTGCGTATATCGTAATTTTATCTCCCTGATACAGAAGGACATTTTCGCTTCCTGCTGTATCCGCCAATGCCTGGAATACATCGATTTCCAAATATTCCAGTTTTTGCTTGTTGCTTCTGTCAATTCTGGTAAGCATCGCTTTCCCGTGGGCGTTTGGCAGCAATCCACCCGCATAAGTGATAAGATCTGCAAGTTTTACTTTGTCGTCCGGATTAAAGGTGATTGCAGTGGGATTTCTGACAGCCCCACTGATTTCTATTTCTTTCTGTTCGTCCATAAACTGACGGACGGAATAGAACATCAGTTTATCTCTTTTATTAAGTTCGATATCAGCCAGCTCAACTTCATCGAGATCCAGTTTTATCAATCGAACGGTTTTGTCTTCATTTTCCCTGAACAAGAAGGCCAGGTCAGTACGCGTCAGCTCTTTAAAACGCGCTTTATCCACGAGATCGGCAAGGGTCATCCCCTCTGTATAGTCATACTGTCCAGGAAACTCTACATGTCCGTTTATTTCTACAAAGTCCCTTAATTCTCCATCAACGGTTTTGATGGTAATCAGGTCTCCATCTCGCAGGGTAAAGTCAATTTCTCTGTTGAGATATTCTTCCAGTGGGATGTCGATAAGAATACGGTTTTCGCCGGATAAACGGGATATTTGCGCAAGTTTGGTATAAGCATTTGAGCGTAAGCCTCCGGAATATCTGATTATATCCTTTAAGGTTTCTCCTTCAAGCATTTCGTACTTCATCGGTCGCCTTACCGCACCCGTAATAGAAACTATGTTCCCGGATAGTGGAACATAGAGGATATCTTTATCATCAATCGGAAAGTCAAACTGAATTCTGGGGTCGGAGAGGTATTGATAAACGTCAAGAATCAGCTCTTTACCGTCTCCTTTAATGAGTTTAATATTTCTTACGGAACCGTTCTTGGTCATTCCTCCGGCAGCAAGTACGGCATTAAAACCGGTATTCAGAGCAGAAATCGTATAGGAACCCGGCTGTCCTACTTCCCCGAATATATTTAAAGTTACGGTACGGGCTGTAATCAGAGTCGCTGAGAATTGCTCCGGCAAAAAGGTATAGCTTAACCGCATGCGATTAATCAGCAGGTTTCTCGCATCTTTAAGTTTAACGCCCTTTAAGAAAATCATAGGCGTATTGCCCGGGGGCTTGATATATCCTTCCTTATTGATTGTCAGCTTGAAGTCCGCCTGTGAGCGACCAAAAATAGAAATGAGAATTTCGTCCCCGGTTCCGAGAACATAGTTTTCAGGTGTAGAGATATCTTCCGCAGCGCGATAGAGTGATAGTTGCCCCTTGGTGAAAATACTGTGACCGTATATATTATCATCAGGATCTTCTACTTGTATGTTTTCACTTCTTTTCTCCGCTGCTTTTTCCTCTCTGGAACCTTCCTTTTCCGCTACTTTAACATTTTCCTCCCTCTGTTCTTCAATATTGCTGATTTCCTTATCCTCTTCGGAGGCCTTAGCACTTTCTTCCTTCTTTTTCTCTTGTTGCGCTTTCTCTTGATTCTCCGCTTCAATTTCAGCAATTACTTCATCCAGTGCTGCTTTATACTCCGGAAATCTTACCGGGTCGAGGTTGTTTACATCATAGCCTCGCATCAGCATTCTTTTTTCTACTTCTGCTTCAGAAATCCCTTTCTCTTCCAGTTCTTTTTGTGCCTTGGAGACATCCTGGTGAGTGGGGATTTGCGAGAATAATTCAAGCCCGCCACTTATAAGGAAGAAGAGGGTGAGGCCTGTAATCAATATTTTATTTGTAAATCTCAAGTCAGTCTATTTAATTTTAAAATAACCGTTCATATTATGTGTCTTGCCTCGGTCGCCCGATGGATTCATAATCAAAGCCATATTTGTCGGCGATTTTCTGCGTGTACACATTTCTACCGTCGAGTATGTAAGGATTTTTCATACTCTCTTTTACCTTGCTGAGATCCGGGGTTCTGAATTCGGACCATTCTGTTACTATCATCAGGACATCAGCATCCTCGAGGATACTGTATTGATTTTCGCCGTATTCGATTTTGTCGGCAAAGATAGCTTTTACATTTGACATCGCTTCCGGATCATATACGGCAATTTCAGCTCCCAAGAACAGTAATTCGTCAATAATCTGTATTGACGGTGCCTCTCTTATATCGTCTGTTTCCGGCTTAAAGCTCAGTCCCCAGATAGCAACCTTTTTCCCGGCAAGATTTTCACCTTTACCTTCATCGATATCGTAGTAGCGTTTTAGCTTTTCTACCAAAACCAGCTTCTGCACCTGATTAACCCGCATAACGGATTGCAGAATAGAGAAGTTATAGCCATGGGCTCTGGCTGTACGTTCAAGAGCCTGCACATCCTTGGGGAAGCAGGAGCCTCCGAATCCGATTCCCGGAAACAGAAATCGCTTCCCAATACGCGAATCCGCTCCCATACCTATACGGACGAGATCGACATTGGCACCCAGCTTTTCACTGAGATTGGCGATTTCATTCATAAAGGTAATTCTGGTTGCCAGATAGCTGTTAGATGCATACTTAGTCAATTCTGCCGAACGGACGTCCATGTCAATAATGGGATTCCCTTGTCTTACAAATGGCTCATAGAGCCTGTGCATTATTTTTCTTGCTTTCTCTGAAGAAGTACCGATAACTACTCGGTCCGGTTTAAGGAAATCATCTACTGCTACACCTTCTTTCAGGAATTCGGGATTGGATACAACCTCAAATAGTTCCGCATCCAGCTTTTGCGAAAGCACTTCCTTAACCTTATCTGCGGTTCCTACGGGTACCGTACTTTTATTAACGATTACCGTGAATTTATCGATGAGTCCGGACAGGTCTTCCGCGACCTTCAGGACGTATTTTAAATCTGCAAATCCATCTTCTCCAGGAGGCGTCGGCAATGCGAGCATTATGACCTCAGCATCTTTTATCCCTTCTGCCAAATCCGTTGTAAAATGAAGCCTGCCTGCCTCTGTATTTCTATCGAGTAAAAACTTCAGTCCGGGTTCATATATGGGAACTTCTCCCTGTTTTAATCTACTTATCTTGTCTTCATCAATATCGACGCATATAACGCGGTTACCCATTTCTGCAAAACAGGTACCCGAAACTAACCCCACATAACCGGTTCCCACTACTGTAACGTTCATATATTATATGTCTTTTATTTTATGTAATGCTTCTATCGGCACGTCGATTAACATATTCATACCCAATGTCTCTAAAACTATGCCAATGTATCTTTTTCCTTTAAAATTCACCACTTCCCCCTGCAATCCGGTTAACTCCCCATAAATTATCTGCACTTTATCCCCTTTTTCGATTTCTTCAGCTGTCGCAAATGCTTCTACTTCTTCTCCGCTTATTTTCCTGAGAATACGGATTTCATCATCCTTAACGGGATAAATTCTGCCTTGATTGTGCAGAAATCCGAGAACCAGCCGTTCTTCCAATACGGGGACATAGTTTTCTCTTGTTATGTTCACAAAAATATAACGCGAAATCAAGGGGATTTCCACCTTTCTGATTTTGCTTTTATAGATGCGCGTTTTTTTTAACAGTGGAGTCCAGGCTTCAATTCCTTTCTTCTGTAGCTGTTCAACAACATATTTCTCGTGGCGGCTGCCTGTAACGACAGCATACCAGCGGGAAATTTCCTGGTCGATATCCTGTGCGTAAGCCATTATTCCTCAGTTAAAGCGTCGATATCTTCCGTCCACAGCAGAATAGGCTCAATCTGTAATGAGTCGATGTCCAGTTCTGCAAATTCCTGCACGGTGTACACGATTGTACGGATTTTGCGTTTTATCATTTTCTCGATTTTCTCCGAGAGTTCCGACAGGTAATTCTTGTTAATATTCCCGACCAGGAATAAATCGATAATCGGTGAATCGATTCCCTGTGCAAAGCTGCCTGACAGATAGATGCTTTTTACATTTCCCAGTTTATTTATAATATTTTCAATGGTCTGACTGATTCCCACGTGTTTTAAAAGAATAGATCTCACCTCTCCATAGAGCGGATGACTTTTATTGGCACGGAAGAATTTCTTATTGCCTTCCGTCTCGCATGTGAGCATTCCGGCACGTTCCAGTCTGTTGAGTTCTACGCGGATTGCGTTGCTGCTTTCCCCAAATTCCTGTTCCAGTCCACGGAGATATCCACGGACATTGGAATTGATGAAAAACTTCATTAAAAGTTTAATTCTGGTCTTTGAACTTATCAGAGTTTCAAGCATTTTCTCTGTTTTTGGCATGGCTTCGCCCTCCATCTGTCGGGACGGCTTTGTGCGTTAATCGGGTCAGAAAGTAACCCGGGGAATAAGATGTTTTTGCGTTTCATTTAAAATGATACACGAAATTGAGTAACAAAATTACTCAATCTTTTTAAAATGACAAGTTTCCAAACGGGAAATTAGAGATTTTAACGGCCTCTATCTAAATCCTACGGTTAGAATTATAGGAACGAGTCACGATAACATGACCAAAGTCTCTTTGCTGCTGCAATATTCCTGTTTTTACCCGCAGTTTGTACTGCTTTTTAAGAGACTTTCGTCAAATATTTGCAAAAGCGAAAAAATCGTGCCAGATTTAAAGTATGAAACAAGTTTTACTAGTACTGCGTTAATCCTGACATGAACAGATTCAGCATAAATCTGGGTACTTATGCCGGAATTCCCGTAAAATTGCACTGGACATTCTGGCTTATCTTTCTTATCGTTGCGTACGCAGGTTGGATGGAGGGGATGGATGTGCCTGATATCGCTGTTTTCATGCTCCTTACCGTGTGTTTATTTTTCTGTGTGCTCTTGCATGAATATGGGCATGCTCTGACCGCGGCTCGTTATGGGATAGGCACGCAGGATATTATTTTATCGCCGATAGGCGGGATTGCAAGAATGAGAAAAATGCCGGATGATCCGGTGCAGGAAATCGTTGTTGCGCTGGCGGGACCAGCGGTTAATGTTCTTATATGTATTACCCTGGGACTCTTGATATGGCTTATCGGATGGGATTTTTTCCCTGTGATGGAAACTCCGAGTTTCAGAGGGATAGAGATATTCACGGTATCCATCTTTTGGATGAATGCGATTCTATTCGTGTTTAATCTTATCCCGGCATTTCCCATGGATGGCGGGCGAGTCCTGCGTGCGGTTCTCGCATTGCGCTGGAGTAAATTGCGGGCGACGCAGATTGCCGCTTATGCGGGACAGGTTATTGCTGCAGTGTTTATATTGATTGGTCTGTGGAATTATCAGTTTGTACTTCCATTTATCGGTGTATTTATCATTATCACGGGGAAAAGCGAATTAAATAATGCAAGGCAGAAGCATCTGTATCTGAAAACGACAGCAGAAGATATTATGAAACGGAAATTTCTTTTGGAGTTTCCTGATAGCGTTATACATGAAAGCTTTTCCAAGGCTGATGCCGGCGGTTATGATAATATTGTGGTGCAGGATTATCATGGGAGAGTATTTGGCTCCTTGCTTAAGTCTGATCTTCAGAATTCTCTTTTAAATGAGAGTCTGACATTCGCTCCGATTAGTTATCTGACTGTCAGACCCAGCGAAGTTCTTTATTCGCATCAATCCGTAAACGAAATTATTCAGTTGTTCAATAAGTACAACAGCAGTTCTCTGCCGGTGATGAGTGGAAATATCGTTGTAGGGGTTATTGACCGCGACAGGCTCAGGGAATGGTTGAATGGCTAGTAGGTTTTTAATGATTTAGCCTCGGTGAAAATAATGAAGATGAGCCCACAGGAAATTATAATCATTGGTCATCCTGACGTTAGGAAGGATCTTTTGCTGCTTGGTTCGTATGCCACAATGAAATCACGTTTCCTTGGTTAAAGATCCTGGTTATTGAGGCTCCTCGAAATGCACTGCGCTTCCATAGACTCTTTTTCGATAAACTTACCTGCTTTCAAAAAAATTCATACTCAGATAGCTTATGATTATTGGCTGTGCTGTTTTTAAGACACGACAAACCAGCCTGGTTTTATCTTCTTCCATTTTATTTTGTGCTTTAGTAAAAAGAAGTTGAGGATAGATATTATCCAGAATAAACCAGGTTGGTTTTGCTGGATATTAAATTAAAGTCCATTTAACTTGTTTGTTATTATAGTATCTGCGACTACTCTGTAGTCGGTTTTTTTATACGTTTTCGTTGCTAGCCTATTGCGATTGCGCTGCAATCGTACACTTTAACGTAGCTTAAAATGGATAACATGGAAAACGTTGCGCCTATGCAGTAGTCATTTCTATATACAATTTTGTCGCTGCAAATTATCACGAATTCCCTCCTACGCTTCGCTTCGGTGGACAAGATGCCGAATTTTATACGAATTATCAGGAATTGTGTCTTCAGCGCAGTTGTTAATCTTTAGGTTTGCCGTT
>CAYRFF010000049.1:0-9335 GCA_964423575.1 uncultured Saprospiraceae bacterium | reverse complement strand
TTTTCTCCTACGCTTCGCTTCGGCGGACAAGATGTCGAATTCAATGCGAATTATCAGGAATTGTGTCTTCAGCGCAGTTGTTAATCTTTAGGTTTGCCGTTCAGACCACCCCACCTGGCAAGCCAGGCACCCCTCCTCGGAGGGGAATTTTGTGGTGCGTATTTTTGTAATTATTCTGCATTAACTTATTTACAGTCTGCTCCTAGAATAAAGAAACAATAGAGTGAGCGTTAAAAGGCACCTATTTATGTTAATTTTCGCGAATTTTCTCCTACGCTTCGCTTCGGCGGACAAGATGTCGAATTCAATGCGAATTATCGAAGACCTTGATTAAGTTACAGCGACTCTCCTCTGGTCAAATGAAAACGTAGTCATCCTGACGGTAGGAAGGATCTTTTGCTATTGAGTTCGTGCGATAGGTGTAGTTCCCGTTTTTGTATTATTCCCACCCCTATCTCCTGTCCGCTTCAGGCGGATGATACACCAGGTTATTAAATAACACTTAGGTGATAATTTAAACCGCTTGTGAAAATAACCAATACATTAACTCCCTTCTCTTCCGCCACGAGCGGAGGGGAAGGGTTGGGGATGGGGTGGAGTGTGAAAAGAAATCTTAATTAAGCGACTTATTATAGTTTTGCTTTAACCTGCGCGTCGAGATTCTGTGAGTCTTTTGCATGGAGTAAAGCTCCGAGAGATACGTCGAAGATCATGCTATAACCGCCTTCTTCACCGACTGCGTCAATTGCTTTCTGTAGTCTTTCAACGAGAGGTGATAGGAGTTCTGCTCTTTTCTGCTGAATGCGGTCTCCGAGTTCATTCTGAGCTATCATGAGAGTTTGCTGTTCTTCACGCAACTCGATTTCCACTTGTTCTTGCTTGGCTCTGGACATAAGTCCTTCTGCATATTCTCTTTGGTAGCCGGCAAATTTAGCTTCAAATGCCTGCTTTTTAAACTCAAATTCGTTGAGTAAGGTCTCTTGATATGCTTCAAGTTCAACATTGGCTGTGGTAACTTCCGGCATTGATTCAAGAAGATTACCAAAGTTTACGTGACCAAATTTTTGTTGTGCCTGGCTTATTCCACCAAACATGAAAAACGCAATAGCTATAATTAATATCTTTCTCATCTGCTTTAATTTTTAGTCCTGCAAATATAGTATTTATAGACAGTTTTGTAAAAAATGCGGCAAATACTTTATTCTCCTTATTTTATCTATGTACATAACCGAAAAACAATAGAAATCGACATACGGTAATTGCCTTGTAAACTACAAACCATGAAATCTCATGAAATAGTTTCTACTGGGAAGGTTTTAACCAGGATTTAACATTTACTAGTACTCAGGAATCAGGAGTCAGGAAACATTGATCAGTGTACCTGTACCCTCATGAAATAGGTTGACAGCTTTTCTGCCTAAAGCCTAAAGATGTGGAAAACTAAATATGAATAATCTGGCAGAATCATTTACTTTAGTTTTAATCTTTCTTTCAAGTCTCGCATTGCTTCTCGAGCTATTTATTTTTAAGCAGTGATGAACCAGCTTGGTTTTATCTTCTTTCATTTTCAAAAGTACTGTTGTTAAAAGAAATAGAGAATAGATATTGTCCGGAATAAACCAGGCTGGTTTTGCGGGATTTTAATTTAAAGTGGATCTAATTCTATGAGTGCTACGCTCCATGCTAGTGAATAATGACAAACGAGTAGAGGAAACTCATTTCTAGTTTCTCATTCCTTATCTGAGCTTCCCTGAATAACATTGACTGTTTTAGTTAATTAATCATTAAATGCTTTGGTCAGCTTACTTGCTTATAAAAAGAGATAATAGCCTTTCATCAGCTCTTTAAATTCTTCTGAATATTCGTTGTTGTTTGCATGAATAGTGAGTTCTGATATTGTCGGACTAATTGTAGTGTTGCTAGTTGTGAAAATACCGGAAATCCGGCTGATTTCTTTGCTTTGCCGCGAACGGACTTGTAGGATATGTTCCGCTTTAAAACCATTTTCTTCCGCGATATTCATCCATTTATCCCATAGATTGGCAGGATACAGAACCGCTAATTTGCCGGAAGGCTTCAATAAATGCATCGCCATACTCGCCAATTCTGACATGGGAAGGGCATCGTGTCGTGCGAGATTGCGACTAGCCGTGGCGCCGGTGAGATGATCCTCAAAGAATGGTGGATTGCTGATGATAAAATCATAAGCTCGATTGTTGTAACCGGAAGTATGGGAAGCCAGATCAGATTTAATAACAGAAAGCCTGTTTCTCCAGGGCGATTCCGTAAAGTTATATGCAGCCTCCGAAGCAGCCTGTTCATCCGGTTCCAGCGCTGTTATTGTTACAGCAGGATTTTCCTGTGCCATTATCAGACTGAGCAGACCTGTCCCTGCACCTATGTCCAATACTTTACCTGGGAATGCTTTCCACTTTGCTGCAATCCAAGCCCCAAAAACACAGGCATCTGTAGAAACTTTCATTGCAGATTTTTCCTGACGAACGGTGAATTGCTTGAATTGAAAACTGGTTTTTGACATTGATGGACGACACTAGTTTGCAAGTAAATATATGAAACGGGAAAGAGGTCTGTAGGTTTATCGGATGTATGCAAGGGAGATTAATTTATAAAAACCGCTTTTTAATGATGACCTTTTATAAAAATACCGGATAAAAGGATAAAAGCAATAAGCATTTAAAGTGTGATCTTTTCCAATAGGGGAGTCGTTTTGCGACTCCTCTTTTATCCTTTATTACCAGGCAATTATGGGTTTTTGACCCGGAATTGTAGAAAAAAGCGCCTTTCCGAAAAAAAATACTTACATATAATGAATTTTCTGCCGGCTTACCCTTGAAAAGCAGTACCTTTGCACCTTCAAATAAAAAGCTCATGCAAAAAGTTAAAAACATTGCCATTATCGCTCACGTGGATCATGGCAAAACCACAATAGTTGACAGAATCCTTCACTTTACACACGTTACAGACGGAGAAGCAGAAGAACTCGCTTTGGATAATAACGATCTGGAAAGAGAGCGGGGAATTACAATTGTTTCCAAGAACGTTTCTGTTAAATATAAAGGCTACAAAATAAACGTTATTGATACTCCCGGTCACGCCGACTTCGGTGGTGAGGTTGAACGAGTGTTGAATATGGCAGACGGTGTCCTTCTTCTCGTTGATGCATTTGAGGGAGTAATGCCTCAGACTAGATATGTACTTTCCAAGGCAATTCAGCTAGGAAAGAAACCACTTGTCCTTGTTAATAAAGTAGATAAGGATAATTGCAGACCGGATGAAGTACACGAAGAGGTGTTTGATCTTATGTTTGCTCTTGAAGCAAATGATGATCAGCTAGATTTTCCGGTGATATTTGGTTCTGCCAAGTACAGCTGGATGGGTCCGGACTGGCGTAAGCCGACTAATGATATGACTTATCTACTCGATCAGATTATAGAGCACGTTCCTACGCCTGAAGTGGAGGAAGGAAACCTGCAGATGCAGATAACGACGATTGACTACAGTAAATATATCGGTCGAATCGCTATCGGTCGTGTAAGCCGCGGGAAAATCACTGCAGATGCACCGGTTACACTAGTAAAGCGTGACGGAACACAAGTCAAGTCAAGATTGAAAGAGCTCTACACTTTTGAGGGAATGGGAAGGAAGAAAGTAGAGGAAGTAGAGGCGGGAGACTTATGTGCAGTGTCCGGAATTGACAATTTTGATATCGGAGATACGATAGCTGACTTTGAAAACCCTGAGGGATTGCCGAGCATTCCTATCGATGAGCCTACTATGAGTATGCTCTTTGTCGTGAATGATAGTCCGTTTTTCGGTAAGGATGGCAAATACATTACCTCTCGTCATCTCAAGGAAAGACTAAATAAGGAAATTGAGAAAAACCTCGCATTACGCGTGGAAGAAACCGATTCGCCTGATAGATTTATGGTATATGGAAGAGGCGTTATGCATATTTCTGTACTTATAGAAACTATGCGCAGGGAAGGATATGAAATGCAGGTCGGGAAGCCCAAGGTTCTCTTTAAGGAAATCGACGGGCAGAAAATGGAGCCGATAGAATCACTGCGCATTGACGTGCCTTCTGATTATTCCGGAAAAATTATCGAGTATGTGACTCAGCGCAAGGGTGATATGAAAGAAATGGTTCAAAAGGGTGAATACGTTCACCTTGAGTTTGAGATTCCGTCCCGCGGTATCATCGGCTTGAGCACTCAGGTTCTTAACCTTTCTGCAGGTGAGGCGATTATTGCACACCGCTTTGAGAAATACGAGCCTTTTAAAGGTGATATCCCGGAGCGTACCAAGGGTTCCCTCATCGTTCATGAGTCAGGTACAACAATTACTTATGCACTCGACAAATTGCAGGACAGAGGGATATTTTTCATCGATCCGCAGGTAGATGTATATGAAGGGCAGATTGTAGGTGAACACAGCCGCGATAATGATCTAGTCGTCAACGTTACCAGGACCAAGAAGCTGACAAATATGCGTGCTTCAGGTTCTGATGATAAGGCTACTATTCCACCACCGCGCAGAATGTCCCTGGAGGAGTATCTGGAGTATATCAATGAAGATGAATATGTGGAGATTACTCCTAAGAATATCCGCTTACGCAAAATTCATCTCAAGGAGCATGAGCGTAAGAAGGCGGCAAATGCGGCATTGGCGCATCATGATCTTTAATAATTAATAAGTAGATTTTTCATAAATCTACAGCACTGTATTTATAAGCATACGGCTCGTTTTCGGGTTGTATGTTTATAAGTATAGGATGCTTTGCAGATGGTAGCAAGAATACAGAGATTAAAGGAATGTGAGCATTCGGCAAAGTTGTGTTTTCTACTGCGACTCGCTTTTGCACCGTGAAATATGAGCCGTAGGCGAGTGGCGCTAGCCATTTAACAGGGTGAAATATCTGCCGGGGTGGATGTCATTTTACAAGAATACTTTTCACAATTTCATTTGCGGAAGCTAAAGAAAAAGGATAGTAAAAGGCTGTCTTAAAAGATTAAAGTTTTACACCTATTCGTTGCATGAGGCTATTTAAACGGGAGTTCTGACTCTCAAGCATTTCCTTTCTTTCATCATCAGATTTTGTAAGCTTGTTACCTTTTTTATCTAGCCAGAGGTAAATATCATTATTATCTATATAGAGCCTGTAGTCATCACTTTGAATATACCCGAGTTGACCATTTTCAAATAGAAAATCCGTGAGTCCGGCAATTTCACCTGCATCGTTATAGTCACCGGTAGAGACCAAAACGATTTTGCCTTTCTCCTTCCATATCGAAATTGGATTGGGCTCAACTTCATTTCCCGTAGTAGCTACTGTGTGTCTGGAACTTGTATAACCCTTAGTACCCGTCTGAATCTTCACCTTTTTAAATTGCCAGTACTTCACCGGATCTTCCTTGATCTCCGGAAGCACGGCATTATCCACGGCTTCTTCAAAGCTGGTTGCAGGTATAACCGGCCCATTATTACCCGTGGTTTTACTCTCGTTCTGACAAGCAATCACAAAAGTGAGAAAAAATAAAGTGGAGATTGTATATATAGCTAGTCGCATTTTATAGTTTTTTATCAATTTTTATAAGTTTTCACAAATTTAATACTTCGCGGGTTCCGAAGGTAAGGCATTCTTAATAAAATCCTTAATATCTTTCATTGCCAGCGGTAGTACCTCAGCTCGCATATACATCATGTGCCCGCTTTCGTAGGCTTTAAAAGAAATTCTTTCTTTCATGCGTCCCGCGGGATCGATATGGCGCATTGTGTACTTGGCATCATAATAGGTCGTTCCTCCATCGTAGTAGCCGGCCTGGAACATGACATGCAAGAACGGGTTTATCGCCATTGCATGACGTAGGTTGTTGCCGGTATTGTCTCTGTCCCAGTCCCAAGGGTGTACACTGCCAAACATGTTATATTTTAAATCGGTGTTGAAGTTTAATTCGTTTCTCATATACCAGTTGATCGGTGGTGTAAAAGCGTGTAGCCAGGTTGTCAATTCGGCATTATAGCTCGGCCTTGTTCCTGCAAGCTCTTTATCCAATCCGCGATAACGGGAATCCAGTCTTCCTATGGTATATCCGCTTTCTCTTCTTTCCAAAGCCTTCCAAAAATAATTTCTGGGGATTGTGAGATTATGATCTTCAATTTCTTCTTCGGTCAATCCGGAAAACCTTGAAACCTGAGCGACGAGTTCTCTATAGCGCTGTGGATCCAGGTCACTGCCATATTGTAAGGCGGGTACGTATTCTTCAATGGTAAATGTCTCCACGAGTAGTGCCAGTTCTTCTACGCTCATCGCCTGCAAATCTCTGTCCAGTCTGTTGTGGAAATGTGCAGTTACTGCATAATATGGCAGATTATTGGCCTCTGCAATCGGACCATCGCGCTTGATACCTAGATTGGTAGGAGAGACGAGAATAACACCATTGAGGTACATCCAGTGAGCGTTCTGTAGCTCCAGTGCCAGTCCTGATGAACGCACAGTTCCGTAGCTTTCCCCGATGAGAAATTTGGGTGAAAGCCAGCGATTTTTTCTCTGTACAAATGAAGAAATCCAGGAAGCGAGGTATTTTATATCCTGATTTACTCCGAAGAATGTTTTTCCCGCATCAATTTCCTTGTCGATTATTCTGGAATATCCGGTGTTTACGGGATTGACATAAACGATATCCGCTACATCGAGAATTGCGTATTCATTGGCGTGCAGACCATAAGGTTGTGTGGGATAACCCTCATCGTCCACATTGAGCAGAACCGGTCCGGTATAGCCGATATGCATCCAGACTGAAGCGGCTCCGGGCCCTCCGTTAAAAGAAAAAACCAAGGGGCGCTTTTCTGTTGCATCTGTCTTTACAGAATAATATGTATAATGCAGAGTAGCCGTTACTTTGCCATCCTTATCCCAGACTGGCTGAAAACCTGTTTCAGCAGTGTAATTATACTTTTTCCCTTCGATATTCAGGGAGTGTTCCGTGATAATTGCAGTGTCAACGGGTACGCGTACTTTTTGGCTGTAAGCTGTCGCAAAAAACAGGAAAGTTATTGCAAATAAAAACAGGGATCTCTGGTAAAAGCTATTGATTTTCATAGAAATTTTCTTTCGATTAAAAAATGCTCTGAAAGATAGGAAAATGGATCCGTATCTTAAGAAACAGAAGAGGATTTTATGGGATATAGTGATATATATCCTTCAAAGTTCTTCCCATATTATTGTAATCCATACCATATCCGACGACAAAATCATTGGGTATATCGAAGCCGACCCAGTCTACATCAATTTGCTCCGTAATGGCTGCCGGCTTTCTCAGCAAAGAGGCAATTTTCACATCTTTGGCACCGTGATCGAGCAGGAACTGCTTATAAACACTCAGTGTTTTCCCCGTATCGACGATGTCTTCTACAATGAGGATGGAATCGTAGTCTGAGGGGTTAAAAGCATGTTCACCGATTTCGAGATCTCCACTTTGCATACCGCGGTATGAGGACAGATTTACAAAGTCTATCGGATAGTCCTTTTCCATTTTCTGTACTAAATCAGCCAAAAATAGAAAAGCTCCCCGCAAGATTCCGAGAAAAAGGGTGTTTTCAGGGAGATTGGCTTTATCAAGTTCTCCGGCTATTTCTGCAATTCTGCCTTGGATTTTATCGGACGATAAGAATATTTTAAATTCCTTATCGTGGATTTTTACATAAGTCATATAGAAGTATTAAATCAGCTTAGAACAATGGCGACAAAGGTACGACCTTTGAATCGGTATACGCAATTGTTATTCTATAAGTGATAGATTGAGTACTGTTTTACTACTTGATCCCATGCGTATCTACCAGATAAACCATCGCTGCCATTGTTGCTGTACCGAGCATTAATTCCCTCGCATTTACCTTGTCAAAGGTGTCTTCAGTAGAATGGTGCAGATCAAAGTAACGATTGGAATCCGGGCGTAATCCGCCGAGTAATCCTTTCTGGAACTTTAATGGGCCTACATCGGCACCTGAACCACCAAATCTCAGCGAGATATCATACGGAATAAATAAATCCTGCCAGGAACGCACTTTCTTGAGATAGTCATCTTTCACGTCATCGTGTGCATCAAATCCAAATCCCTGCGGTGTAAAACCTCCTGCATCAGACTCAAATGCAGCCAAATGGAAGAGATTTTCCTCTCCGGCTACTCGAGCGTATTCCTTGGCTCCGGCGCTGCCGTTTTCTTCATTCATAAATAAAACGACACGGATTGTACGCTTTGGTTTGTAGTTCATTTTGGAAAAAATGTGCGGTACGCCCATGGAATGCACGCAACCGGCTCCATCATCGTGTGCGCCCTGGCCCACGTCCCAGGAATCGAGATGGCCGCCCACGAGAATAACTTCGTCCGGGAATTCAGAGCCTTTAATCTCTCCTATGACGTTATAGGAAGGAGCATCATCGAGCATTTTGCTTGTGTTACGGAGGAAAACGGATTCGATTTTTCCATCTTCAAGCATTGCTGAAAGTTTATTAGCGTCCTTGGTGGAAATACTAAATGCCGGAATCTTTGGGTCATCCGGTCTGTAAAATAGTGTTCCTGTGTGAATGACATCGCTTGTCCTCGTAGTCATTGAGCGGACGATTACTGCTGCGGCACCGTATTTGGCAGCTTCTGAAGCTCCGATTACGCGTTGATCTGCTGCTCCACCATAAGCTGCAAATGTATTGATGAGCAGAGAATCCATGGGTCTGTTGTAAAAGACGATATTTCCACGGATTTCCTCTGATGGTATATTTTTTACTTCGTCGATGGATTGCACCTCTATAACCTTGCCTTTCAGCCCATCAGTTCCTGTGCCTTCGCTGTTTCCTATTGCCAGTGTATTGACGTTGATAGTGCCCGAGTTGCGGGTGTGTAAACGCATGGTTTCTTTTTCGCCTCGCTCCCATCTCGGGACCATTATATCCTGTAAAAATACTCGGTCGTAATCGCCGGATTCTTCCATAATGGATTTCATGAGTTGCACTGCTTTAAGAGATTCGGGACTACCGCTCAATCTTGCTCCGACATCATGAGTCAGGCTACGAAGCCATTCGTAAGGCTCGGGATATTGAAGTGCCGTTTTATATATGGCGCTTAACATTTCTTCATCAGTTTGCTGAGCGGAAATTTGCGAAAGCGAGAAAAAAGAAATAGAGAAAAGGCCGATAAAAACCCATATCAGCCTGTGATGGATACTGTGAAACTTATGCATAAGTAGTTAACATTAAATGAACCGGAATAATTAAGGTCTACTAATTTATGTGAACTACTTTTATTAAATGAGCCAGATAA
>CAYRFF010000048.1:0-22333 GCA_964423575.1 uncultured Saprospiraceae bacterium | reverse complement strand
ACTTTCTTTGTCCATTTTACACTTTTTTGTGTAAACCTATTTCAGGACAAGTCAGTTAGAATAATATTGAAGTGAAATATTCGACCGCAGAGCAGTCGCATTAGATTTAATCCATCTCTTCCTTAAGTTTATTCTAAATCTCTTAATGGCAATCAAAGAACAAGAATTAAGAGTAGTGAACAGATACTTTATGGGAGGAGACAGTTTGATTATTCCTGCCTGACCAGCAAGGTTATTTAACCGTATGTGTAAAAACGACGAACAAATCAAATCGACTTATCACTGCCCATAATGATATGCAGAATCAAAAGCAATTGCATAAAGAGCTTATAGAACTGAGTTAAGAACAGAAGATATCCTGGTTAGGAGAAAAAGAAAAACATTTCTATTTTTGCCGTCCATATACGTTCTCAGATATGACAGTATTCTCTGCAATTCCATATAAAAACCTTTCAAAGGAAGATTTATACGACATCTACAGATTGCGAATGATAGTATTTATCGTCGAGCAAAACTGTGCTTATCAGGATATAGACGACATCGATCAATCCTGCATTCATATACTGGGGCGTAGCGACGGTATTTTGAGCGCATACGCAAGGATTATTCCTCCTGATGCAGACAACTTCACATCGATAGGCAGAGTGATTGTCCAGGAAGATTATCGGGGACAAGGTCTGGGTAAGAAACTCATGGAGTACAGCATTTCACAATGTAAAAAGTTCTTTCCCGATTCGCTTATTCAGATAAAAGCACAAAATTATCTCGAAGAATTTTATGCGGATTTACGCTTTGAAAGTACAGGTAATTACTTCCTTGAAGACGGTATTCCGCATCAGGAAATGATATATAAAGGATAAAAAAATGGCTTGTTAAATTTCTTCAACAAGCCATTCAACTCAATACTTAAATGAATCTATGAGTTCTTCATAATCTCAATGCTTTCCTTTACGAAAGTAGACAATTCTTCCCCACTCAACATATTCTGATTTAGTCGGGCCAAATCATACAGATGCTTTACCAGGCGGTTTATCTTTTCCTCCGATCTCATATTGATCAATTTCTCGGCAATGAGCGGATGGTTAGCATTCACGATAACGTTATATTGATCTGGAAGACTAGCCATATCCATTCCTTGCAGAATCTGCATATCCTTCATTCGTCGCATGAATTCTGGTCTTGTAATCGTGACCGGATTATCTTCAGGTGAAAGTGGTTTTAACTGAATATTTTCCTGAGTCAACAAGTCGGAAAAGATTTTCTGCACTTTCTCTTCCTCGTTTTTACTCAGAACACTTTCCTTGGTCTCTCCTTTATCGACAAGATTATCAGGAATATCCGCGTCAACTCTCACACAGCTTATATTTTCTTCATTATACTCCAGATGCTGCATAAAATGTGTGTCTATCATTTCATTCATCAACAGAACATCATATCCTTTATCTTCAACAGCCTTAATATAGCTTAACTGTGCTTCCTTGCTCTGCGCATAAATAAAGATAGTTTTCTCATTTTTATCCGTCTGAGCGTCCTTGACCTTGTCTTTATATTCATCGATTGTAAACAGCTCGCCATTTACGTTTTTCAATAGTGCAAACTTCTTCCCGTTCTTAAAAAACTTCTCGTCGGAAAGCATTCCATACTTCACAAAGACATTAATCTCGTCCCACTTCTTTTCATACTCTTCCCGACTTTCGTCAAATAGCTCCTTCAACTTATCGGCAACCTTCCTGGTAATATAACCGGAAATCTTCTTCACATTTCTATCTGCCTGGAGATATGATCTGGAAACGTTCAACGGAATGTCCGGAGAATCAATAACTCCATGTAGGAGAGTCAGAAACTCAGGAACTATTTCTTTCACTTCATCAGTTACGTAAACCTGATTGGAATACAACTGAATCTTATCCTTCTGTAAATCTATATTGCTCTTCAGATTAGGGAAATACAAGACTCCTGTCAGATTAAAAGGATAATCGATATTCAGGTGAATCCAGAACAAAGGTGCCGGACTGAATGGATATAATTCATTGTAGAAACTCTTGTAATCTTCATCAGTCAGTTCAGCCGGTTGCTTTTTCCATAGTGGATGCGGATTATTAACAATATTGTCAACTTCAATCTCCTTGGTTTCTGCATCATCTCCTTCACCAGTTGTTTCATACTCTGTTTTCTTGCCAAAACGTATTTCTATCGGAAGGAACTTACAGTATTTATCCAGCAATTCGTCTATTCTGCTCTTTTCCAGATACTCCTTTTCATCATCGCTTATGTGCAGGATTATATCTGTACCTCGTGAATCTCTTTCTGCTGTCTCAATCGTATAGGTTGGGTCACCTTCACAAGCCCATTTAACCGCAGAATCCATGTCTTTCCATGACTTGGTAACTACTTCTACTCTATCTGCAACCATAAAGGCTGAATAGAATCCGAGTCCAAAGTGCCCTATTATATTACTGTCTTCTTTATATTTTTCTATAAATTCCTGTGCACTGGAAAATGCAACTTGATTGAGGTACTTTTTAACCTCTTCCTCTGTCATTCCGATTCCGCGATCCCGGATTGTCAGTGTTTTATTATCCGTATCCAGAATCACATCAATTGTTAGTTCTCCCAATTCACCTTTAAATTCTCCACGGGATGCAAGTGTCTTTAATTTCTGTGTTGCATCAATAGCATTGGCTATAAGCTCACGCAAAAAGATCTCCTGATCCGAGTAAAGAAATTGCTTAATTATGGGGAATATGTTCTCCGTCTGTACACTTATTTTTCCTTCTTGCATGGTAATATTCTTTTTTGCTTAAGAAAGGTCAAATGCTATGCCAGCGGGCATTCTGTGCCACAATGACACTTTTATCGCCTAGAAAGCTGAAATATTGTCTTTTAAAAGGAGTACATGGATTCAGCACGGTACATTCCGTCCTGTTATCTCGGGAATATAGGAACAGTCCTGCTTACATACTGGATGATGCCAGAGATTCTCGTTTATGCTTATCAAACTGGATCAGATAATTCCATACGTGATGACCTCTCACAGCTTTTCTATCTATTGAACGCAATTTATAATAGATGTCAAAGATGTCTTCTTCCGTCATTGCATAATCTGCAATAGCATCACCACGCACTTCCAATTCCTCGAGCCATTGAGAATAGGCATAAATAGAATCGATGAGCTGCTCCAGACTTCCGTTCACGTAATTGGCGGGTTTATCCTCTTCTTTCAGGTAGATGATTCCATTTTCATGGATATAGATATACTCGTCACTGCCGGGAAAATTAGCTGTCCCAATTAATAACCGACATTGTGGAATCTTAATGTCTCTCAGTAAATGTAAGTGAAGATCAAAATGAAAGAATGGTATTGCACGATCCGGCAAACCGTAATCATTGAGAAGATCCTTTTCTCTCTGACTCAATAGTGGTTCTGATTCCGGTGACACTTTATACATTCTGCAATTGTAAGCGTCAAAGTGCGCACTATAATCCGCTGGGTTTACTTGCATAGAAAACGATTAAACATATTTAGTACGTCAACAGATCGGAAATTTACAACATATTCCGGATAAAAACAACAGAAACGACTTGTCCCTGCTTTTTGTTGCATTAATTAGTTGTTTCAGAAAATAAATTAAATTATCGGTCAAGGATACTTTATTAAATCCAAGGTGGATTCACAGTTTTAAATATCCGGTGAGGAACGCTCAAAACATTGCCACCGATTCAATTACTGAATCGATAAAATCAATAATTTTCCCGATGCAGATCTCTTAAAATTACATGTGGGTAATTTCAGAAGAGAAGAACAGGAACGTTATTAAAAGGACCGTAAGAACTACGTATTGCCATCTTTTCATTCTCTTATTTTTTTGTTTTTATTCCTGCACAAGATAGGTCAGCATATCGAATATAACAAGCTCATAATCAATACATTAACGGATAAGAAGATATTTAATTATTTCAATATAATCACTCTTGATTATCACGGGAATTACATCTTAATCATATAATTTATATGACTAAGGTGTTTACGAAAATCACAAGCAGCTATGCGGTTGAAAATACTTTTCTGTGTAAAAAGAACTAAAGTTGGTGGAAAAATAAAAAACCAAAACCCTCTTGAGCGGTTGGTTGGTCTGATCCTATAATCAAATCTTATGAGATTGGTTTATTGGTACTCAGAGAGTCTTGGTTAATCTTGCGCCCTCCTTAAATATAGGGCTTTTATTTTAAAGCTTTGATAGAAACCTTATTCTATCCTATTATTTTAATCTATAATTGTCCAGATTTATTGTATCAAATCGATTCAATTTATATTTCTCAATGGTGTTTATCAACATTTCTGCATAGCGAGGATTAGTTGCATAACCGGCATCTTTAAGTCCATTAGCCCATCCTTTGTAATCATCAGAACTTAACTCAAACAGCTTGCGATATCTCTCCGTATTAACCAGAAAGTTGCTATGATCTCGATAAGACTTAATTGAAGAACTATATGACCTGAAACAAGACTCGATAAGTCGACCATTTTTATAATCATCATCTTTGTGATAAAATGTCTCACCCGTCCAATAACTCTTACACTTAATCCCAAAGTGGTTATTGGCTTCTGTGGCAAGCCTGGAAGTTCCGAAATTGGACTCAATTATCGCTTGTCCCAAAATTATACTTGCAGGTATTCCGCTGGTATTCATTTGTTGAATTGCCAGAACACAATAAGTATCGATATACCCCGATTCATAAGAATCAACTCTCTCAAAACCGGTCAATACAACAAATACCAATACAGTTAAAAATGCGTAAAAAGTTTCCTTCATAAATCTCGATTATCTATCCCTTCTTATTACAAAACTTATGCCAAAAATAAGTACGGTTTTCTACAAATTACCGCCTGCAATATTTGCGTAAGCTTAAATCATCAGCACCATAAAAGTATTTTATAAAGCATCATCATTCAAGTAGATAATATTCCTCATTAAGCAAAACAAAGAAATAATTTATTTTAGCGGGGAACTTCACCAGTTTATTCGACGTTAAAATGTACAAGTCGGAACTTCGCTGAGCTTTCCGACGTTTTGAGACATAAAACAGGCAACAAAATAGTCTTTGAAAGGCAATGAAAAAGACTTATATTTGTTCGATTTTAAAAATGAGTGATATGAGCAGTAAGAAAAAGGAACAGGAAAAAACAAGTTACTCAGATGAGGAACTTGCAATGTTTAGAGAGATAATTGAAGAGAAGCTTAAAAATGCCAAGGAACAACTTGAGTTTTATACGGATCAGTTAACTGAGCTCGCAGAAAATACTGATAGTAAAATCAAGAGCCTCGATGATGGTGCAAGCACTTCAGAGCTTGAAACACTGGCTAGACTTGCATCACGTCAGGAGAAACTCATAGATCATCTGGAAAAAGCTAAGATCCGCGTTGACAATAAGGTTTATGGTATCTGCAGAGTTACCGGAAAGCTTATTGCCAAGGAGCGATTGATGGCGGTACCTCACGCTACATTGAGTATCGAAGCTAAAATGTCCAGACGTTAATTCTATTTATTTTTAAAAGCAAATAGTCCTAAATCTTCAATCTGAGTTTCTAAACATTCATCCTCTTGAGCAGACGAAATATTACTATCCTTATCATATTTTCAGTGATTCTTATTGACCAGATTTTAAAATTCTGGGTGAAGCTGAATATGAATTACGGGGAAAACTTCGGGATAATGGGCTTATCTTGGGCCAGGATTCATTTTATCGAAAATGAAGGAATGGCCTTTGGAATGCAGTTCGGTGGCAAATGGGGTAAAATCCTTCTAAGTATTTTCCGCCTTGCAGCTGCAGGCATATTGGTTTATGTTCTGCACATTCTGATTAAAAACAAAGAGAAAATAGGTCTGATTGTCAGCGTTGCATTGATATTTGCAGGAGCATTTGGGAATATTATCGATAGTGCGATTTATGGATTGATTTTTTCTGAAAGCTACTACGGCAGTGGCCTGGCAACTCTCTTTCCGGAAGGTGGAGGATACGCTCCCTTCCTTATGGGACATGTAGTAGATATGCTTTATTTCCCCTTAATCGAAACTACTCTTCCGGAATGGATTCCTATAAAAGGAGGACAAGAGTTTCTTTTCTTCAGACCTGTATTTAATATAGCCGATTCTGCTATCACCATCGGTGTTCTTAACCTGCTGCTATTTAATAGAAGTATTTTTAAGAAGGATGAAAAAGCTAAAGAAGAAACAACTGCTTCAGTTGAGAATGCTCAGGAGTTTTAATGATTAATTGCAAATGAATTTCATAAATCTCGACTGGTAATAGCTCAGGCTATACTGATTCCCTGACAACAATTTAAATTTGTGTATTTTAGCCTCAGGTTTATGATATTATATGGTAATTGTAACCCGGCTTAAAGAGATGATTAAGATTTACTTTACTGATACCCTATGAGACAGAAACGCACTTTACAGTCATTCTTCTTCCTTTGTTTTTATAGCCTATTTCTGCAGTACGGCCCTGCGCAGATAAATTATAGCCCACTTCCTTCTTATGAGATAAAAGTCGAATTATTCCCGGAAGAGAAAATTCTTAAAGGGACAGTAGACGTCACTTATATCAATAACAGCACCATCGCTACCGACTCTATTTTTCTGCAGATTTACCCCAATGCATACAGCTCGGGAAATACGGAATTTGGGAAGCAGCAATTGCGATACGGGCATACCCAGTTCTATTTTTCTCCTCCGGAGGATAAAGGCTCAATCACAGATTTAAATTTCAGGATTAACGGAGCAGGAATAGGTTACCACTATTATATGCAAGATATAGTATATCTCCTGCTCGACAAACCATTGCAACCGGGCGAAAGCATCCGCATTTCAACGCCCTTTACTGTAAAAATACCCAGAGTATTCTCCAGAATGGGTTATGAAGGTGGCACTTTCCAGATAAGTCAATGGTTCCCCAAGGTCATGAAGCTATCTTCCGAAGGCTGGCATAAATATCCCTATCTCGACATGGGAGAATTCTATGGAGATTTTGCAGATTATCGCGTAGATATTATCCTGCCTTCCGATTTCATCGTAGCCGCGACAGGTAGTCTTCAGGATACTGCTGAAATGGAATGGTATAAACATTTGTCGAAAGACAGAAACGCAAAAAATCCAAGACAATCGGAACAGAAGACTTTAAGCTATATTGCAGAAAATGTGCAGGACTTTGCCTGGTTTACAGATAGAGATTTTATCGTCGATTATAGTCGGGAACACTTCGCGGGCAAAGACATTGACTGCTGGGTTTTTCACAGGGATGAGTCAGAAACAATCTGGTATGAAGCTATGCCCGCCTGTGTGAATTCTCTGAAAAAATTCTCCGAGTGGGTCGGCCCATACCAGTATCCGCAGATGTCTATCGTAGGGGCACATCTCGAAGCGGGCGCGGGAATGGAATATCCCATGGTCTCTCTCATCGGCAAAATGGAAGATCAACGGTCCTTGCATGAGGTTATCGCGCATGAAGTTGCACACAACTGGTTTTACGGAATGCTTGCCTTCAATGAGCGCAAGTATCCATACATGGACGAAGGACTTACTTCCCAGCTTGAGCAACGTTATATGAAGGAATACTTTGATTATGATGCTGATTCCAGGCGCCCTGTCGATGCCTATCCATACGAATATGAAGAATATTACTACTGGAATTATTTACAGAAAAATTATCCACTGAGTATAAACAATGATATCGGCGATGAAAGCGAAATGTCATTTTACCTTCTCAACTATAATATGGCGCCCAACGCCTATGAATTTCTGCGTTATTATGTAGGTGATAATCACTGGACCGGCTTTATGCACAGCTTTTACAACAAGTTTCTGTTTAGCCATATTCAGCCGGCAGATTTCAGACAGCATCTGAGAGAAAATCTACCCGTAGAAACCGATTGGCTCGTAGATGATTATCTTTCCGGCGAGAAACCCTATGATTATTCTATCCGCGATGTGATGATATCGAGTGATTCTTTGCAGGTAGAGATTAAAAATAATTCCGGCCTCAACGCGCCCTTGATTCTGCAACAGTTGGCGGGAGACTCTATTCTTTGGGAAGGTCGTTTTTCTGCTTTCGCAAATGATAAAGTCTTCTCCGTGCCGCATATTGATGGAGTTGAAAAAATCCATATTTATACAGGAACTCTCTTTGCTGCATATAATCCATCCAGAACTTATGATATGGTGGATATGAAACTACATAAGAAGAATATTACTCTGGGACTTTTAATCGGATATGAACCACCTGAAAGAAATACAATCCACTTTTACCCACTCTTGGGAATCAATAAATACGACGGCTTTATGCTGGGACTGGGAGCACATAACTTCACCTTGACCTCACATAATCTACAATTTGAGTTACTGCCGTTCTACAGTTTTAAGTCTAAAACAGCTAACGGACTATTCAATGTAAGCTATGATATATATGACAAAAAACCCAATCTGAATCACTGGCGCCTTAAACTCGAGGGTAGGAAATTCAGTGCCTATTATAATGAGCATTATGATTTTATCGATAGATATAACAAAATAAGATTTGGGCTGGAGTACCACATTGAGAAAAATGTAGTAAGTAATTACAAGACCATTCTGCGTGGAAACATCAGCAATATCCATGAAAATTACGGGGTAGGTGAAAATTATGATGAAAAAACATATCGACGCGAGAAAAGAGATTATCAGGTATACTCCGCGGAAATAGATATTACAAGAAAGCATATTCTATCTCCTGCCTCTTACAATATCTCCTTTCAACACTTGGGTAAGGATAGCAGATTAACACTAGATTATCGCATAAAATATCTTATCAGACCTCAGTTTTCTGTGTCCAATCGATTATTTATGGGATATGCGATTTTGGACAATACCGATAAACCCTCCCTTGGATTTTACTTGTCCGGAACACCTTCTTATGGGAATCTGGATTATAGTTATGATGAATTTCTTATTGAGCGCCGTTCTTCAGGATCTCCTGTTTTCCAGCAGGTATATGAACGAGACATGGCTTTTCCTCTCCCCGTGATTTTCCCACTGGGGAAATACGCTATAGGTGGAAATCTTAATCTAAATCTCGCTATAGGCTTTTTCAATATAGAACCATATTTCAGCTACGTCCTGGCCAAGGAATATTCTTATGACAAAGAATTCCTTTATACAACCGGAGTACGTCTGAGTCTTGCCGATAATATAATTCATTTTAATTTCCCGATTGCAAGTTCCGAAAGTCTGAATGCAGCTATGTCCCTTCAGGGATACAAGTCTTATGCCTCCAAAATCACTTTCAATATCGATCTTCAGCGTCTATTGCCCAGCAATTTCACCAAATCTATCTTTGGGATTCGCTGATTTGTAGCTTATGCTTTCGCAAATGATAAATTTGTTCAATTTTATTCAAAATTACGCACCCTTGATAATCAACTGATTACAAGCATTATCCGACATTAATCGATTATAAGCGTTTATTCTCCGACTGATCAGTCAGCGCTGTACTTACTTTGTAATTGTCAAAGGCAGAAAGCTGTCTTTCATTATTTTTTAACTTTCGCCTGATTATTCTACTGACGGCAGGCGTTTAAATTTACACATTATGAATACTTTAAGTAATCAAGTTCAATTAATTGGAAATCTGGGCAAAGACCCTGAATTGAGAACATTTGAAAATGGTGGATCTGTCTGCAGATTCAGTCTCGCTACCAACGAAGTTTACAAGAACCGTGAAGGCGAGAAAGTACAGAATACCGACTGGCACAACATCGTTGTCTGGGGTAATCGTGGTGAATTCCTTGCTAAAGTATTGAAAAAAGGCTCCAGCATTGCCATTAATGGCAAGCTCACTAGTCGTTCTTACGAGGCAAAGGACGGTTCCCTTAAGTATATCACTGAAATCGTTACCAATGACTTCTTACTTCTTGACAAGAAAGTTGAAGAGGAGTAACCGACAGAACACATAGGCAGACTACTAGAACAAGGGTCTGCCTACTTTACCATTTTAAATTTTATTTTTAATCGATCGCAGAAACTTCTTTTTTGGCATTCTGCGGTAAAACTTTACTATTATGAACACAATCAGTAATCAGGTACAATTAATTGGAAACCTCGGAAAAGATCCGGAATTTTTCACTTTCGAAAACGGTAGATCACTTTGCAAAATCTCTCTAGCCACTAATGAATACTATAAAACAAGCGGTGGAGATGATAAAAAGAAAACAGAGTGGCATTACGTAATCGCTTGGGGGCAAAATGGCGATAATATGGCTCGCACACTGCGTAAAGGACATAAGGTCGCAATAACCGGCAAACTCAGTTCCAGGGTTTATGAACTCGCTAATGGAAAGAAACGATATGTGACGGAAGTCATAGCAAATGAGTTTCAATTACTTAGCAAAAAAGCAGATGCACTCCCATTTTAAATGTGCATAGTACAGTAAAAGCACGATTAAACATGCTTTTTAAAGCGGAGAGGTAAATTTCTCCGCTTTTTTTATTTCCTCAAATTCGTGTTTCATTCTAACCATTCAGGCTTCAGAATTTCACCTATTTCTTCCTCACCATAAAAACACCATCGCGCAGAGGCAGCAATACTTTTTCAACACGCTCATCAGCTGCAATCATCCTGTTCAACTCCTGAATTGAAGTCGTAGTATTGTCCGCCTTATCCAGAAGGACTTTCCCCTTCCACAAGACGTTGTCAAGTAAAATTACACCACCTGATTTCATCTTGGACATAATGACTTCATAATATTGGCCATAATCCTTTTTTCCGGCATCTATAAAAGCGAGATCAATAATCTTATCAAGCTCCGGAAGCAGTTCCATTGCATCACCGATGTGTAGGCGGATCTTTTCATTAAATTCAGACTCCTCAAAGACTTCTACCAGAAAATCTTCCAGCTCGTCATTGATTTCATAAGTGTGTATCTCTCCATCTTCCGATAATCCTTCCACAAGACAAAGGGTTGCATATCCCACAAATGTACCTATCTCTACAATAACTTGCGGGCGAAGCATTTTACTTATCATCGATAAAAACCTTCCCTGTAGCCTGCCGGAGACCATCCCCGGAGCCATGGTGTGATTGTATGCATAACGCTCAACCTTATCCAGTAAAGCAGAACTCTTATCTGAATGCTCTTCACTATAATCATGAATCTTATCAAAATCCATATCCTTAAAGTTTATTTGTGTAAATCAATCTGCAGGGATTTTCTCGTGTAATATCTCCTGATAAAAGGATATGAAAACACTACCAAAAGAATGATCCCAACTCCCACGTAGAAAGAAACGTTCAATTCCTGTTTATCGTTCAGTAAGATATATGCCATCGATATACCATACAATGGCTCAAGGTTGAATGTAAGACTTGAAGTGAAGGCAGAAAGATGTCGCAAGGCTTTAATCGAAAGATAATATGCAAGAGTAGTACAGAACACTGCCATGATTATAAGCCATAGCCAGTCCATTCCAACAGGCATTAATGTCGCAACACCTTCCTCCGGAATAAACAAGGGAACCAGGATCGTCAGAAAGATTAAAGCAGCAAGTAACTCTACTGCCGTTATCTGCATAGGACGATGATCCATTATATACTTTTTGTTCAAGGTAGAAAATAATGCTGCAAGAAAAGCTGCTGCAAGTCCCACTAGTACACCCGCATACATGGCTGTATCTGATCCACGTACAACCAGCACCATTCCCGGAATTATAAACAAGCCTAGTAAAATCTCATAATAAGTGAATTTCTTTTTGAGAATCAAAGGCTCAATCAGGCTGGTAAAAAAGGAAGTGGTCGCCATACTTATCAGAGCAATACTTGCATTGGCCAGTTTAAGCGACCCGTAAAATGCAATCCAGTGAGAGGCTACGATTAAGCCTATTCCACCATAGAGAAGTAGTCTCTTTCTCGGAATTTCCCTGAAGATTTTCAGATAATTTACAATAAAAACAAGTGTAATAACCGTCAGAATAAGCCGCCACCACACGATATGCAGAGCAGACATCTGAATCAAATCTCCCAGGATTGCCGTAAACCCAAAGAGGAATATTGCAATATGTAGTTCGATATATGACTTGGTTTCCGGCTTCATAAGTAAAACGACAATGGTCTACTTTTCACAAAAGAAATTCTCATTACAATACTACGATAATTCTATATGAACAGAGCTATAATAAAGAGCTTAGTTGATATCATTTTCGCACAATTTGTTTTAAGTTTAAAATCATTTTGACCTGAGCAATGAAACCTGGAGGAATTGAACAATTCAGATCTTTTTATTCTTTTAATTAGATGAGTAAATATTACGTAGTATGGGTCGGAATCAAGCCCGGGATATATGACAATTGGAATGATTGTAAAGCTCAGGTTTCCAATTTCCCCAATGCAAAGTACAAATCCTTCAAAACGAAAGCAGAGGCAGAAGAGGCTTTTAATCAGCCGTACACAGAATCGCAAGCCTTCAAAAAGAAAACGAAAACATATAGCTCTGTTTCTGATATCGATCAAAGTGCTATTGCTGTCGATGCTGCTTGCTCCGGAAATCCCGGCGACTTGGAATACCGCGGTGTATGGGTAAAAGACCGCAGTCCCGTATTCCACATGGGACCTTTCACAATGGGGACCAATAATATCGGGGAGTTTCTGGCAATTGTTCATGCCCTGGCACTATTTCATAAACAAAATAACTCTTCTACCGCAATTTATACGGATAGTAAAACGGCCATCGCGTGGGTAAGACGAGGAAAGGCAAATACGAAACTTCAGAAAAGTGCTAAAAATGCAGTTCTATTTAACTTGGTAGCAAGAGCAGAAAAATGGCTCGCAGAAAATCAATGGAGAAATCCGATTATTAAATGGAATACCGAAGAATGGGGCGAAATCCCCGCTGACTTTGGTAGGAAATAGCCTTTACCCTCTGCGAAGTTTATGATACTTGACCGGGTATTCTGTTTCTATATTTCCATGCATGATTTCATCAAGCTTTGACTTAGTCCGGCGTTTTTTAATCGCTTTAAAGTAATCCGTAAACAGAATTCCTTCCAGATGGTCGTACTCGTGTTGTATAACTCGCGCTTCCATACCATCAAATGTCGCTTCATATTTCTGAAAGTTCCTGTCGTAATATGTCATTTTTATCCCTGCTTCCCGACTCACCTTCCCAGTAATTCCAGGAATAGACAAGCAACCTTCCTCATAATCGATCATCTGTGGAGCACGCTCATGAATTATCGGATTTATAAACTCCTGTTTAACACCGAAAATAGGTAATGTTTTCTTGCTATCATCATCTTTTAGCTGTTCCGTATCGATAACAAAAATTCTAACTCCCAAGCCCACTTGTGGTGCAGCCAGACCTACCCCGGAAGCATTATACATTGTTTCAAACATGTTCTCTACAAGTTCTTCCAAACCTTCATAATCCGTAGGAATTTCTTGCGCAACCTCCTTCAATATCGGACTTCCATAAGCATATATCGGTAAAATCATATTCTATAGTTTCAATATTATTTAACGCCTTCGGGCATTCATAGTTCAGAACAGAACAATTTTAAATGTGTCCGAGATATTCCTGCAATATCAGGACAGCACTCATCACATCCAGCCTCCCCTTTTCCTGTCTCTTCTTTTTAGGAAGACGCGCTTCAACCAATTTCTTTTTGGCCTCATAAGATGTAAAGGTCTCATCTTGATTATCGATTGCTATTGCAGGGTATCGCTTTCGCAAATAATTTTTCAACCCGACAATCTCCGAGTAAAACTTAGGATGAGTTCCATCTCTGTGAAACGGTTCACCTATTACAATTTTCTCCACCTCTTCCTTACTTAAATACTCATCCAGAAAATCTCTTAACAGATGGGTTTCTACATAATTTAATGGATTCACAACTATCTGGAGCGGATCAGTAACAGCTAATCCACAACGTTTAGTTCCATAATCAATTCCCAGAATTCTGGCCATATCAGAAGTATTCACTCTCAAGTGTTCAGCAATAAGTTCTTTTAGCTGAATACATATTGAGCATTTGCGAAAGCAAAAATATAAAATGGTATAGACTTTGCAATTATTGTCAATGTAGTAATCATAATTATAAACAAAAAAAGACCCCGACTGCTCAATTGCAGCGCGGGGTCCCATCCCAAAAACAGTAAACAATCTTTGTGACCCTTTAAGGTCAAGTATTATTATTCAAGTATAATCATCTTCTTAGTTGCAGAGAATACGCTTGAAGAGAAGTTATAAAGAACAACTCCTGAAGTTGACAGATCATTCTTATCAACAACTACTTCATTGTAGCCTTTGTGGAAAGTCTGCTCAATCTTCATCAGCGTCTGACCATTCATATCAAAGAATGTCAATGTACCTTCTACATCCTGAGGTAGATTAATACCTATTGTAGTTCTTCCATCTACCGGGTTAGGAACGTTCTGGTACAATGCGTATGCGCTGTTAGAAAGTCCTCTGAACTCAACTTCAAATCCTTTCTCCTGGTTGTTTTCAACAACAAGTGCCTTGGTTACATCACTGTTAAAGCTAAGAGCTTCAGCGATAGTTCCAGCCTGAACAGCCTTGAATACTAGAGTAAACATAGTTTCATTCTCATCTACTTTCTGAGACTTGATATTGTTCCAGCTCATAGTAACAAGACCTGTTTCAATCAATGCATAGTTTTCATTGTCAAGCTCAAGAGCAGCTGATTTCATTCCTGCAAATTCAAGAACTGATGCATCGTAGCTCATTGAGTACTGAAGTGCAATCACATCCTTTAATTCGTTTGCTTTAACAGGAACTTCAACCATTTCTCCTCTGTTGAACTCAACGTTCTGGATAGCTGCTGCTACCATGCTTGCACTTCTGCTGTCAGTTCCGTCTAGAGAAGCATTAGCATTTAGGTCACCTATCTTGATTCCGTAGAAATCAATGTCACTCCAGTCATTTTTCAAGTTCACGATTTCTTGCATTTCAGGGTAGTTTTCACCCAGAACTGCAGGACCATCATTCTGGAATATGTACGACTTATCAATAAATCTCCATGATTCATTATTAGGGAAGTCGCGGTTAAGTCCAAGAATAGTCTTACGTAAGTCAACAAGGTCAACTATAGTGATGCGCTTGTCATTGTTAATGTCCGCAGCAATCAATAAGTATGGATCAGTCAATTCGTTGATTCCAAGGATATGCTGCTGAATCAATGTTAAATCCCAAGTAGTTACACCGTTCAGTATATCATCCTTAAGCTCAGGATTAATTGTATAGTTAGCGTTATCTGCTATACGTCCAAAGGAGTACTCACCTTGCTGGTTAGTCGTAACCTGTCTGTTAGTTCCTCCGTTAAGAGCTACAGCTACTTCAGGAATTCTTCCATTATAAGTAGTAGTAATAGTTCCACTCACAAGTGAACTTGGTCCGGAGTTGCCCGGTCCGCAAGGCTCGCTTGGATCGTTAGCTTGTACAAGTATATTAGTACGAGTATGTGCTACAGTTCCGTTTTCTGCATGCATCCATAATTTAATCTCGTGCTTTCCAATATCATCACAATTGAATTCCATTTCAGTTTCACCTGGATTGGTTTCTGAGAAAGACAATACAAATGGAACCTCGCATGGATGGTAACTGTGGTTGTTAATTTCATTAACTGTTAATCTGCCATAAGCATTTGTTACTTCACCAGTTATCGGATCAGTAGTCGGAGATAGGTTGATTGCAACGTTGTTGTGTGCAATTACTACACCTTTCTTCAGACTTGATACTGTAAATACATATTCACAGCTAGTAGTATTTCCGCAATAATCAGAAACTGTCCATCTGATTCTGTGCTCACCCATACCGTAATCACCGGAAGCATCATTTCCTTTCTTATTAACTATATCAAATGTTCCTGTATTACCTAAGTCGATGCTATAAGTATAGTGTAGAATTCCCGAGTCTATACAGTCACTTGTAGCATTTTGAACCAACTCAACATATCTGCTGTCGCAATCTTCACTATCACTGAAAAGAGTTATATCATCACAGCTTTCAGTAAACTCAGGTGCAATATTGTATTTCACAGTAATGGTCTGACAGTGGATCCATGGATCACAATCATCACACTCACAGAAATCATACACTTTCCACCATCTTAGGATCTTGAAGCATGCGTTGCTTACATTAGTAAACACGTCATCCTGGTATGTTTTTCCTACTGATTGGCAATGTCCTTCATTAATAATAATATTACCAAAGTAACCATTCTCATCCAGGAAGTCAGGTGTTAAATCACCTACGCTGCAAGTAAGGTTAGAGATAGTAATATCTGTAGGCCAGTCGATATCGGTATAAGGGTTAAACGGATTGAAATCCATGATAGTTATTGTCTGATGAACAGATGAAACTACTGCTCCTATAGCGTTCTTAGCAGTGAAAGTACGAGTAAGAGTACCATTACCACATTCATTCAATTGAAGAGTATGGCTTTCCTCTATTGTAACAGAGCAGTTATCATAAGCATATCCATTGCTACCTGTTACATTTGGATTCTCATTGTCTACATCAAAAACAGTGAATGTTCCTACATTATTAACATCATTAGGATGTTGTAGAACTTCAATAATTCCAAACTCTTGCAAGTTATCAAGATCAATAGGATAAGTACAGCTGATTGTAACATTTGTTGGTGCAACAATTATCGGATCTAGGTTATCCTCAACAGTCACATTTGCGGAACATTCATTGTAGTTACCTGAAGTATCCCACACTCTGAGTGTAACTTGAATTGTCTTACCTAAATCTGCACAGCAAAACTCAACATATGGTCCAAAATCATCATAGTTGCCGGTTCCACATTCCCCATCAACTCTCCTAACTTCAATTCTATCTATTCCACAATTATCGTGGCTATTATCATTAAATGTTTCAGCAAAAATTCTACCGGTTCCGTCTGCACCCAGTGCAACAGAAGTGTTTTTATCACACACCGCAATCGGTGGTGTCTTATCAAGTACAGTTACAGTCATAGTATCTCTACCTTCTAGACCGCAAGCATTATATACTATAAAAATAATCTCGTTATCGCCAACGGATAACTCAAGAGTGATAGCAGATGGCTCTGATCTTGAAACGAATCCTCCCGGATAGTATACGTAGTAATCACCTATTGCACTACAGTCTTCAGTTGCAGTTGCTGGAGGGATAATAGCAAGAACAGAACAAGAGTTAGCACCTGTAGTAAGTGAGAAGTCTGCAGGAGCAGTAACAACCGGACCTGTAGTATCTACTATCTCAATTACCTGGATATATTGTTGCTTCTTCTCTTCACCACAATGCCACTCATAAGCTGTATATGTACGCATTATAGTTCTTGTGCTACAATCACATGATGGGCAGTGAATTTCAACATCTTTGTAATCAAAGAATACACAGCATATTGATGGCGGTAGAGGGAAAACAGGTACACCATTATAAGTAGGAACACCTACTCCAGGCTCACCCGGATCAGGGTATCCGTTTCCGTTTTCGTCGACCCAGTTGGACGCATCACACATTAAAGCTGTTCCTTTAGCAGCAGTTAATGAGTCTGGCATCACAACGTCAGCAATCTTAAATCTTTCTGTAAATAGTGTATCAGTACATACGGCAGACTTATTACCTGAAGCGTCAACTGCTCGAACTTCACGTACGACAAAACCAATATAGTCTTCATCGCAGAGTAGTAACTCTGGAGTTTCGCTTAAAACTTCAAAAGTAATTTGAGATGGATCCGTACAGTTATCCGTTGCAGTAGGCATCGGAGGTGTAGGAGCGTCCAGGCAAGAAATAACCTTGTTCTGGCACTCAATTACCGGTGGAGTTTCATCACAGACAACTACCTTAGTACAGCAATCTGTACAGCTACCGTGAGCAAAACCCTCTTCGTTAACACATACAGTTAATGTGTCTCCTACATAAGAGCAATCAATCAATGGATCGATTTCGTTGCCGTTTGCGTCATAAACAGTAATTTCCAGCGTACCACATCCAGTGCCGTTCTTTACAACGTCAGCTTCTGTGATTAAATGTTCCGCCGGATCACCTAGTGAAATACGCACTAAATCGTGCGTTACAATTGTACATTGAGCTTGTACTTGTGAGGACATGCCCAAAAATAAAAAAAAGAGTACGAACCAAAGCGAAACTTTTAGTTTACTGTTTGCTTTAAATCCCAACCCTCCTTTTTTACGATTAGTAAAATTCGTTTCCTTCATGAGATCATAGTTTTAATTATAAAAAATTGTCTAAATTATATAGTCAAAGCAAATGGGATGGTATAACGCCATTTACTGCTATAACCGAACGCTGTTAAACAACTATGAGGTAACGAAGAAAATGCACGGCAATTCAATTTGCTCTGCAATTCTTACTTAAAGATTCTATAATGTTGGTTGTTAGTTCTCGTAGTATATAGGTTGGGCACTACGATTAAGAAGATAAGAGGTTGGTGCTTCTATCTCTTCTCGAGACAAATATATTACAAAATATCTTAATCTATCTAAAATTTGATTTGGTATTTTTCATATTACTCTATTGGGTAATATGAAAAGAGGGCTCTTTTTAGGGAGCCCTCTCTGAAATTCTCTATATGGATCGAAAAACTTTTAAAGCTTTATAAACCGCTTGGTTGCAATAAATTCATCTGTCTCTATACTATAGTAATACATTCCAACCATCGGCAAGTCTTGTGACATTATGTCGATTGAATTATAACCTTCCTGTCCGCTAATCTTTCTGCTGAATACCAGGGATCCATTCTGGTCAAACAGTCTGAAGTTAACTTCCTTGGCAGACGGCAGATCAAAACCTATACGAGTATAATCATGCATTGGATTAGGTTCTGCTTCATAAAGCGCGAAATAACTATCATCGACTCTTACTTTAGTTTCTTCCAGAACAAAGCTCAGCTGCTCCATTCCTTCGAGATAAATTTCAGGCTGAAGATGATTATACACTCTTATCAATTCAGGTCTCACATAATTACTTAAGTCTATTTCATATAAGATATCTCCTGCCTTCAAGACTGTTGCTCCCGCATTTGCGTAAGCTATAAACAATTCACCATCAATATATCTGTAGTCTTTCACGCCAAAGTTGTCCAAGACAGAGGATACATTTTCTACCTGTGTATTTTCTATGCTCAAGGCAAATTGCATTCCTTCAATATTCATATCTCTATCTGCACGAAGGACAAGTATATATCCATTCTTGCTTTCCTCAAGACTCCACAAGAGAGAAGTTGAAGAACGATGATCTACTGAAGGGTTAAATCGCTCTGTATATGAACCATTCACATCTCCTTTCTTAGTAGCGATGAAGTTGACTTCAGTTTCTTCTTCGTACAAGGTCTCAATATGATAACTGTAATCGTATTTATCAGGATTAAATGAGTTGATATAACCTTCTATATCGAAGAACTCTGAATTGATATACCAGCTGCGTCCATCGCTGAAGTCATCTTTGTAGCCCAGGATAATCTGTCTAAGCTCCATTACATCAAGTAGGCTCAGATGGGTAGACTTATTGACATCTGCAGCAAGATGCTGATATGGTGAAGTAAATACTTCTTCTCCCAGAATTTCCTTGCTCATCATCAACACATCAAATGTTGTTACCCCATTCAGTGGATTGTCTTTCTTATCAACTGTCAGTTTATACGATTTGTAAAGTTCAACTCCTTCAAATCTGTATCGTCCAAGATGATCTGTCATCTGTTCAACTACTTCTGCTCCACCATGAAGCTGTATTTCAACATCTCTTACAGGTTTTCCTTCCCAGTCTGTAATAACTCCATATATCGCACCTATAAGAGGTTCAACACAATAGTTATTAGGATCATCAATTGTGAGACTAATCGGGTATGACCCCACAAGCCCACCATTTTGGAACACTGAAATAAATGTATCGATCACCATCGGGAAGCTAGTCATATCATCACAGGCGATTGTCAATATGGAATTATCCATATCGTCTTCAGACCAGGACGACTTAACTATTCCATTACCACAAGGAGAATTAAAGCTCACATAATCATTGGCATCAACACTCGCTTCTCGATTAGACTGTATTTCAATAACTCCTGCAGGATCAGTTATTGTCACTGCGGAAGAGTCGACTATAATAAGGTCTATAGTAATAGTTGTCGTATTTCCGTAACCATCTACACCAGTTACCGTAATAACATCATTTACTCCGGTATAATCCTTAATGGTCCCCTGCTTAGGCGACTGCGTTACGGTAAGTTGCGTACAATTCTCAAATAAGGTGAGCGTGTTGAAAACACTCGGTACAGAATATTCACATTCTTCATTAAGGTATGTAACTACACTTTCTGGACCTTCCATTATTGGCGGAATCGTGTCTGTAAATGTTACTGCTATTTCACAAGTGAACGAACCGTAGTCATTTGTCGCAGTTATCTCTACTATCAGATCATCATTTACCAGTCTACCTGGCTTCGGATTCTGCGTATACGTCACAGGACCATAATAAGCACAACTGAACGTTTCAACTAGTTGAGAATAATCCGGCAATACAGCCTGGCAATTCTCATCCGCATATAATGTATCTACTGCAGGGCATATCAAGCTTATAAATTCTGTCTTGAATACCGTTACAGTAAAGGTACAGGAATCGATAAGGCCATAGCTATTTTCAACGTAATAAGTAACCTCTGTTTCTCCTACAGGATAGATGCCGGAAGCATCTTCCGTTCCTGTGTAGCTATTATAATAAGACTGTATTCCACAAGCATCTATAACTTCAGGAAGAGGGATTGTTAATTCCGCTTCGCACTCTGCTCCACTTAAGCTAAATGTGAAGTCCTCCGGACAAATAATTTGTGGCTTATTATTATTAATTAGATTTAAATCTATCTCTACAGAAGTCTCATTTCCTGCCGCATCTCTTACAACCACATTTATCTTGTGTGGCTCACTTTCGTGGAAGATTAGGTCTCCTGCTTCAGGTGTTTGTTCAACAGTCACAATTCCACAGTTATCAGAGTATGAGTACAGAAGACTTTCTGCATCCGGCACAACATACTCACAATCTTCGTTCAGTTCTACATCAATTGATGCAGGAGCGTCAACAAATGGCGGAATGGTATCTACTCCTGTAATTGCCACCTCGCAAGTAGTCACATTTCCGGCATTATCCGTAGCCGTTATTACAACCACTATGTTGTCGATCGCCATCGTTCCTGCAGCAGGAACCTGATTAAGAATAATTTCACCACTTGATGTACAATTGTCTTGTGGATTCAATAACCCTAAGAAGTCAGGAATCTCATATTCACAATTCTCATCAACATAGATTTCCATCTCTGCGCCCGGGCAAGTAACAACAGGTGCTTCTGTATCTATAACCGTAACAGTAAATATACATTCGGCTTCATTGCCAAATTCATCTTCTACAGTATAGGTAACCGTCTCTGTTCCTACACTATAATAATCACTGGCTGAAGAACCACTATTGCGACTATTGGTAATGGTGTAGTTTCCACAAACTCCATTTATTACCGGTAAAGGAACAGTAACATCAGCTCCGCATTCGCCAGGATTGTTTGCAATAGTTATATCTGTAGGACATTCTATAGAAATTGGTCCTGCATGCTCGAATAACAATTCGATTTCTTTGATTGCAAAATTACCGCTCGCATCTGTTACGACAATAGTTATTACTGCGTCATCAGGATAGCTGTACTCAGTTCCAGCTAGCGGTGTCTGAACCACGCTTTCGATTAGGCAGTTTTCATCGATACTTATGATTGACTCTACATCAGGTATGATATAATTACAATCAGCATCCAGTTCAACTACTAAAGTACCAGGTCCTGTAATTACTGGCGCTATTGTATCTACTCCGGTAATCGCTACCTCGCAAGTAGTTACATTTCCGGCAGAATCTATAGCGGTAATTACAACCACTATGTTGTCGATCGCCATTGTTCCTGCAGCAGGTACCTGACTGAGGGTAATTTCACTGTTCGATGTACAATTGTCCTGTGGATTCAATAATCCTAAGAAATCAGGAATCTCATACTCACAATTTGCATCGACATGGATGTCCATCTCTGCAGCAGGACATGTAACAACAGGAGCTTCGGTATCAAGAACAGTAACAGTTACCGTACATGTAGATACATTACCAAATGCATCCTCTACATAGTAGGTCACTTCTGTTACGCCTACAGGATAGATTCCGCTTGCACTTTCTGTACTGGTAAAGCTATTACTGATGATATCATCACCACAGATATTATCCGTTTCAGGCAAATCAACTTCAACATAAGC
>CAYRFF010000047.1:0-22824 GCA_964423575.1 uncultured Saprospiraceae bacterium | reverse complement strand
CTTCCTTTTGTTAATAATATATAAGATTTAATATCTTAATTTTTCTTCAAAAACCCAGGTTTTTGAAGAAATGCTAACATACGAGGGGTTACGACTCTTTGACTCGCTAGCGAGTCTTATATTTCCATTTAGGTAGAAAGAACCACCTCTTCTACAATCACTATTCTTCCTTGTTTCCACTGGTCATTCTGAGTATGAATTTTTATGAGTGTAAACAAAGTTTTTGAAAATGACACTACTACTGCAGTTACATAAGTGTATCAGTATCAGTACGGTAGGGGTAGCTCTCAAAGGATATAATTGATTTTAATTTAAAACCCTGTAAAACCAACCTGGTTTATTCTGGATACTATTTAACCTCAACTTCTTTTGCCTAAAGCACAAAATAAAATGCAAGACGATAAAACCAGGCTGGTTTGTCGCGCCTTAAAATAAACTACTCTGGAATCAAGATGCAAAATAAAATCAAAGGAAACAATGAGAGATGGGCAATCATAATTGTAATTGTGTCAATGGTAATGAAATGCATTTCGAGCAGCCTCAATAACCAGGATCTTTAAACAGTGAAACGAGGTCTTATTATGGCGCACGAACCCAGCAGCAAAAGATTCTTCATTCCGCTACGCTTCTTTCAGAATGACTGCATTTTCTTCTTTTTTGTAGTGGACTTTCCTCTTAGCCTTCCTTACCAAAGCCATACAGACTAAAGCGATCCACCACTTCTCAACCTTTGCCTAGACCTCAGCCTTAACTCGGTGGCTGAGTTGACTGAATGAAGTCTCGACTTGTCGAGATCAATGGTCGTAAACCGACCATTGATGAAGGAACTGCGAGCTCCTGCGAGCAGCTATTACAAATTTTCACAAGTTCCGTTACTTAAGAATTGTACTAATGTCTAAAATTAAATCATTAAGGCGAAACTCGTTTCGCAGACTCGAAGCTACTCCACCTCCACACTAAACAACTGTATCGTCGTCGACACCGTCCCTTCACTTTCGTACACAAATGCAATATGACCATTCTTACTTATCATAGATAAGTCAATCTTACCTGATGATTCATAGATGTTGTCATAAGTATTTGGATTGTTGATAAGTGGGTTTATCTGATCGCGACCAACTTCTGTCCAGGTTGCAGCTGTCGGATTTCCACCTTCATAATCAGTCGAATACATAATTCTCAACGGATTTCCATTCTCAAATGCATCTGCAATTAAGACTTCTATCGACTTGTCTGACTGAGATTCAAAGTTCAGCTTAGGAGTAATTAACCAAGCTACTACATCGAGGATTTCACCTCCCGCAAATGCACCCATCTGCACATAGTAGTCACCGCCAAAATTACGTGCCTCCCACACGCGATCTCCCTTTGTTCTGGTTTCAGTCCAGTTGGAAGGAATTCCATTCTCAAATCCTTCATAGAACGGAAGTTCGACCAAATCATCATTTCCTCCACCTCCTCCGGTTACTACTACATCATTCTTGTTTCTAATAATCAGCTGAGGATTATTGAATCTGGAAACCATTGCAGTCAGATCTACTGTTCCGGTCGGGTAAGAATCATTGGCAAATTTAGCATAAGAGCGTGTAAACATCTCAATTGTTCCGGTGCCATCCTTTACGGTAACTCCGCCGTTATACTTACCACCGGCACCACTTAAATTCACATCCTTTATCTTAACGAGAGTTGATTCGTATCTGTCCAGGTTGTCAATCAGTTCCTTAACAGTGAGAACTACCGGATCTGGTTCAGTTCCTTTGCCCGGTGAACAGGATTTAGCAGGATTGACATTGTCCAGCTGTAATAAGCCCTGGTATGATGACAAATCAGCTTCATGTACTACAATTTCCACTTCATCACCTAGATTATACTTGTGCTCAGCACCGAATCTCACCATTATTCCATAACCGCTATCATCCTGGATTACGAGGTTTTGCCCGTGTGTGTTTTCCTGGTTTTTATCAGAAATAACGACACCGCGTATCATTTTGTCTTTAGGAGCTTTGGTAGGTGCACCTTGATAAGCATCTCTTACGTCCTTAATAGTAATCAGCTCTTCATCAAATCCACATTCTCCACCTCCACCACCGCTGCCATCACAACGAGTACCGGTCATTTTAACATCTTCAGGTGAGCGTACATAAAACTGTTGTGTCGCTCCGAAGATCGAATAAATACCGATAACATCTCCATTTCCTGCCGGAACTTCAACATCAGCAAAATCAGCATAACCACTAGTTCTCAAAGTGATTTCTTCCTTATTACAGTTCTCCATTGTCAGGTTCACAGTCATATTATTAACTGCATCCGCATAAGTCCTTCCCACGTGAGCATCGATAAATTGAGTGTTTTCCAGTATCACAAGAGTTGACTGGTCTGCATCCGTTAAATCTTTGTATGAACTCACCCTTTTAGCCGTTACCTTTTGTCCCGGTGCGCCTCTTACGATATATTTATTGATAAGAACCTCTTCAATACCGCCCAGCCTTTCTTCTCCCTTATCTTCATAAGTGTTTCCACCCAACTGAATTAGTCCATTATAATCATTGAGTACCAGCCCCTTACTATTGATGAATATCTTACGTCCTACAGGGAATTGATTGAATAAATTCACTGCATTAATCGATAGCTCAATACCTCCGGTTTCATCCTGAATGATAAGCGCTTTAAAGTAATTGCCGGAAGAGTCGTTGGCTACAACGACAGCAGAGAAAATCAATTCTTCTTCAATTTTCACAAATTCGCCCGGTTTATGCAAGGCCTTGATATCCGCAATAGTAGCATTGGTTTCAAGTTCAGGATAATCGCCTGAAGGTGGCTCATCAAAGTTCTGCTTTACGCAGGAAGAAGTACTGAACGTGATGAATCCAGCGATAACTATGGATAAAATATATAAAAACTTATTCATTGTTCTTGGTTAAATTCTGAGTGATAAACTGATATAATAATTAAGCCCGTAGGCATAGAAATAATTTCTTGGAAATTCATTTGGATTAGGACTTTCACTGTAAGGATCCTCAACTATTCGGTATCTATACTGTTCGTAACCACCTGTAATTAAATTCTTATTGTTCAGCAGGTTGCTGATTCCGCCCAGGATGCTAATAAAGTTACCTTTGTATCTGTATGATTTACCTCCAAATACATCGATTGTAAATCCACCCGGTGCTTTTTCTTGTTTGATGATATCATTCCATAAAGCAGATCCCGGTTCAGCACCTCTGACAGCAAGAGCTGTACGACGCAATGGATTGATGTCCAGGAATGTATTGTTGTAATAATTCCAATTCACGTTTACAAACCAGTAGTTAGGAGCATTGTAGGATAGCCCTACATTTAATGCCGTCTGCGGTGTACCTGAAACATAGAAACCTTTTAAGTAAGCTGTCTCATCCTTAATCAGGAATGTTTCATCATTATCCAGGATCGCGGACACATTAGGTCTGCTTGTATAAATATACTCTCCGACTGCTGCCGCACCTTTCACAGATAGGCCCGGAACAATCTGAACATCGACAGCTGCTTCAAGCCCCATGTGGCGTTTATTAATTCCCGTCATCGTTAAGTTCACAAAGCCTCTGCTTACGATATTCTCAAAGCCAACTCTTCCATCTTCATCCAGGTAGAACGAGCGAGTCTCAGACTGATCTTTAAACTGGATAGCATAAGCTGCTAATTTCATTTTAACAGACGGAGCACGTAAAATATAGGCTATCTCCCCTCCCATTATTTTCTGCTGTGTCAAGCCCGGAATTAACTGATCCCGAGTTCTTATACTTGTAAAACTGTTTCTTAGGTATGGCGCTTCTGTTCCTATCATACCATTGGCAAAGAGGAAGTTTCTACCATCAAATGCATACTGAATGCCTGCTTTTACCTTATAATCAGGGAAACTGGAAACTGCTGACTTGCCGAAAGAGTTATCCGGGAATTTCCCGTTTCTCATAATACCTTCCCTCCAGAATCGTGTAGAAGTAAAAGCTGCGCTACCATGCAATGCGAAATTTCCTATATAATACTGTAACTGTGACCAAGCCTGAGCACGGTGAACTACAGTGTTATATTCATAACCAAACTTGTCTCCTTCCTTGATTATTTCATTAGGGACATCAAGATTGTTCTGGATAAACACCTCGTTGTTGGACGAATCTCTCAGTGCAAACTTATCGACATTCAAGTAAAAATCTGCTCCCAGTAGATCCTTAGCGATCTTATAGTTATGGTCAAGCGAGTAATTGTAATTAACCCCTGCTGTCCATCGCATGTTGTTTTTCAGGATTTTATTGAAAACAGCATTAAAACCTAGTTGTGTTGCGTCAAACCGTCTGTCTTCAACAAGATAACGCGCAAACTTCCCCGAGTAAGACTCACCGGTCCCATTGGCATTTTCAACTGTCATCTGAGATAGACTATTAATCTCATATAACTTGTGCCAGTCTATCTGAGAAACATTGGGATCATTCTTCCACGCTTCTGTCATTAAGCGAGCAGTTTCCGGATTATCGACAAACGAAGGTAACTTACGGTAGTAATCGGGTCTTGGATCACTTGCTTTATCAAACCAGTCAAGCGCAGTAGAACCATTGGTTCCGGTCATACCAAATGCGGATACGCGCAATTGAGTATTTCTGTCCGGAGTATAATCATATCTTAAAATTGCTATCGGCTGGTGTGTATGCGTCATACGTGCATTTCTTTTCTCACCGTTTTGATAGCCCCAGTAACTATTATAGAAATTATTTCCTGTTAAATCCTTTGCTTCCTGGACCGATGGCGATGATTTCCCGAGCAAACGCGGTGCTCCAAGCACAGTCAGGCCAAGACTATGCGATTTATTAAATACTTTTTCAATTCCCACAAAGTAAGCATAGGCATCATAAGGAGTTCCCTCAGTGTATCCCTCTTGCGCCCAGCGCCTTGAAGCAGACAACGATAAAGCCCAACCTTTCTTACTTAAACCGGTAGTATGTGAGACCATAATTCTATTCCTGTAAGATCTATTACTAAGTGCATAAGAAACAGAAGTTTGGTTTCTTTGCTGTGAAGGCCTTAAATCAATAGTAGAAGCTCCATTCAGAGAACCCATCGCGTATTCAGTTGCTCCCATTCCCATTTCAACCTGGCGGAATCTGAACATATCATTAAGCCCACCCCACAAGCTCCAGTATACATTACCGCTCGCCGGGTCATTCATATTTACGCCATTGAGGATTAATTCGTTATGCCTTGACTCAAGGCCGCGCACATCAAACCTAAAGGCACTAAAATTAAACGATGCAGCAGACAAGAACAGATCCTGGGAAGCTGATAGTAAGGCAGAGTTATTCTGTACTCCCTTATCATCCAGCTCAACTAAGTCATCACCGGTAACAGTAGAAAATTCAAACGCATCATTCCCAAAAGATGATTGCAGATTACTATCATCATTTTCCAACAGGATAAATCCAAGGTCAATCTGATTATTGTCTCTGATTACAAGTGTTCTATACTCAGGCAGATATCCGTTAATCTCAGTCTGCAGCAAATATGTGCCATTGTCGAGATCTTCAAAGATAAAATATCCTTCTGCATCAGTAGCTGTGCTTATCTGTAGACTTAAAATATGTACAGTTACATTGGGGATAGGTTCAGAATTAACCTCATCCATAATATAACCGCTGATACTACCGCTTTGCGCAAATAAAAATGTAGTCACAAGAAGCTGTGACAGAACGAGAGAAATGAAACTTTTGATGTTCATATAAACGTTTAAGGGATAGAATGAAATATTTTCTGAAACAAAAATAAAACATTGAACGGCAATTCCCAATTATTTGTGGAAACATAGGAAAAGATTTATTCCATATCCGAAGAAATGCCGTAATCTGATAAAAACTCTTATTTTTGACTATTAATTATCTCAAAACAGTTTTCTACAGGGTAGAATCACAAAACCAGAATCATAGATGATATTCACTTTTAAATCTAAATTATCTAGATATTCAACCGCACCTCTCCCTTTGTTACTCTTCCTTTTTCTCAGCGGGAATCTGCTTTCGCAAAATAATAGTGAGTACAGTATAATCACAGTCGGATTTTACAATGTTGAAAATCTCTTTGACACTATAAATTCTCCCGGAGTTTATGACCAGGATTTCCTGCCTGAAAGCGCCAAGGAATGGAATACAGAAAAATATGTTGAAAAACTGGACCGACTGGCTGAAGTCATCAGTCAAATGGGTACAGACAAGGATAAAGACGGACCGGATATAATCGGGCTAGCTGAAGTAGAAAACCTCGGTGTTTTATTGGATCTGGCTAATCAGGAAAGAATCAAAGATCGCAGATATCAGGTAATTCATGCAGATTCGCCGGATAAACGAGGAATAGATGTGGGACTTCTTTTCAATCCGCGAGTATTCGTTCCATCAGGCTTCAACGTTCTGGATGTCGAAATATACAGACAGGACGGTAGCCGGCTCTACACCAGAGACATATTGCATGTATGGGGCAGGATTCACAAGGAAGAATTTCACTTCTTTGTAAATCACTGGCCATCACGTGTAGGCGGTCAGGCCGCATCCGCACCTAACAGAAATATTGCCGGACAGGTCTGTCGTGACGAAATAGAAAAAATCAAAGAAAAGAATCCCGATGCCAAGGTTATCGTCATGGGTGACTTTAATGATGATCCCACTTCTCCGAGTATCAGAAAATATCTCGGAGTTCAGGCAAAGGCGGAAGATTGTGATATCAGCGGCTTGTATAATACTATGGAGGACTTTTACCATAAGGGAATCGGAACGCTTGCCTATCGCGACGCCTGGAATTTATTTGATCAGATTATAATATCATGTCCCGTAATAAATGATGATACAGGATATCGATATCATTCTGCCCATATATTTAAAGAAGATTATTTGCTACAGAAATTTGGGACATTTAAAGGTTATCCATTCCGTTCTTTCGTCGGTGATAATTATATAGGAGGATATAGCGATCATTTTCCGGTGTATATCCATTTGATTAAGGAACGTTAAACAATGATTGAAAACGGCATTACACTTAATGCAGAACAGACGGCTCTTCTGGTAGAAATGGACCAAGGTAAAGATCACCTCTTTATCAGTGGTCGTGCAGGGACCGGGAAGTCTACGCTTTTGCAATATTTCGTCAATTACACATCCAAGTCGGTAGCAGTTGTTGCTCCCACTGGTATTGCTGCGGTCAATGTGCGTGGTCAGACGATACACAGTTTTTTTAGGTTCCCACCCAGACTGCTTCTCCCATCATCTATACGCGGCTCCAATAGCAAGGTAATTAAGCAACTCGAGATACTTATCATTGATGAGATATCCATGGTACGTGCGGATCTTATGGATGCAATTGATATCGCTTTGCGCAAAAGTCGAAGAAATTACCGGCCATTTGGTGGTGTAAAAGTTATTATGTTTGGCGATTTATACCAGCTACCTCCCGTAGTGCAAGATGGGCCCGAAAAAGAATATCTGGAACAGACTTATGACTCCCCTTATTTTTTCTCTGCCAATGTCTGGTTTGAAGCGCGAATGCCTCATTTGCGACAGCTGGAACACATTCATAGACAGACAGATACTGAGTTTATCCGCTTGCTAAATTCTTTACGTGACAGAAGTTTCGATAAAGAAGACCTTGCCAAGATTAACAGTCGTCATCTTTCAGCAGGGCCTGATCAGCAGTTTTATATTACGTTGACGAGTACCAATGCACTTGCACGCGCTATAAACATGAAATCCCTGAATCAATTGAATCAACCTGTGCATTCTTATCAGGCAGTTGTAAAAGATGATTTTGACCACAGGCTCTTCCCTACCAATGAGATTCTAAGCCTTAAAGTGGGCGCTCAGGTTATGTGTATAAAAAATGACATGGAAGGCAGATATGTCAATGGGACTATCGGAATCGTGAGAGAACTGACTCCGGATCGAATACTCGTTGAAGTTGAGATGTATGGCAAAAAGGAGATTGTCGATATAGAAGAAACCGAATGGGAGCGCATTTCATATACTATAGAAGAAACTGATGGCATTCCTAAGATCAAAGCCAAGGTTATAGGTAAATTCCAGCAATATCCTTTAAAACTGGCTTGGGCGACGACCATCCATAAAAGTCAGGGAAAAACCTATGAAAAATGCGTAATTGACCTGGGATACGGTGCATTTGCACATGGGCAGACCTATGTGGCGCTGAGCAGATGCAGAACATTGGATGGAATTATCCTTAAAAGACAACTGCGTCCGGAAGACATTATTATCGATGAGCGCGTTGCCGATTTCTATCGTGATGCGGAGAAATGGAGTTGAGCTTATATGCCTTTCGGCAAAGGTGCAACCGGAATTTTCTGTTCTATAAGACTTTCTATTTTATCAAGATGTTTATTGTCAGCTCTATTGACCAGGCTGATTGCCACACCGGTAGATTCTGCTCTTGCTGTCCTTCCTACCCGATGCACATAACTCTCGGCATCTCCGGGTAAATCATAATTGATTACGAGGTTTATATCCTCGATATCGATTCCCCGGGAAATAACATCAGTAGCCACCAATACGCGTACATGCCTAGCTTTAAAATCACTCAGCACCTGTTCTCTCTCTTCCTGTTCAAGGTCTGAGCTGATTTGCTTTACTATAAAATTCTTATTCCTCAAGCCGCGTCCTACTTCGCTTACTTTCTTCTTGGTCGAGCAGAAAATCAGGATAGATTTATAATTGGGTTTATCATCTATGAGTGATTTTATCAATGGAATTTTCTGATTTTCATTCACCTTATAAATAACCTGCAATACTCCTTCTGCGGGCTTGGAAATAGCAATGTTCACTTCAGCAGGCTTGTGTAAAATCTTACTGGCCAATTGCCTGATTCCGGCATCCATCGTCGCACTAAATAATAGGTTCTGACGCTTCTCCGGCAAATAGCTGATAATTTCCATGATATCTTCGTAGAATCCAATATCGAGCATTCTATCAGCTTCATCCAATACAAGGTACTGAAGTTTGCTGAAATCTACTTCACGCGATTTAAGATGTGACAACAACTTACCCGGAGTCGCCACAATGATATCAGCACCTTTCTTCAGTGCTCGTTTCTGTTCTACCCAGTCTTGCCCATCTCCACCACCATATACAGGGAAAGAACTCACTCCAGCAAAGTAGCCCAATCCCTGGACTTGTTCATCGATCTGAATAGCGAGTTCCCGGGTAGGTGCCAGAATCAGAGCAGTACAGTGATCTCTATCCGGGTTTTCAGATATTTTCTGAAAGAGCGGAAGTAAGAAGGCTGCTGTCTTTCCCGTACCTGTCTGCGCGCATCCTATGAGATCGCTCCCATGTAGAATGTGCGGTATTGCTTGAATCTGTATAGGTGTAGGTTCTGTGAATCCCATATAACTCAGGGATTCAACTATACCTTCATTTAAGTTTAAATCTTTAAAATTCATCTGTGAAGTTTCTGCCGGAATTGCATTTTGGTTGTAATCTATCCTACAAAGATAAGCATAGTAAAGCTATTTTGTTCAGTTTAATTTATAAGAGCGTAGTCTTTGTCAATATTTCTTTGTGCTAATTAAAATAACTTGCACTATTAAAAGAAATAACATATCTTGGCACGAGTTACATTAAATATTAAATAGTCTATGTCAAACAAACCAAAAGCATACAGGAAGGCACAAAAGAAGAAACAGGAAGAGAAAACGATGAAGCAGTTTTATATAATCGCGGGTGTCGTTACTCTGGTTGCCATGATTATTTTCTATTTTATTTTCAAGAAATAGATATTGGGGGGTCGGATTTATTCAAGCTTAAATTCAGTACGATAAGTTTATTTTATCAAACGTAATTTATAGAGCATAAAAGAGCATTTGCGTAAGCTAAATCATTCTGCTTGCGATACTCTCTCTTTTTCCCTGAGCGTAGAATAGGAAATCAAATACACGCCGGCAAAAATCATTATCATAAATAAAATCTTTGTCAGGCTTATAGCCCCGGTAACGTCACTAGTCCATCCGATATAAACAAAGAGGAAAGTAAGTATTATTACGAATGCAGGTTGTGTATACACATAGCTACCATTTACGCTAGGAGAAAGGAACTTAAGTGAAAACACATTGAGCAGGTATGTAAGGAAGGTAGAAAATAACACCACATATCCTATTACAAGCCATACATTTACCGGGAAAATTGAAAACTCTGCTTGCTTCAGATCATTCCACATCGGTGGGTACAACATGACAAATATCGCACCGAATACGAAGTTATACGTTATCACTGTGATAGGATTATACTTGGCCATAAGTGGCTTTACCATTACCAGATAAGCAGCAAAAACCAGGGTATTTGCAATTATCATGAGGTCTCCCAGTGAAGAATCGAACTCGGGTTCCTTACCTAATGTCGTCAGAGCTACAGCGCCTATACCGCCTATAACTATACCGAGGATTTTGAACGTTGTAATTTTCTCTGCAAGAAGGAAATAGGATAATATTACTGTGAAAATCGGAATTGAAGTCATAAGTACGCTGACGTTCAGTGCCGATGTAAGTGCCAGACCGTTGAAAAACAGGAGTTGACTTAAGCCGCAGCCAAAGATTCCCGTGATAATGAGTCTCCACCAATCTCCCTTTTCAACTTTTTCTCTTACAAACAAGAGATAAATGATGAGAAATAAAATGGCGGAAATCCCTGCACGAAACAGTATAAACCCATCCGGGCCCAGGTATTCCGGAGTCACTCCTTTCGCAAGCAGGTGATTGGCTGCATAAATAATATTCAGCAGTAGCAGTGATAAATGCGCGAGTATAACTCTGTTCATAGAAAAAATACCGATAATTAATTTTTGACCGGATTATTCGGTCAGTTAAGAGCGTTATTAATGAATATCGTTAAAGTCTATTTGTTGTTGAGCTCTATGTTTTTGTTTTCACAAATGATTTTCTCGGGAGTTCGATTGTTATATCAGTAACTAATTAAAGAAATTGAAACAATCTTTTATTGCCTGTGAAAAATAAATTATTCCTTTTATCTTGAGGCAAAAGTAAAATAAATGAGAGAAAGCTACATAATTGATGGGATTAGAACTGCTATAGGTAGTTTCAGAGGAACCTTATCCCCTGTCCGGACTGATGATTTGGCTGCAATTCCGATTGCCGAAATCCTGCGACGTAATCCCACTGTACCGGCTGATGCAGTAGACGACGTGATCTTGGGTTGTGCCAACCAGGCCGGAGAGGATAACCGCAATATTGCCAGAATGGCTTTGTTGCTGGCAGGACTTCCCTTCTCTGTACCCGGAGAAACTGTAAACCGATTATGCTCTTCGGGAATGTCTGCTGCGATTCATGCTCGTCGCGCAATTGCTGCTAATGAAGGAGATATATTCATAACGGGCGGAGTCGAACACATGACTCGCGGTCCTTATGTAATCTCCAAGGCCTCCACAGCTTATGGTAATGACGGTAAAATGTATGATTCCAGTTTTGGCTGGAGATTTATCAACCCCAAGATGAAGGAATTATATGGTACTCATGCTATGGGCCAAACAGCTGAAAATCTCGTTGAAAAATACAATATAAGCAGAGAGGAACAAGATAGGTTTGCAGCGCTTTCACAGCAAAAGGCTGCACAAGCGCGGGACAGTGGTAGATTTGCGGAGGAGATTGTTCCGGTGCGTATTCCTAGAAGGAAGCAAGAAGATCTGGTATTTCAGAATGATGAATTTATAAGAGCTGAGACAACAGTTGAAATCCTGGCAGGACTTAGACCGGCATTCAAGAAAGACGGTACTGTTACAGCTGGAAACGCTTCCGGCTTAAACGATGGTGCAGCAGCGCTTCTCGTTGCTTCGGAGAATGCAATTAAGCAATATAGTCTTACTCCAAAGGCACGCATTGTAAGTTCAGGCGTTGCAGGAGTCGAACCGAGAATAATGGGCATTGGGCCTGTTTATGCTTCTGAAATTGCCCTTAAGCGCGCTAATCTTAGTTTGAAGGATATGGATATCATTGAAATCAATGAAGCGTTTGCCTCGCAAGTTCTGGCCTGCTTGAAGGAATGGAATATTGAGATGGATGATCCCCGATTAAACCCTAATGGCGGCGCTATCGCCTTGGGCCATCCTCTGGGAATGACCGGAAGCAGAATCCTGCAATCTGCAGCAATCGAGCTTCACAAAAGAAATGGCAGATATGCATTGGTAACACTCTGTATAGGTGTCGGCCAGGGATATGCAGTAGTGTTGGAACGCGTTTAATTCTTGAAGTATATTTACAATAATTGATAATGATTTTCAGATTCAAAGACTTTATTCCGGTAATTCACGAAAGCAGCTTTGTACATCCGCTGGCTGCGGTCACCGGAAATGTTATTATAGGAAAAGACTGTTATATAGGCCCCGGAGCTGCAATTCGCGGAGACTGGGGAGAGATTATACTGGAAGACGGTGTCAATGTGCAGGAAAACTGCACCATCCACATGTTCCCCGGCAAATCTATTGTACTTGAGGAAAGTGCACATATCGGGCACGGAGCAATCATACATGGCGCCAATATCGGGCGCAATGTTCTGGTGGGAATGAACGCAGTCATCATGGATGGCTCCTATATCGGCGAAGGTTCCATTGTAGGTGCACTGGCATTTGTGAAGGCTGAGTCAAAGATTCCGGCAAGGAGTTTACTCGTAGGAAATCCTGCAAAAATCATCAAGGAGGTTTCCGATGAAATGCTCGCATGGAAGACAGCAGGTACTAAATTATACCAGAGACTGCCTGCAGATTGTTATGAAGGTCTAGAAGAAGTAGAGCCCTTAAGGGAAGTTCCAGAAAATAGACCAATTCAGGAAGATTTTTATAAAACGCTGGAAGAATACAAAAGGAATCTATAGGAATAGTGCCTATAATTGTTCAGCAGATCTTCACATCTTTAAAATAATATAGCAGATAAAAATTAAGGGCTTAGCGAATTTCTCCGTTAAGCCCTTAATTTATTTACGCATTAATCGACTTAGTCTTTGACCTCTTCACTCATTTTCTCAAGTAGTTCGGATAAATTATTTCTGAACTCATCCCACTTTGTTTCGACTTCGTGGGAGGCTTTACCTCTCCATGCTTCCAGTTCTTGTCTGTACTCATTTAGTTCATCAATAGCATCTTTGTACTTAGCTTTGGCCTCACCAGCCGCATTATCCATTTTTTCACGTAACTCAATCATTTTCTGATCTACATCAGCTACTGTTTTATTTACGCTTTCTTCAAATTCCTGTTTCTTTTCAGCAGACCAGTCAGAAGTATTTTTGGCAATTTTATCGCCTGTCTCTTCCACTTCTTCTAAAGCATTTTCAATATTTTCTTCAACATCGTCAGTATTTGACTCAGCGTTCTCGCAAGCTGTGAAGGTAAAAAATGTAATAGCAAGAAGAGCTAGTAAGCTCATTTTCAAATTAAATCTCATAATTAATTGTTTTTTGTTAATCTAAATAGGTTGGCCGGAATTCCGACTAATTATAAAACGGGATTAATTATAAAATGATATTAAATTTGGCTCGTTTTCTTCAAAGGCAGCGATTTTTCATAGAAAAGCGGTATTCTATTATATCAAAAAAGCTTCTCGTTTCCGAATGGAACCTACGAGAAGCTTTATTGATGTGATCCTAAATCTTAAATTTCTTAATTCTTAATATCCATTATCTTATAAGGGATACGTTTCCTTTTGCTTCATAAGAGCCACGATCACCACAAGTAGCCTTATAATAATAGCCGTAAACATCAGTAGGCATAATTTCGCCGTCTTTGCCTGTTCCATCCCAACCTATATTTTTATTGTTGGTTCTGAATACTTCCTGCCCCCATCTATTGTAAATCATCAGATCGAGATCAGTAATGGCTTCACCACGCATGTAGAGAACATCGTTATTTCCATCGCCATTTGGTGAAAAGGCATTAGGAAGGAAAATATAAGGAGGCTCACACGGAGCTTCTCTCACCTCTACAGTGATACATAATTCAGTCTCACAATCGTAGTCATCAGTAATCGTTACACAGTATTCTGTTGTTACCTTAGGTCTTGCAATCGGGTTGCGAATTGTAGGGTCGCTCAGACCTTCTCTAGGAGACCATTCGTAACTGTAATTACCTGTTCCGGTAGTAAGTACATCCAATTGTGAAGTTGCGCCAAAGTCAATCTCTTCAGGATCTGCTGTTATTGTGAACAGGCTTCCAAAGTCGATTAACTCAACTTTTACAGTATCAGAAACCGAACAGCCGTTATACGTGGCAGTGGCTACATAATAGTCGCTTTCTCCAGGTATAACTTCAATTGAATTACCCGTTCCTGCAACAAATCCTTCATCATCATACCATGTTATTGTTCCTTCCGAAGAACTTGCTTCAAGAATAACCGCAGTTGGAAGACATTGAGCAACATTACCACTGGTTGTAACAATAAACAACTCTACAGGTATCACCAGGACGGAATCCATTGTTATACAATCCGAATTATCATCTGTAATAGTCACATAGTACATTGTCGAATCAGATACATGTGCAGTCGGATTATGTGAAGTGGGATCATCAAGTCCTTCTGTCGGAGACCAGGTATAATTTAAGTCAGCTTTACCTCCGGGATTAAGCTCAACTCCTTCACCGAAGCAATCTGAGAGTTGATCAGGAATATTTACTTCGTATTCGTCAACTCTGATTGTAACAGACTTAGTACCAAAACATTCGTCATTAACTGTCATCACTACAGTATATGAACCGGGGTCTGTATAGGTATGTGATGGATTCACTTCATTGCTTGTATTTCCATCACCAAAGTCCCAGCTTACATCTGCAAAATCCGTTTCATTAAAGAAATCAACTGTTAATGAACCACATTCATTCTCATATGAGAAGTCAGAATCTATACCTATTACCGGTATTACAAGAACTGAGTCGATTGTCTGACAATCTGAATTATCGTCAGTAATTGTTACGTAGTACATAGTCGTATCAGTAACGGATACTCTAGGGTTATGTGAGTTAGGATCATCCAAGCCTGTTGAAGGTGACCAGGTATAATTAAGATCAGGATTACCTCCGGGATTTAATTCAGTCTGCTCTTCGTTACAATTAATAACCTGATCAGGAATATTTACCTCATACTCATCAATAGTTATTGTTTTGCTGATAGAGAATTCACAACCATTTTTCACAGTAAGCGTCACAGTATATGTTCCGGCTTCGCTATAAGTATGCTCTGGATTCTCCTCATTACTAGTATTTCCGTCACCGAAGTCCCAGCTTACATTAGAAGTATCTGATAGGTTAGTAAAGCTTACTAGCAACGATCCACATTCATTTGCGTAAGCAAAATCAGCATTCATTGATACATTAACACTTACCTCTATAAAACCTTCATAAGTACAGCCATTTTCAGCAGTTGCAAAGAATCTAAGTGTGAATTTACCTTCTGCATCAGAAAATATTTCAATCACATTGCTGTCTAATCCGGATGTGATTATCGGACTGTCATCCCAGATAATATTATAATCGAGATTTGACAGATTTATTACTTCAATACTTTCAGCGCCGCCTACACAAGCTTCAAATTCAGCAGGATAATCAAATGCCAGACCTTTATGCTCTATTGTATAGGGTCTTGTCAGATAGCATTCAAGTATTGTATCGTAAACTGTAACATAGATTGTAGCTTCATTTATAACATTAAAGTGCAAGGTATCTTCTTCTCCGATTATATTATTGAAGTCGGCATCCGTTGCCCATTGAATACTGCTATAGTCAAAGTGATTGGTGGTCAGTATTTTTTCAACAGAACAAGTATCTGATAAATCAATCACGTTAAAGTAAGATCCTCTTACTTTTACAAAGATTGAATCACTGGTTGCACAGAAACCGTCTGTAACTGTTACATGGTATACGATTGAGCTATCAGGAGAAGCAATCGGATTGGAAGGATCTGTTAAATCCAGTCCATCTTCAGGTACATAAGTATAAGTGTAATCAGGGTTGCCATTCAGTAATAATGGAACTTTCTCTCCTAGACAAATTGAATCTGCAGCAGGATTAAAGTCCAAACTCAGAAATTGTATTTCAATATCATCCATTACTGCAATTGCAGTACAACCGGTTTCTGAAATCGCTGTAAGAGTAACTATAGCAGTTCCAGGTGTCCAGAATATATGACTTATAGTATCACCGGTATAATAACTGGTGTCATTGCCCATGATTATCTCCCACTTGTATTCAGCTATACTGTATCCCGGGTCTTCTCCATGTCCGTAGAAGAATACTAGGGATGAATCTGCGCAACTTCCATCAGCTTCAAAAGTAAAGTCAGCTGTTATCTCACTATCATAAACACAAATTGTCTTTGTAGCGACTGATTCACAATCAGGCCCGCCAAAAGCTATTAATTTGACATCATAGCAACCTTCTTCGGTATATGTGAATGTCGGTGATTCTTCTGTAGATGTAAGAGTTGTATCACCGCTAGCATCAAAGTACCACAAATATCCTTCTGCTCCGGTGCTATTATTGATAAATTCAATTTCCAGTCCATCACAATACAATTCCTCATTACCTATCCTTGCTACCGGAATTTCTGAGCATGGTAAAACAGTCACTTCAAAGTCACTGTTGAAAACGGACAACAACACACCATTGCGATATTCTTCAACGCAGTATCCGATCAGATATGTACCCGTGTTTAAAGGAGTTCCTGTAATGATTCCATTTTCTGAAATTTTTACCGGATCCGCCGGATTGTTCATCATATCCAATGTAGAATAGCCCGGCGCCCATTCAACTTTAGGGAATGGCCCCGGTGGGTGAACGCCAGGGATAGGCCTGTCATAAGTAGCTCCTGCATTGGGTATACATAACGAATAGACTATTGAGTCTCCTTCAAAATCTGAAAACTCCTGATCAAATGAAAATTGCTGCCCTACACAGACATACAAATCAGGAACCTGGGTTGATTGCGGACTGCCGTTGCACTCTAGCATGGACTCTTCAGTAATCCAGGTTTCATAGGTAGCTCCTGTATAAAGAGGCTCCATTATATTCTGGACAATGGTGTTTCTACAACATCTCTGATATGCAAGTCGATACCCTCCTTCTCTGAACGGAAGTTTTAAAGTATCTCGATAAACTGTCCTCTCTATACATAAGTGCCCTGTCACTTGATAACAAGGATCTCCGGCTATATCATAAAGAGTATCAGTGACAAAGTTTTTCATCTTTAAGTGTCCAATTGAAGCACTACCTCCGACATTTCTCAACGGCTTATAATCGTGATCATAAATTGATACAATAGCCGGATTGTCGATAACCGCTTCAGGATTGGCATTCCCACAGTCACGAATGAATACCATTGTAACCTCATACCGGTCGTTTCCAATACAGCGATACTGAAGGTTACCCCCTACGATATGTGATGCCTGGCCTTCAAAAAACAGCCCAAGCAAAAGCAATAGAAATATGTAGCGTACATTCTTCATCCGAAAAAGTGATTTAGGATATATGTTATGAACTAGATTCATGGAAATCTTAATTTACTCTATTCAATATTGATACCGATAATTTCTACTCTTCTTTCTTTGGAAGCCTTGTAGCTATAGATAGAGTTTCTTTCATCGGATAAGTCGCTTATAACGTCGCTTGGAGCTGTTGTTTTACCAAAGGATTTCAATTTGATCTCCAGCTGACTATTATTAATATATTTATTCAGCACACCATCATTGTAATCAATGATCTGATTTTTAGCACTCTGGATACGTCTCATTCCCAGATTCAGGTTGTAGGCTGCTGAGGCTCTAGGGCTCGTATATCCCTGCAGGAATATTTCAACCTTCTTGCCCTCATCAAGAGCTGCTTCAAGTAATGCAAGGAATTCGCTTATATCCATATAACCCTTTCTCACCTCAGTTTCAAAGAAGTTATCCAACTGTGACTTAGCCTGTGTCATTTCAGTTCCCTCCAATGGCTCAGTGAATACATCGATAAACTGTTGTTTACGTTCATAATAATCACCATAAGTGTCAGTATATCTCAGATTAGTATTTCGTGCCCATGATCTTGGATTAGGCATGTCGTTATCAAAGTACAAGACCAATGGCAAGAAGTCTTCAAGTGTACCGGTAGGTAGATATACATCCTTCTTAATTAAACTCTGATTCTGATAATCTGCCGGATCAAGTTCAAATGATACCGGAGAGTATCCTTTTCTACTTACTATGAAAGTATATGTCTTATCTCTGTCAAGTGCATAATGGAAGTCATTGGAATCCAGATTTAGAAGTTCAGTCGTATTGCCCAGATTATCAATCATTGTCACTTCAGCACCTCGTAGTTCATTTCTCGTCTTTTCATCAAAGACAAATACATCTAAATGCAATTCCTTGGTAACCAGATATACTTTCTGAACAATATCTCCCGTATCCGGCAAATTAATTGTCGAGAACTCAGTAACTCCAGGTAGATAATCACCCTTAGTACCTTCAATTATATAGTTCTTGTTTCTCTGAACTCTGAATCGATAAATATATTCGTCAGGATCTTGCTGTGTCTCAAGCAGCATGTTATTCAGACTGTTTATCAGATCGACATTGGCACCATAAACCGGTTCCAGTGTATAACCATCATAAACTTCAACTATGAGCTTATGACGCATGAAAGGAAGTTCTCCTTTATATATGTCAAAACAGCAACCCTCGAGTTCATCGTCCAGCAATAGTGATCCGGGCCTGTTAGATGAAAAATATACTTTGTCAGACTTCTGGTCTATCATAGCATAAATGTCATCATAACTGGAATTGAGCGGATGTCCTGCGTTACTTACCTCAGTCCATTCGCCATTGTAGTTCTGGCTTATGTATATGTCAAAACCTCCGAAACCTTCATGCCCTTCTGAACTGAAATATAGTGTCTTTGTATCTTTATCGAAGAAAGGTGTAATATCATCTTCGCTGGTATTTATAGCCTCAAGGTTAACAGGCTGACCAAATGTTCCATTTTCCTTAATCTCCGTGTACCAGATATCGTTCTTGCCTTTTCCACCTGCTCTGTCAGAGACAAAGAAAAGGACCTCAACATCATTTACATAACCCCAGGAAGGTTGTGTATATGTGTATCCGGAGCCGCTATCACCAAACTGAATCATCGATGCAGTCCCCTCTGTTTCACCATCTTCAAAACCAATGTGGAATAAATCACATCTTATATCATCAACAGTAATGTATTCACATAAAGTAAAATACATTGTTGAATGGTCTTCATTAAAAGTAGTATGTGCTACGTGCTGACCGCTGGAAAGCTGTAAGTCCTCTCCAAATATCTTCCCACCACCATTTCCATCTGTACTTACAAGTACTTTGGAATATAACTTATCGGGATAAACATCCTTGGCACTTTCTTCAAATCTCAGAGAAGAGAAATACAAGTCGTCTCCCAGCATATAAGAGCCAAATTCAGAATATGGTGTATTTACACCTTCTAGACGTACAATACTATCTTGCTCAGTACCGTAGTATTCGATTTCATTAATTGCCCAGTCCAATGAAGTCAGAGCGTCCTCCGCTCTTGCTGTAAGCACTGGATCATCACCACCCTGTTCGGATATGTACAGGCTATAGTACTCTTTGGCTTTATCGTATTGACCGAGTTTCTGCTTTACCTGGGCTGCATAAAATGTTGCAAGTGGAAACAGATTATTGTCATCCTTTTCCAATACGACTGAGTACAGGGAATCAGCGTAGGCATAGGCGTGAAATTTCCTTGCTGCGTTGGCGGCGTTGTAATACACCTGAGGGTCTTTTACGTCAAATTCAAGAACCTCTTTATAGTATGAGAACGCCGAGTAATAATCTTCAGCTTCATAGGCATTTTGAGCAGCATTAAGGAACGCACTCTTCGTTTGTCCCGAAACAACTGATATACCCGTGAAGGCCATTAAAATCAATAATATATATATTTTTTTCATCTTCATATTCGTTCAAATCAAAATATAGGACAGGTCTTGAACTTACCCATTGGTTTTACATAGGTAATGAAATACTGCAGAGAAATCTCAGGTCCACCATACCTGCTACTCGCAACAGTAAAATCTGATAAGTTTATGTCATAACTAAGTTCTGCTTTCAGACTATTTACATTAAATCCTATCGTCGGCGCTACTGCATCCCACTGGCCTGAGTAACGACCTATAGCACCTAAGTCAAGTGCAAATTTCTTTCCCGGTTTCTGATTGAGATATAGGCGGAATAGTAAGGCTGGCACAATTTCATAAGATTTCCCTTGCATCTGTCCCAAACCGTGAACCATGATATCCAAAGGATCGGAAAGTTGGAAAGAAGATTGGAACACTCCTGCAAATCGTACAGGTATTTTATAATCTGTATCCTTGTAGAATTCATTTTTTGCAAAAGCAAAATTATATGCTGCTGCACCGAGGTCGAATTTAGTACGAGGGCTTTTCTGCCAGCGATAGTTAATTCCTCCTCCGGTTGACATGTAGTACAAGTTCAGGAAGTCGAAGCTCTCATTACTGGCATAGCTCGGATCATAAAGATATCCATCAAACTGGCTATCCCACTGAAGTTGCTTATCAGAGAAATGTCTATTGGACCCACCTGCTTGTAAGCCCAATGTCAACAAATTATTCTTGTTCAGGATAAATGTGTAAGAGCCGCTAAGACTTAGTTGCAACATTGTCAGTCGTGAATCACCAGCTTGATCGTAGTTAAATAAGACTCCTCCACTGAAGAAGCCGAAATCATTTCCTGCTCTATGGAAATTCTGATCATACGCACCGGTAAAAGTTAAGTATGAGACAGGTACTGTATACCACTGGTGGCGGTAGTTGGCCGAAAGCCGTACATCCTGATTAAATATCCCGGTCAAAGCAGGATTGACGTTCAGCACGGAATTATGTGCCTGGCTATAATGGATATCCTGCGCAGTCACGGATGAGAGTGGCAGAAGAAGTCCAAAAATGACCGCGATTAGTACATATTTAAACTTAGAGTAAAATATATTCATACAATTGGTTTATGTAATATTGGTCATGACTCATAATGAGTACAATTCTATCACTTAGTTCTCACTACAAAAACTATACCTAATATATTCAATATGAGTAATGTATCTAAATATTAGGGCATAATCAGAAAACTACAATAAAGATAAAAATATTTTTGATTTCCTATCGCATTTTCATTGGCTTTTTAGATAAACGTGGCTATATCTTATATATCTTTCAAACTAAAGTATGATATAGCAGAATGACGCGGTGTCCCAGCATTAACCGCGATATACTTTACAGCACCCTTTTCGTCCCAAACCTCATTTATTTTCTTGATTTGCCCATAAGGTATATTTAGGCTTTTAAGCTTATCTTTTATCAAATTGAAATTCAGATTTAACGCAGCGGATTGCAAAATCTCTTCGAGTTCCGATCTTTTTTTCAATCTGTCAGCATTAGAGGCAAAGGCGGTAAGTAGTTCATTTTGAATGCCTAACAAGTTAAACAAATTTTTAAATTGTTTGTCGCTTCCGACAGCCAGAACAATCTTAATTCCATCCTTAAAAGTCAGGATTTCCCCATAAGGGGCAATATTAGGATGTAGCGTGCCCATCGGAGCAGGAATATGCTCAGCCAGGAGATAATTGGTTGCCTGATTTTTCTGACTCGTAAGCGCTACCCCGTATAAGCTAGCACGCAGATAGGTTCCTTCCCCTGTCTTCAGTTTTTTCAGTAAAGCCACAAGAATCGCCTCTTTTAACTGATGTGCAGCAAGAACATCTATAAAGGCAACGGGCATCTTTGCAAGCTTATTTGCAGAAGCAGAATCAGAATCCTCATGGGGCAAGCCTGTCATAGAAAGGAAACCACTTTCTGCCTGTAATGCAATATCATAAGCTACCCTATCGGCATCCTCATCATCAAACCCATCCAGCTGTGCATAGATAAGATCCGGTTTAAGCTTGCGCAAATGTCGGGGCGAGGTCCCCAGCTTTTCTGCACTCTTCAGATTGTTATTATTGAGTACTATATCTGCCGTTTTGATTTCTTCGTAAAGTCTCTTGCGATCTTCATCATCTGTCAAATCCAGAAAAAGACTGGTTTTTCCATAGTTAGCTGACTGGTAGTAAGCCGACAATTGCGATTTATCTTCTGATTTAAGATGCCAGGTTCTCGTGACATCACCACCCGCTTTTTTATTTTCAACCTTCAGCACTTCTGCTCCCAGTTCTGCGAAGAAAGATCCTACGAGTGGTCCGGCCAGGACAGAACTTAACTCGACAACCTTAATTTCATTAAATATTTCTGCTATCTTGCTTGTTGCCATTTATTTCTTAAAATGTCTGGTGTTTATCCACATAATTCCAACGAGTCTTCATAAGTTTAAACTGAAAAGAAATAAATCATCTAAAATTTAATATTATCTGAATTGTAAGCTTACTGAAAAATATGAAAATTTATAAGCCAAAGGATTTTCGCAAGCTGGAGGAATGGTATTGTAAACAAGCTGGAATTTCCCTCTCTGCATTGATGGATCGAGCGATCAAAGTGTTTACGGACCGGATGTTACCGGAGATTAGATATGATAAAAACCCCGAAGTTCTCGTCTTGGCGGGTCCTGGAAACAATGGAGGCGATGCAGTAGGAATTGCCGGAAATATGGATAGACTGGGTTTTAAAACAAGCCTTATTCTCATCTCTTTTGGTGACTCTCTGTCTGAGCTTCTTGAAGAACAACTGGATAATTTGCCGAAAGGCGTAGAAGTCCTTGACTGGAAAAGAGATAAGGAAAAGTACAT
>CAYRFF010000046.1:0-23340 GCA_964423575.1 uncultured Saprospiraceae bacterium | reverse complement strand
TTTATGCTCAACTGTTATCTGCCAAAGGTGAAAAAAGAAAAGCAATTAAATTATGGAAATCTGTTATCGAAAACCTATCTATTGATCCCGGAGATGCACTACGTGAAACTGTCTATGATAATCTGGCTAAGGCATTCAAAGACGTTGAGGTGATAGACTCAGCTTTCTATTATTATGACAGCTTCAGTATTATCAAAGCTAAAAGTGAAAAGGCAGAACTCATTTATGGTTTAAATAGAATTAAGCAAGAGTATTCTTTTAATGAATTGTCAAGTCGATCAATTCACCTGAGAAATAGAATAGTATACCTGAAAAAATTGCGGATTTATACTATCGTAATAATTGCTCTCATTTCATCAATAACTATTCTACTGATATACTTGAAACGGAAAAGCCTGAGGCAAGAGCTTTTAACACAGAAGTACAAGGGAATGATGAGTATGCGGGACCTGAATATGACCAAAGAGAAGACGCAGGATTTGAAAAGTAAGTTGCTGGAAACAAACTACCTGTCCACAAGACTTATACAAAAGATTCGGGCCTTGGAGACCTCAGAAGATAAAAGCTCCCTGATAAATCAGATCAAGGAATATACATTAACAACTGAGGAGGGTTGGCTGGATTTTAGAACAAAATTTTTAAAAACTTACCCTCATTTTCTTTATAATCTCCATGAAAGTCGCCCAAGTGTAAGCCCGGCAGAACAGCGCATTCTCTTCTTGTTATATCTTAAAATGAGTAATAAGGAAATCGCTCGTTTGCTGGGAATCAGTGCTGCAAGTGTCTCAAAATCCAAATACCGACTAAAACAATCGCTGGAATTTGACTCCATTGAAGAACTGGAAGAGTTTATCGCTACCCTTTAATCAGGATAAAAGAATAAATACTCGCTAAATTTATACTTATATATAAAGTTCTCATAGTTAATCAATTAAGCTTTCCGGTAGTAGTACTCTTGTCGATGTGTTTTAAGAGAACTCGAGTTAAAGGATGGTTTGTCCATATTTTGTCCATAGGAATTTTATAAAATAGCCACATAGTTTTAAAATCTTTGGTATAGCTGTAGTAATTAGACAAGTGGTTTGAGATTGAAACCGGATAATTTATTGACTGATATGATACAGATACGTCTCGCATAGTTATCTCCCACAGAATAGTCAATAATAGAACTTGAAGAGAACAAATGATGATTGAGCATCTAGTATAACGGATTACATTTTACCGGAGAAATCGGGGGCTTTGAATCACAGCAAAAAAGAGAACATGAAAAGGATACTTTTATTTTTTAGTATTATCACTAGCTTCTATTCTATACCTCTATGCATACACGCCCAAGGTATAGAGCAGACGCACATAGACTCGTTAGAGCTAATACTGAAAAATACGGAAGATAACATCCTGAAAGTCAATATCTACAATGAGCTGAGTAATTTATATATGGAAAATAGTAAGCTCGATTCGGCCAGAATCTATGTATCCCTGGCCGGAGGACTTGCTGAAAAACTTAAATACAGGAAAGGAGAAGCTGAAGTATATCGAAACAAAGGTAATATCTACATTAAGTTAAACGAGTTTAATAAAGGACTTAGGCAGTATAACCGAGCATACAATTTATCCAATCGGATAAGTGATAGACTTGGACTTGCTATAGTCTTGGAGCAGATGGGTGAAGCTTATTCGAAACAAGATAAATTTGCGAAAGCTCATAAAGCATATTTAAAATCCTTAAATGTTTTTAGAGAAATCGGTGAGGAAAAGAGAATTGCTTGCGTCTACAATAAAATAGGAAACCTTAACTTAAGAGAAGCCAAATATAGTGAAGCCTTGGATACGCTCTTTAAAGCATTTGAAATTTATGAAAAACTAGATGATGAAAACGGACTGGGAGTAGTTTATAAGGATATGGGAAACGTATATACCGACCTAAAGGAATACGCTGAGGCGGAAAATAGTTATTCCAAATCAATCAGACTGCTGGAAAAGGTTAATAATAAACGAGTACTTTCTACGGTATATGACAATCTGGGATTTCTGTCGTATATACAGGGAGACTATGATGGAGCACTTATGCAATTTAACAAATCCTTGAGCCTCTGTGAAGAACTGGAAGATGAAGTCTGTATAGGAGTCAGAAGTGATAAAGTTGGACAGATATTGGATTACCTTGGCCAGTATCCGGAGGCCATTGAGAAGTATCTCGTGGCGATGAAAGTGTATCAGTCTCTTAATGATGAACTGAAGTTGGGCCGTACGTTTGAAAGCCTTGGATGGATATATGAGAAACAAGGAGCATTTAAATCTGCACAGGATAATTATTCCATAGCTTTGAATATTTTTGAGAAAATAGACGATAATCAATCTATCTCCAGGATATATACGCGTAAGGGAAATGCTTACGTAAGCCAGGGAGATTATATAAATGCAGTAGATACATATTTTCAAGGCCTACGTGCTTCAGAAAAAGCGGGGAACAGAAGAGAGGTAGCATCCGCATACCTTTCCATCGGTAATGTGTACCTCTTGCAGGATAATTACACTGAAGCCTTGAAGTACTTCAACGATCAGTTGATAATTTCTCAGGAAGAGAAAGACGATATAAATATAGGCTATGCCTATCTGAACCTTGGTGAAACTTATTTTTATCTGAAAAAGTATGATGAAGCCCTGACCAATCTTTCACCAGCGCTTTCTATTTTGGAAGAACAAGGAGACATGTACGGGCTCTCTGGCGCCTATGGCCGTCTGGGCAGAGTGTATCAAGCGATGGGTGATTATACACGCGCACTGGAAAATTATTCTGTAGCCTTGGAAATTTCAGAAAGAATTAACTTTGATTATCATATAGCTGAAAATAATATTGATATAGGTACGGTTTATACCGTCCTGAAAGAACAGAAAAATGCGAGGAAATTTTTAAATGAGGGACTCAATCTCAGCCTTGAGATAGGTGCTAAAGAACAAATTAAAGATGCTTATCATGGAATTTATATGCTTGATAGCATTGAAGGGAATTATAAAAGTGCACTTGAAAATCTCAATAAATATCTGATCTACAGAGACAGCTTGTATAATGAAGAGAATATCCGAGAACTTACGAAAACCTCAATCATGTATGACCTGGAAAAAGAGCGTTATACCGATAGTCTGGCTACCCTTCAAAGACGAGCATTCATTACTGCAAAACTTCAACGTCAACGGGTGTTTATATGGTCGGGTGTAGGAGCGGCTCTCTCCCTGTTGTTATTTTTGATTTATGTGTTCCGCAGTAGAAGAAAGATTTCAAGAGAGAAGAATAAAACAGATCAACTCCTACTTAATATTCTTCCGGAATCAGTTGCAGAGGAATTAAAAACAAATGGGCGAGCAGAGGCTAAACGCTTTGATAATATTTCAGTGCTGTTTACTGACTTTGTGAATTTTACCGGGACATCGGAAAACTTGAAGCCTGAAGAACTCGTAGGAGAACTAAATACCTACTTTACTGCCTTTGATTATATTATGGAGCAGCATGGACTCGAGAAAATTAAGACAATTGGTGATGCGTATATGGCCGTATGTGGCTTGCCTGAAAATAATGTATTTCACGCTCACCGAGCTATTGCGGCAGCAGAAGATATCATGCGTTTTATGGATAAGAGAAACAGTATGGAAAAGGCCTTTGAGATCCGGATAGGGATTCACTCGGGATCGGTTGTCGCGGGTATAGTAGGTGTTAAGAAATTTGCTTACGATATATGGGGAGATACGGTGAATACAGCTGCGAGAATGGAGCAGAACAGCCATCCTGGCAAAATCAATATCTCGGAGGCAACTTATGAGCTTGTAAAAGATGATATAAAATGCGAATGTCGGGGTAAAGTACAAGTGAAAAATAAGGGAATGATGAATATGTATTTTGTTGATGTGTCGGTTACAGCCGAAAATCAGGAGGTAATTACAAGCTAGAAATATGAAATACCGAGAGGCAAAGAAGTTTATAATCGAAATGATGAATTGCGAGTTTCCTGAAAATTTGACCTACCACAATGTTGAGCATGTTAAGGATGTTCTGGAGGCCGCTACGCGAATTGCAAAAGAAGAAGGCGTAAAGAGAAAAGAACTCACCCTGCTTAAAACCGCAGCCCTTTTTCATGATTCCGGGTATATTTATCAAGCCGACGGACATGAACTCATTTCTTGTGAACTCGCCAGAAAATACCTGCCGCAATTTGAATATTCTAAGGAACATATCGACAGAATCTGTGAAATGATTATGGCAACCAAAATCCCACAGGTTGCTAATAATCTCCTTGAAGAGATTCTTGCTGATGCTGATCTCGACTATCTGGGAAGAGATGATTTTCTTATGATAAGCGATAGATTGTATGAGGAATTGCTATTGCGAGGCACTGTAAGCAATGAGGCAGAATGGTGTGATTTACAGATAAAGTTCTTTGAAAATCACAAGTATTTTACTGATACCTCAAGAAGTTTAAGAGAAAAGAAGAAGGCAGCAAATTTAAACGTTATAAAATCTTTACTGTAATGACAAAGCGTAGAAGAATAAAGAAAAGGGCTATTCTTATCGATATCGTCTATATCTTAACAGGTATTCTCGCAGCGAGTATAGGCTTGAAAAGTTTTTTGGTTCCAAATCACTTTCTTGATGGTGGAATTACGGGCCTGGCGCTTCTGGCTAAAGCTATTCTGAACTGGCATCTAGGCTGGACGATTGTTCTTTTTAACTTGCCCTTCATTTTTATTGGCTATAGAATTGTCGGGAAACCATTTGCTCTTAAGACACTTATTGCGGTAATAGGTGTAGCAATCTGTTTGCAATACCTGGCCTTCCCTGAAATCACGGATGACAAGCTCCTCGTGGCAGTTTTCGGTGGATTCTTTGTCGGCCTGGGTATAGGCTTGAGTATGCGTGGTGGCGGCTCATTCGATGGAATTGAAGTCCTTGCTTTATACACGTTGAAGAGAACCGGCTTTACAATAACAGAAATCATACTGGCTTTTGATATTGCAATTTTCTCCGTAGCTGCATTTTATATGAACATTGAGACGGCCTTGTATGCTATGTTGACATATTTTGTAGCCTCTCAGACTACCAGGTATATCATTGATGGTATTGAAGCATATACCGGGGTTACAATTGTAGCAAGTGAAAATGAAAAAATAAAGGAATACCTCGTGAAAGTGATGGGCAAAGGCATTACAGTCTACAAAGGTGAAAGAGGCTTCATGAAAGATACATTTGAAAAGAGAATGGACTGCGATATAGTATTTACAGTTGTTACAAGGCTAGAAGTCCGCAAACTGAAAAATGCAATTTATGAAATCGATCCTAAAGCATTTGTCTTTACGCACACGATAAAAGAAACGTCGGGAGGAATCCTGAAACAAATTATTAAGCATTAATGGCCGGCCGTAAGGATAAATCTATTCCGGAGGTCCACTGAAATAAATAACTACCGCCAATAACCCTACGGCCCTGAGTGAATTTCTTTTTCTTGACCCCGCGTTTGAAAGGGTGTTGTCCCACCTTAAGGATACTAACCCTCATTTCCTCGTCTTATTACTGTTCTACTCCGGACATCAATCCCTGATAAATATGCTTCAGATTATATTCCAGATACTTGATATAAGAATCAGCTTCCTGTCCCGGTTTTCCAAGCTCATCGCTGAATATGGCAGGCGAATAAATAGGAACTCCACTTTCCTTGGAGACGGTTTCCATCGGCCTGCGATCAACATTGGATTCTACAAAGAGAACCGGCGGATTGTTTTGTCTGACAAATGAAATTGCCCGTTTAATCTGATTGGGCGAACCGTTTTCCTCAGTGTCGATTGCCCAGATGTATCCTTCTTTTAAACCGTATTCAGCGTTGAGATATTGGAAGGCTTGTTCACTAGCAATAAATACGCGCCTTTTATTCGGAATCTCACTTAGTTTTTCTTTGTATTGGGCTTCAATTTCCTTTAAACGTGTTATATAGGCAGAAGCATTAGCAATATAATAATCCTTGTTTCCTTCATCGGCAGATACGAGAGCTTCACGGACAGCTTCTGCCATAAGAATGCCGACATGTGGACTGATAAAAGCGTGGGGGTTCACTTCACTGGAACCTTCCTTCTCGGATAAGTACATAGGTGTAACGGCCTTTGCAACTTCTACAATTTTACCCGGATCTGCTTTTACAGAGCGTGTAATCCTGAAAAACCAACCATCTTTTCCTCCTTCAAGATTCAGACCATTATATAGGAAGAGGTCTGCACCGGACGCAAATTTTAAATCATTGGGAATCGGTTCATATTCATGAGGGGCAGTCCCTATTGGTACCAAATTATGCACAATTACAGAATCACCACCTATTTCCTGAACCATATTGGTAATTATTGAAAAACTGGAGATTACGCGGAGCTTTTGATGGGTTCCTTCTGTTTTTTCTGAACTCCCACATGAAGCAAGCATAAGTATAAGGGCTGAAAACAGGGATAGTCTTATAACATTTGCGTAAGCTGAAATCATATTAATAGCTTTATCTGAATATTGAAAAATTAATGAACGGGATACCTTACTCGCCTTTGCTTGAACCTCACCCAGGCAAGTCCATTGCGCGGGTTAAAAAAGAAAACGAGCGCAAATATGGTTGTCGCTGTAAGTACGATGACTACGCCGGATGGCAGATTGTAATTGTAGCTTATAAATAGCCCGATAATAGCGGATATAGCTCCGATAATAGCAGAAATCCATATCATGGATGATAGTTTGTCGGACAGTAAAAACGCCGTAGAAGCTGGGGTGATTAAAAGTGAAACGACGAGAATCACTCCTACTGTCTGCAGGGAAACAACCGTAATTAATGTGAGCAAAAGCATCATCATATAATTGATGAAACGTACGGGAATTCCACTCGCCTTAGCCATGGTTTCGTCAAATGTCGTCAGAAGCAATTCCTTGTAAAATAAGTAGATTACCAGCAGGACGACTCCGGCAACTATCTCCGTAAGTATACGGTCGCTGTCGCTGATTGTGAGTACGTTCCCAAAGAGAATTTCATTGAGATTTATCGAGCTCTGTATCTTGGTGACGAGCAGAATTCCTAGCGCGAGGAAGCCGGAAAAAACGATTCCGATTGCTGAGTCACTTTTTATTTTACTCTTCTCACTGACAAAGCTTATTCCTAGTGCTGCCATCACGCCGAATGTGACTGCTCCGAAGAAATAGCTGATGTTCAACAGGTAGGAAATTGCTACTCCCGGCAATACCGCGTGCGATATGGCATCTCCCATCAGCGCAAGACCTCGTAGTATGATGAAGCAGCCCACAATACTGCAGGATATCCCCAGAATTACGGAGGTAGTCAATGCATGTTGCAGAAAGGGATAATCCATAAGATCCCTGACAAATTGTCCAATTGCCTCTATCATTTTCTATTCCTCTGCAAATAATGGGTTATCTAATACTTCAAATGTCTTCTTCATATTCTCCCGGTTGTACACCTCCCGCACATTGCCATAAGCCATGACCGTTTTGTTAATCAGGATGATTTTGTCAAAGTATTCATATACTTTATTCAGATCGTGATGCACGACAAAGATGGTTTTCCCCTCCCGCACAAGCTCTTTAAGCTGGTTAACGATAATCTTCTCACTCGTCACGTCAATCCCTACAAATGGCTCATCGAGGAAAATCAGGTCGGCATCCTGAGCAAGCGTTCTCGCAATGAGTACACGCTGAAATTGACCTCCCGAAAGCTGTCCGATTTGCCTGGATTCCATACCGTTTAATCCGACTTTATCGATAGCTGCCTGAGTTATTTCCTTCTCTTTCTTCCCCGGTTTTCTGAAAAAGCCCAGTCCGGGATAAGTGCCTGTAAGAACACCCTGGAAGACAGTAATAGGAAAGTCCATATCCAGATCACTTTTCTGCTCTACATAAGAAATCTGTTTGGCAAATTCCTTTATAGGTCTACCTCTAAAAGTAGCCTTACCTTTGGCAGGAACTAGGCCGAGAATCCCTTTGATAAGTGTTGTTTTGCCGCTGCCATTAGGTCCGAGGATACCACACATAACGCCTTCCTCCATCGTGAGAGAGGCGTTGTTCATGGCGCGGTGTCCATTGGGATAGATGACTGATAAATTCTCGACTTTTAACATGATCTTGCTGCATATTATGGCTTAGCTTCCGCAAATATAAGAAAGTGTGAATAAAATAGTTAGTTTAATCTAACAATTTGCATCCTGGATAATTTCCTAAAGGGATTATTCAGTTATTCCAATATGATTTCTGAGTGACTTTGTTTAGAATCATTTTATATTGATTAACAACCTTATAAATCCATTTTATAAAGAACTTTACACTCCGGAAATCAGGTATATTGGAAGGCATAGCCATCTTCCTATATCGTTAAAAAAAACGGGGCGATTTAAAAGGCGGTAAGGAGCTGAGTGGAAATGAATTTTAAGAATATCAAAGTTAAGTAAAATGAAGGAAATTAAACTATGTGACCTCTCAGAATTGGAGGAAAAGAAACCTTTTGGCGCTCAGGTGAATGGCCTGGATTTGGTAGTGATTCGCTACGGAGATGAAGTTTCTGTACTTTATGGACGCTGTCTTCATCGGGGTGCTTTACTAGCGGATGGGCATGTTCAAGGCCACAACCTTATCTGTGGAGTGCACGGCTGGGATTATCGCTATGATACCGGTGTGAGTGAATACAATAATTCTGAAATTCTCAATAAATTCTATGCAGTAATCCGCAATGGAGTTGTTTACGTCGATGAAGATGAAATCAATGCGTACCTAGTTAAAAATCCCCAGCCATTTGATCGGGACCAGTATCTTGGACAGTATGCCGATACCAATCCACAAGCGACTGAACCTTATAATCTCTACATCAAAGAACTTTCTCGTAATGGATTAAGGAACTGGGGAAAGCACGGTCAGACCAAGGCCATGGGTGTTGATAGAAACACTTTACCTAAGTGGGAGGATATTCAGTTCTTGCCGGCACAGATGGCTACGAGACCGCTATTTGATGAGGATCCGGTCAACACTAGAACGATTATTGGGAAAAGAGCAGAGAAGCCTTTGGTTCTTGAAATTCCGATTTTCGTATCCGACATGAGTTTCGGTTCTCTTTCTAAAGAAGCTAAACTTTCCCTGGCTAAAGGTGCTGAAATGGTCGGTACAGGTATCTGTAGTGGAGAGGGTGGAATGCTTCCGGAAGAGCAGGAAGCCAATTCCCGTTATTTTTATGAATTGGCTTCCGCAAAATTCGGATTCTCCTGGGAGAAAGTGCTGAAAGCGCAGGCATTTCACTTTAAAGGCGGCCAAGGGGCCAAGACAGGTACAGGAGGACATCTTCCCGGATCAAAAGTATCTCCTGAAATTGCTGCAGTTCGTGGTTTGGATCCCGGACAGGATGCCATTTCGCCTGCGACATTTCACGATCTTGTGACGGTAGAAGATTTTGCTCGATTTGCTGATGAAGTACGGGAAAGAACCGGTGGGATTCCCATTGGGTTTAAGCTTGCTGCCAGCCATGTTGAAGCTGATATAGACTTTGCAATAAAAGCAGGTGCAGATTATATAATTCTCGATGGAAGAGGCGGGGGAACCGGTGCGGCTCCGGCATTACTAAGGGATAATATTAATGTTCCTACGATTCCCGCACTTGCCCGGGCTAGAAGGCATCTAGATAAAATCGGCGCCCATGATGTAGATCTGATCATTACAGGAGGATTACGCGTAGCGGAGGACTTCGCCAAGGCGATGATGTTGGGAGCAGATGCCATAGCCGTTGCAAATTCTGCTATGCAGGCAATCGGCTGTGTCGCTATGCGTGCTTGCCATACCAATAATTGCCCCGTAGGAATAGCCACTCAACAAGGCCATCTACGTGCAAGGCTGGAAATCCAGAAATCGGCAGCTCAATTGCGAAACTTCCTGAATGCAACCACCGACTTGATGAAAGTAATTGCAAGGGCTTGCGGACACGATGATTTTGCTAAGTTCAACTTCAACGACTTGTCTACCTTTAATATAGATATGCATCGACTGACGGGAATACCGTATGCGGGTGTGAATGCGTGAGAGCTTGAATCATTTGCCAAAAGGCTGCACATAAAATAGCAATTCATTGATGAAATGCTAGATAGCCTTTTTACGGAATTCATGAATATTTAGGGCTAAGTAACAATAGTTACACTTTAATAAAAATGGTGGCTATATCTTTGTGCCGTTAAAAAAAAGAATTTATGGGTTTACTAGCGTTATTAACTGGACAAGCAAGCAAGAAGAAGATCAAAGAAGCTATAGATGAAGGTGCTTTTCTAGTCGATGTCCGTACAAAGAGCGAGTTCAGAGGCGGTTCCGTGAAGGGAGCAGTCAATATTCCATTGGATAGGGTATCTGTGGAGCTGAAGAAGTTTAAAGACAAGAAAAACATTATTGTTTTTTGCAGAAGCGGTGGAAGAAGTGGTGCGGCTAAAAACATCCTCAAGAGTAATGGCTATGCCAATGTATTAAACGGTGGGCCATGGACGAGAGTGAACCAGATAAAAGGCAGGTAAATATTTTCTTAAAAGAAAAGTAAACTAATGATGAAATTTAGAAAAAGCCTGTTGATAACAGTGTTGGGCGGCTTGATAGGTGTAATCGGGGGTTATGCGTACTGGTACTACGTCGGTTGCGTAAGTGGAACCTGCCCTATCACTTCTAGCCCATTGAACAGTTCATTATACGGCGCTCTTATGGGAGGGCTTTTATTTTCAAATTTTAATAAGAAAAAGAAAGAAGATGACATTTCAAGAGATAATTAATCAAGATAAACCGGTTCTAATTGATTTTTCAGCTGAATGGTGTGGACCATGTAAAATGATGGCTCCGGTGTTACAGCAGGTAAAGAAGAAAGTGGGCGATAACGCTTCCATTGTTAAAATTGATGTTGATAGAAATCCGCAGATTTCTGCTCAGTTTAAGATAAGAGGAGTTCCTACTTTTATTCTATTTAAGGATGGTGAACAAGTATGGAGACAGTCGGGAATGCAGAGCGCTGACTTTCTGGAAAACCTACTGAATCAACACGCAACAGTTTAAGGATAAAACATACAGTTTTGTAGACAATGCTTGGGAATTGTTAAACGAACTGAACCCTAATTTTATTCATCTCGTTTTTTCAGTGCCGCTGAGGTAAATGAGCGATGGATTTATCCGGTGTGATTGTTACACCAGACCTGATAAGTTTATTCGATAGGCGTAAATCCATCGCTCTTCTGATATATAATACCTGCTGCTATACCCCATAGCCCGCTGATGAGAACTGCACACAGAAGAACTTAACATCACTTGGTTTCTACGTTGAATATTGCCTGGAATTGCTTTTGCAAGAGTTTAGAGAAATGAATTTGTATAAAATATACCACATTCAATATGATGACTATTGAACCGTATGAAATCAAAGGTTGTTCTTTGTTATAGATTAAAGAAAGCCGTATCTTTGCGGCTCGAAACTAAAAAATAGAAATTATGCCAACTGTAGAATCACAGCTTAATTATAAAGTCAAGGATATAAGCCTTGCAGACTGGGGTAGAAAGGAAATCGAGCTTGCAGAAGCGGAGATGCCCGGTCTTATCAGTTTAAGAAAGAAATTTGGAGAGTCCAAGCCTCTGAAGGGTGCCAGAATCGCAGGATGTTTACACATGACTATTCAGACAGCAGTGCTTATCGAAACTCTGGTGGAACTAGGCGCAGAAGTTTCCTGGTCATCTTGTAATATCTTCTCAACCCAAGATCACGCCGCAGCAGCAATTGCCAAGACAGGTGTGCCGGTATTTGCCTGGAAAGGAATGACAGAAGAAGAGTATGAGTGGTGTATAGAGCAGACTTTACACGCATTTGAAGATGGAAATCCATTGAACTTGATTCTGGATGATGGGGGAGACCTTACCAATATGGTTCTCGATAAGTATCCGGAGCTTGCGCAAAATGTCATAGGTATCAGTGAAGAAACTACAACAGGAGTATTGCGCCTGTATGAGCGTGAGAGAAACGGTACTTTACCGATGCCCGCAATCAATGTAAACGATTCAGTTACTAAATCCAAGTTTGATAACAAATACGGATGCCGTGAGTCATGCGTAGACGCTATCAGACGTGCTACAGATATTATGATGGCAGGAAAAGTTGCTGTTGTTGCAGGTTATGGTGATGTGGGTAAAGGATCAGCTGATTCACTTCGCTCAGCCGGATGTCGTGTAATCGTAACTGAGATTGACCCTATATGCGCATTACAGGCTGCTATGGATGGATATGAAGTGAAGAAAATGGAAGATGCAGTAAAACGCGCTAATATAGTTGTTACAGCAACGGGAAATAAAGATATAGTTACTGAGCAGGTGTTCCGCAATATGAACGATAAGACTATAGTAGCTAATATCGGGCACTTTGACAATGAAATCGATGTTGCCTGGTTGAAAAAGAACTATGGTGATACGCATGTGGAAATTAAGCCACAGGTTGATAAATATACTATTGATGGTAGAGACATTATTCTTCTTGCAGAAGGAAGACTTGTAAACCTCGGTTGTGCAACCGGTCACCCATCATTTGTTATGTCCAACTCATTTACTAACCAGACACTGGCGCAGATTGAGTTGTGGAAGAATCACGAGGAATACGATAATAAAGTGTATACACTTCCTAAGCACTTGGATGAGGAGGTTGCCAGATTACACCTTGCCAAGATCGGTGTAGAGCTGGATGTATTGACTGACGATCAGGCAGCGTATATCGGAGTGCCTAAGAACGGTCCTTTCAAGTCCGATCAGTATAGATATTAATCCCTGAGACAAGTAGGGTTATATAAAAACAAAGCCGGGGTTCTTAATTGAATTCCGGCTTTTTGTTTTTTGACTTATACATCCCTTTGATTTCCTGTAATAATCCCGACTTGTATTATCTCTTGTTCTTCTTTTTCATAGATTAGTGAGAGCAATAATTTTTATTGATTTTTACATTTACTTTTAAGCCATGCGACAATTTTATTTTCTCCTTTTCTTGCCCATCATTGTCTTTTTCTCCTGTAAGAAAAATATAGATGAAGTTGAAGGCCCTGTGGATTTTAGAGCAAAATTTGTCGGGAAATATCAGGGCCAAGAGAGGAATTGGATGTCTGGAAGCAATCCGGACTGTGGAAAGGGATTTGATTACATTTACCATGACATACTTATGTCTGTTGACTATGGGGATAAGGACTCAACATTGAAGGTACATAATTCTGTTGTTGAGCTTGATGAAAATGATGGTTACAGAAGCGGACCATTTTATGTGAGGTTCTCCCGGGATAGTTTATATTATTCAGACCGAGTAGGAGGAATTGGCTGTCCATCCTTTACTTCTTTTAAAGGGCGGAAAATCTCAGATAGTCCTTAAGAATAAAGAAATACATCTTAGGGTAAATGTTTTTGCCACAGCGCAAAACTTTCTTAATTTTGCAAAAAATCAACTCGATATGGCAAGCCTTGGTGAAATGCGTGAAGTAAAGCTGTTTTCCGGAGAGAATTCCAGATATCTCGCAGATAAAATTGCAGCACATTATGGATATTCTCTAGGAGATAATAAACTGCACCGTTTCAGTGACGGGGAAATGCAGCCGGAGATAAGAGAATCTGTCAGGGGTGCTTATGTCTTTTTTATACAATCTACTTTTGCTCCTTCTGATAATCTGTTGGAATTACTCTTGCTGATTGATACTGCCAAGAGGGCAAGTGCCGGATATATCACAGCTGTTATCCCTTATTATGGATATGCAAGACAAGACAGAAAAGACAAACCGCGCGTTCCGATTTCTGCTAAGCTTATCGCAAATTTATTGCAGGCCGCAGGTGCAGACAGGATAATGACTATGGATTTTCACGCAGATCAGATACAGGGTTTCTTTGATATTCCTGTGGATCACCTGAAGTCCGATGCGATATTTGTTCCGTATTTAAGGAATCAGGATATGTCCAACGTGATTTTTGCATCGCCGGATGTCGGGGGAGTAAAACGTGCCAGGACTTATGCCAAGTTCTTTGAAAGGCCATTGGTGATCTGCGATAAATATCGTGAAAAGGCCAATCAGGTTAAAAGTATGACTGTAATCGGTGATGTAAAAGGAGCTGATGTCATTATTGTAGATGACCTGGTGGATACTGCGGGCACTTTATGTAAAGCTGCTGACGTCATAATGGAGGAAGGGGCCAGAAGCGTGCGCGCTATCTGCACGCATCCGGTAATGTCCGGGCCTGCTTATGAGAGGATTGCAGAGTCAAGTCTGGATAAGCTGATAGTTTCCGATACTATTCCATTGCGCCAGGAGCTGGATAAAATCGAAGTGATATCCTCGGCAGAACTCTTTGCGAGAGCCATACGGAATACTTATGAACACAGGTCTATTTCAGCCTTGTTTACGACATAAAATTGTTAGCGAAGAGAGTTCCGAGAAGAATGCAATAAAAAATACTGCAATAAATGCATAAACGATTTGATTAAGAATGTAATATTTAATATCTTTGCATTCCGTTTCAGAAAAGCATTGATTGCATAATATATATTGACGATGGAAGTAGTAAAAATAAAAGCAGACAAAAGAGAAGAATTTGGTAAAGCAGCTTCAGGCCGTTACCGCAGAGAGGGACTAGTGCCGGGAGCGCTTTATGGTGGTGGACAAGTGACGCACTTCGTAGCTGAGCCACTTCAGTTCCGTGAAGTGATTTATACTCCAAGTGTAAAGATATGTGAAGTTGACCTCGATGGTAAAACTTATCGCTGTATAGTAAAGGATGTACAGTTTCATCCGGTTACCGATAATGTAGACCACATTGACCTTCAGCATCTAGTGGAAGGGTACAAGCTTGACATTGACGTGCCAGTAAGAACTGTAGGATCTCCTAAGGGGCTTCAGCAGGGAGGTAAGTTGATTCAGAAAGTACGTAAGGTTAAAATCCGTACTACGCCGGAATACCTGGTTGATGAGTTAACTGTAGCGGTTAAGCACCTTGGCTTTAAAGAAAGTGTAAGAATTAGTGATATCGCTGTTCCTGAAGGAGTAATCATTCGCCAAAACCCACAATTGCCGGTTGCAACAGTGGATGTACCTAGAGCCTTGAGATCTGCTCAGGCTGCTAAGGCTCTCGAAGCAACTCCAGATGACGAGGACGACGAGGATGATGAGGAAGGAGATGACGAATAGGATTTAACTGCGATTAATCTGATTCTTCTGAAAAATAGAAAATCATTCTTAAAGAATCATCCGGAAAATATATAGACCGGATGTTTTATAGAAAATTAAAAATTAAGAGCCAATCAATCGTAGTGTTGATTGGCTCTTTTTATTGGAGAGATAATGAAGTTTACAATTGAAAAATCAGATCCACAGTCGAGCGCCAGAGCTGGAAAAATCGTTCTTGAGCGGGGCGAAATCCTGACGCCGATTTTTATGCCGGTGGGTACGCTGGGAACAGTCAAATGCGTTTCACAGGATACATTGAAAGATGAAATCGGTGCGCAAATTATCCTTGGGAATACCTATCATCTCTATCTGCGGCCCGGAATGGAAGTGATATCAGAAGCAGGGGGATTACATGAGTTTATTTCATGGGATAGGCCTATTCTCACTGACTCCGGAGGATTTCAAGTTTATTCCCTTACTTCAAGAAGGAAAATAAAAGAAGAAGGAGTGACATTCCAGTCGCATATTGATGGTAGTAAACACTTGTTTACGCCGGAGGGGGTTATGGATGTTCAGAGACAAATAGGCTCTGATATAATGATGGCATTTGATGAGTGCACCCCCTATCCTTGCGATTATAATTATGCGAAAAGAAGTATGGAACTTACGCATCGTTGGCTCGACAGATGTATTAACAGATTTGAGGGAACTCAGGAAAAATACGGCTTTAAACAGACACTCTCTCCTATAGTCCAGGGAAGTACATATAAAGATTTGCGAAAGCAGTCGGCAGAATACGTTGCAGAAAAGGGTATGCCCATGAACGCAATCGGTGGGTTGTCGGTAGGGGAACCTCATGAAGAAATGTATGAGATGATTGAAGTTGTAAACGAGATTTTGCCAAAGGATAAGCCGCGATACCTGATGGGGGTGGGAACTCCTGCAAATTTGCTCGAGGGTATTGAGCGTGGAGTCGATATGTTTGACTGTGTATTACCCACGCGGAATGCAAGACACGGGCTTATCTACACCTACGAAGGAAGGATTAATTTAAAGAATGCCAAGTGGAAAAAAGATTATTCAGCCTTGGATGCAGAACTGGGCGCTCACGTGAGTAAGAAATACAGTAAGGCATATCTACGACATTTATTCAATGTTGATGAATTCTTGGCGATGCAGATTGCTTCAGAACATAATCTGTACTTTTTTCTCGATCTCGTGACCAAAGCCCGCAATCATCTGCTGAATGGGACGTTCTCAGAATGGAAAGCTTCGGTCATTCATAAAATCCAAGAAAACCTGTAGGTGAAACTACTCGACAGATATATAATCGGAAAGTTTCTAGGAACTTTTTTCTATACAGCTCTAATCTTTACGATGATTGCCACAGTGGTAGATTATAGTGAGAGAGCAGAGAGACTGATGGTGGAAAAAGTGCCTGGGTGGCAGATTATCTCTGAGTATTACCTTAATTTTATTCCGTGGATTAATAGTTTACTATGGCCAATATTTGTCCTGATTGCGGTGATCTATTTTACCAGCAGACTAGCTAAGGATTCCGAGTTTATAGCTGTTTTCAATGCGGGAATTTCCTTTTATAGATTGTTGGTCCCATATATGATTTCCGCTTTGTTCCTCACCGGATTATTACTAGCTGGAGCTCATTATGTCGTACCCAAGGCCAATAAAGTAAAGTTTGGCTTTGAAAATAAGTACATTTCCAAGGATAGTGATAAAGGGCAGACCAGAGATGTTCATATTTCAATTAATCCGGGGACACAGGTCTTTGTAAGATATTATAATAAAGGCGATACTACAGCCCGGGATGTGCGCATTGAAGAATATAAAGAGCATCGTCTTGTAAAAGTCACGGTGGCTGATAGGATCGAGTGGGTGGCGGAACCGCATCAGTGGAAAATTGAAGATTATACCGTGAGGACCTATGAAGACATCAATGAAACACTTGAGGTTTTCAAAGGAAGGGATACAATTATTCCGTTGGCAATTCAGCCGGATGACTTTAGCGAATTTAAACACCAGAAAGATGGAATGACTTCACCTCAATTACTGCAATATATACACGAAGAAAAAAGTAAAGGACGTGCAAATACTGAAATTTATGAAGCGGAATATCATCGCCGTACTGCAGATGCGGTCAGTATAATTATCCTGACTTTAATCGGTGCTGCAATTGCTTCGCGAAAAGTAAGAGGAGGTGTCGGATTGCACCTTGCTAGAGGTATAATTATAGGTGCAGTTTACATTTTTCTTTCTAAATTATCGATTACCTTTGCGGTCAGTAGTGTAATCTCTACTTCGTTTGCGGTATGGATTCCCAACATAGTTTTTGGCTTTTTATCTGTTTATTTGATAATGAAGGCTCAGAAATGATTCAAATCTTTCAATATTTATTGAAAAAACTATAAATGACGTTTCTGTGACAATAAAAAATGAACTTTTGCGTATCTTAACGAAATAAAAAGAGGGACTATTAAGTTATAGTGATGTATTGACGAATGGTCGATACCTAGTGCGCTCGCTAGACAATTTTTTAACATAAAAGAAGATATTAGTAGTATGAATGAAGTTATAATGTCAGAAATAGAGTTTAACGATAAAATCAAGGAATTATCTTATATGTTGAATGCATTTGCGTACAACTTGACCAAGAGTCGAGATGAGGCTGAAGATTTATATCAGGAGACAGCTTTTCGAGCTATTACTAATAGAGATAAATTCCGTCCGGGTACCAACTTTAAGGCGTGGATGTTTACGATTATGAAGAACATCTTCATTAATAATTATCGTAAGAAAGTAAAGCAAAACACAATTGTTGATACGACGGAGAATTTATATTATATTAACAGTGGAGGGCCGGTAATTAATAATGATGCAGAATCCAATATCATGGTTCAGGAACTAGAACTTATGATTGAGGAGTTGGATGATAATACGAGGATTCCATTCCTGATGCACTTTGAAGGTTATAAGTATCAGGAAATAGCTGATAAGCTTGATTTACCTCTAGGGACGGTAAAGAGTCGCATATTTTTTGCGAGAAAAGCACTCAAGGATATGATTAAAGAACGTTATTACAACGTATATAAGCATCGCGAGAAGAAGCAGACAGCTTAGTGAGATAACATTTAAAATTAAGAATATAGTTAAAAAGTCTTTCCTGTTTTACGGGAAAGACTTTTTTTGTCCCCGCAATTTTCCCCTATCTTGGTGAGTGTATGATTATGAAGCCGGAGGAAATAGAAATGAGATCGGTTTATCTCTCCGATAAACTCTTAAAGTGGCATAGAAAGGAAAATCCTAGAATACTGCCATGGAAGGAAAGTAATGATCCCTATAAAATATGGATTTCTGAAATCATGTCTCATCAGACCAGACTTGAACATGCAATTCCATATTATGAGAAATTTGTAAAAGCTTTTCCTACTGTTAAGGTTATGGCTGCATCTGATGAGGACACCATTTTATCAATGTGGTCGGGACTGGGTTATTATAGCAGAGCAAGGAATATGTATAAAACCGCCTGTATCATTGCAGAGCGGTACAATGGGATTTTTCCGGGTAATTATACTGAGATCCTGGCTTTGCCGGGTATCGGAGAATATACTGCTGCAGCAATATGCTCCTTTGCTTATGGACAGAAATATCCGGTTGTTGATGCCAATGTGGAACGCATTTATGCGCGTTATAATGCCGTAGCTTATGATCTGAAAAAGAAGAAAGGGAAAACGGAAATGCTAGGTTTTATGAATCTAGCCATTGAAAACGTAGATCCGGCTGACTTCAATCAGGCGATTATGGATTTTGGAGCATTCGTCTGTAAACCTGTGAATCCTGCTTGTGAAATATGCCCGCTAAATAGTAATTGTATTGCATACAACAGTGGAACCGTAAATCTTTTTCCGCCCAAAATAAAAAAGATTGTAAGAAAACAGAGATACTTTCATTACCTAATCCTAAAAAGAGGGGAAGTTCTATATTTGCGCAAGCGTAAAGAAAACGATATCTGGAGAAATCTGTGGGAGTTTCCTCAAGTTGAAGGAGAAGAAGATAAAGTAACGATTGAACTACTGAAAGAATATGCACCACACCAGAATAACGGTTCTATGCTGAAAGAACCTTCAGAATTGTATGCTCAGACATTGAGTCATCAGGAAATAAAAGCCAGATTTTATATCTTGGAAATATTGGAGGAACCGACAAATAGCGAGCTGCGGGAAGTACCCATAGATCAATTGTCAGAAATAGGATTTCCCGGTATCATCAGACAGTTTCTTCAGAAGAATTACGGAATTTCTTTTTATGGTCCGGAATAATTATCAGAATACAGACTCAAAATGACAAGACAAACGTTTTTTTGTATATTTATGGAATAAAAGATGAGTAAACTATGATAAATAAAGTAATATTAATCGGAAATCTGGGGCGTGATCCTGAGGTGCGTACGCTTGAGAGCGGAACCAAGATTGCGCGATTTTCTGTAGCTACCAATGAAAACTACAGGGATAAAAACGGTGAATGGCAACAGAGTACTGAATGGCATAATGTAAGTGCTTGGACATACCTGGCAGAAAGAGCTGAAAAGAGCTTGAAAAAAGGCTCATTGGTCTATGTCGAGGGAAAATTGACTCACAGGAAATATACGGATAAGGATAATGTGGAAAGAATGATTTCCGAGGTAAGAGCGATCGTTCTGAGGTCCCTCGAGCCTCGAGGCGGGGAAAGCGGCGGATACGGTCAAAGCGGATATAGTCAAGGTGGCGGTAGCTCCTTTGAATCATCCGGACCTGATACTGACCCGTTTTCAGACAATCTGGGAACCACTGATTCACTTCCTCCCGGCAGTGATGATGATGATTTGCCATTCTGATAGAATATAATTCAGGAAACAGTGCCGGAAATTTCCGGCCTTTTTATTTTATAAAAGCTGATTTTATCAATATGAGATTTCTGTATTTTATCCTTATTTCCATCCTGCTACTTACTGCTTGTGGTGAAAATACTGTACTATCTCCAAAGCCCAGAACATACCCACGCATTGATTATCCGGAAAGAGAATATCGGTTAGAGAATTTCGGTGATTGTCCGTTCACAGCGGAAGTGCCGCTGTACGGCGAAATAGTAAAAGTAAGGGAAAATATCGGTGAAATAGCAGATAATGAGTGTTGGTTTAACCTGGATTTTCCATTCTTGAATGCAACATTACATCTTAGTTATGTTCCGATTCGTTCTTATGATGACTTTGAAAAATTTAGGAATGACACCTACATAATAGTGAATCAGATCAATAAAAATTCCACCTATATGACGGAAATTCCGTTTTCCGGTGGCAAAAACCTCGGTGGACTGATTTTTGATTTTGAAGGGGCAGCTGCTTCTCCGTATCAATTTTATGTGACGGATAGTTTGTCGCAAAATGTCCGCGGTTCCCTCTATGTCAATACTGAAATTCACCTGGACAGCCTGGCTCCGGTGGTGAAATTCCTTGAAGAAGATGTACGACACTTTATTAAAACCTTTCGTTGGAAGTGATTTCGTTCGGAACCGCGCTATGGTGTGTGCCGCTTTCGCAAATGTCAGGAAGGCAAATTAATTTGTTCAGAAAGTAGCCGACCACTCAATAGTATTAAAATTATAGCTATTTTAGGGCGCGAAATAAAATTGGCCAAACTGTAGGATTATATGGATAGCACCCCTTTTATTACTAATGATGCAGTAACACTGGGTATTTTAATAGTTGTACTTGCGTCGATCTTCTATACATCGAGTTTAAAGACTAAATTTTGGAAGACATTCTATACCTACGTGCCTGCATTACTGCTTTGCTACTTTGTGCCTGCTTTGCTGAGATGGCCATTTGGATTGATAGATGGCGATACAAGTCAATTGTACTATGTAGCCTCCCGTTATCTTTTGCCGGCGAGTTTAATTCTGCTCTGTCTGGGAATAGACTTTAAAGGAATTATGAAACTTGGCCCCAAGGCATTAATTATGTTTTTTGCCGGAACTTTGGGGATAATGATAGGAGGCCCTATTGCCTTGCTTATTGTGACTAGCTTTTTTCCTAATCTACTTTCAGTTCCACCCGATGATTTATGGCGTGGATTTTCTACAGTTGCCGGTTCATGGATAGGTGGAGGAGCCAATCAGACTGCGATGAAAGAGATATTTGAAGTGGACGACACTCTATTTGGTAGTATGGTTCTCGTCGATGTAATCGTCGCCAATATCTGGATGGGCTTTCTTCTCTACGGAGCTAATATTACTAAGCGAATTGACAAATGGCTGAAAGCGGATACTTCAGCTATTGAAAGTTTGCGCAAAAATATCGAGGAATATCAGGAGTCTGTAAAAACATTCCCCAGTACAATGCAATTGTTTGTATTACTTGCAGTAGCCTTTGGTGGAACGGCAATTTCACATTTTGGGGCAGATAACATTTCCGCATACATGTCTCGCTATGAAGAAAGTCTGGCGAGCGTAGGATTAAACTCATTTACATCACACTTTTTCTGGTTGATTGTAATAGCAACGACAATAGGCCTAGGTGTATCCTTTACTAAAGCAAGAAAGATTGAAGGTTATGGCGCATCCAACTGGGGAAGCGTTTTTATCTATATCCTGGTAGCTACCATTGGAATGAAGATGAACCTCAAGGAAATATTTAATAATCTACAACTCTTTGCTGTAGGATTTATCTGGATGATAATCCATGCGGGAATTATGATTATAGTGGCAAAGCTGATCAGAGCACCATTTTTCTTTATGGCTGTCGGTAGTCAGGCAAACGTCGGCGGTGCAGCATCTGCTCCCATCGTGGCATCTGCTTTTTCACCATCGTTGGCATCCGTTGGGGTTCTTCTGGCGGTACTTGGCTATGCATTAGGTACTTATGGGGCTCTGATATCTACAATAATGATGCAGTATATCGTAACATAATCCCTACAGGAAAAGGCCTTTCATAGAAATTTTCTCGTTTTACTCAGGGTCTTTAGTAAATTTGCTATATCTAAAAATATGTCAAGATGAATATATACCTCAATACGGCCGCAACCGGCATCGTCGATGAAAACAACATTCAAGATTCTATCGAATATTTGCGAAAGCTAACAGTAAACCCCATGGCTGCATTTATGGACTTTATGATGAATGAGCGCGATGTGCTTAGACAACGTGCTGCAGACCTTATGGGAACCGACTCGGAGAATATCGCCTTTACCGCAAATTTCTCTACAGCGCAAAGTCAGGTTGCGGATGCCTTGCAGGGGAAGCGGAAAAATGTATTGTTGTATAGACATGATTATCCATCGGTAAGAATGCCCTTTGAGAGGCGAGATTTTAAAGTGACTTATATAGATGACAAGGACGGCTTTACAATTGATATTAATGAACTTGAAGAGATAATCATTCGCGAAAAGATTGATATTTTACCGATTTCTCATGTGCAATTTTTAAGCGGCTTTGCACTCGATATTTCCAGCTTGAGTGAAATATGTGAGCGTCACGATGTCATCTGCATACTGGATACAACACAGAGTCTGGGAGCAATGCCTATCAGTTTTTCATGGCCGGGAATTGACGTGATGATAAGCGCGAGCTATAAGTGGCTGCGTGCGGGTCATGGTGCTGGAATCATTGCGGTTTCTGAAAGGTTTATCAAAGAGTTCCCACCGAGAAGTCCGGGATTTGGCAGCATGACTCTTACTCCGGAAGGCTGGTTTTATGAAGATTCTGCAAGGGGATTTGAAGCAGGACACCCCAATGTGACGACACTTTATCTTCTTTCCAATGCTCTTAATTCAGCCATGCAATACGGACTCGATACTATCAAGAATGATAATGATACCCTGATGAGTCATCTGATTGAGGGAATCCTTACAACCAAATATGATATTATAGGCACTGAAGATTTACAGGACAGACTTCATATTCTCTGCGTAAATATGCCGGAAGAGATATATAAGAGAATGCTGGAAAAGGGAATTGCAACAACCTGGCGTAAAGGGTCTATGCGTATCAGCCCACATTATTATAACACGATGGACGAGATAAGAGAGTTTGTGAAAATCCTGGGATCCGTTTAACCGTATTATTTGGAGCCGAGATCGTCCCTACATA
>CAYRFF010000045.1:0-24699 GCA_964423575.1 uncultured Saprospiraceae bacterium | reverse complement strand
CTGACTTATGGCTTTTTTCATCTTTAAATTGCAAGACTATTTCTTTTTGGGAGGAGTCTTTTTCTTGGTGAAAGCATCTGGAAACTTTTCCTTAACTATTTCCATGAACTCCTCGAGAGTCATTTCAAGAGCTGCATCCCTATCCACTTTCTGTTTATCCTTCTGCGGTATACGGATATTTTCTTTCCCATAACGAACAAAGGGCCCCCAACGTCCCATTTCAACAGTGATGTTGTGCTCAGGCCAACTGTGAATTATCTTTTCAGCGTCGCGTTTCAATTTTTCTTCAATAATCACAATTGCAGTAGTTTCATCCATACTGGCAGGATCGTATTTCTTTCCAATACTAAAAAACTTATCATCCCATTTAACAAATGGGCCAAATCTTCCGGCGCCTTGCTGTATCGGTAAATCCTTGTAGTAACCGATAGGTTCTTCTTCCTTTAATCTTTGATCAATATACTCTTGCGCCTCAGCAAGTGATATCTCGAGTACATTGGTTCCTTTGGGAACTGAGATATTCTTTTTCCCAAACTTCAGATAAGGACCAAATCTCCCCACATTAATCTGCACGGTTTCTCCTTTGTATGAACCAAGGCCTCTAGGTAGCTTAAACAAATCCATCGCCTCGTCAAACTCAATCGTATTCATACTCTGACTTTCAAGGAGACTAGCATATTGTGGCTTTTCTCCCTCAGGCAGTTCCTCCGGTTTTCCTATCTGAACTACCGGGCCAAATCGCGACATTCTCGTAAGAACAGTTTTTCCGCTAGCCGGATCAGTTCCCAGGATTCGCTCACCTGTCGCTCTGCCTGAGTCCTCCATCGTCTCCGCTACATTCTCGTGAAATGGTGCATAAAAGTCAGCTATAAACTTCTTCCATTCAAGTTTTCCATCCGAAATAACATCAAATTTCTCTTCGATATCCGCAGTAAATCCATAGTCCATAATCTTCTCAAAGTGTTCCTCGAGAAAATCAGTAACGAGGATTCCCAGGTCAGTCGCAAAGAGTCTATTCTTCACAGCTCCGGTAGTTTCCGTTTCTGTTACTTTGCTGATTTCAGTACCTGCGAGTTTTAGTACAGTATATTCTCTCTTCTCTCCATCTGTGCTTTTAACCTCAATATACCCACGCTTCTCGTCTGTAATTTTATCCATTGTAGGGGCATAAGTAGACGGACGCCCAATCCCCTTATCCTCAAGTTCTTTAATTAAACTGGCATTGGAATATCGGACCGGTAATCTCGTAAAACTCTGCTTGGCTTCCATGGAACTCATATCCAAAAGCTGACCAACCTTAAGTGGTGGTAACATAGCGGAGTCATCTCCTTTCTCATCCTCTTCAACCGATTCCATATACACTTTCATAAACCCTTCAAACTTCAGTACCTCACCTTCAGCACGTAGTTCCTCCCCTTTCAAGGTCGATATGCCTATATGAACAGTTGTTTTCTCAATCTCAGCAGGAGCCATCTGGCTGGCAATGGTACGTTTACGGATTAGGTCATATAAACGCTGCATATCTCTATCACCGGAAATATTTTCAACGCGGATATCTGTTGGTCGGATAGCTTCGTGAGCTTCCTGTGCTCCTTTAGTTTTATTTGAAGCTCTTCTTGCCTGATGGTATTCTTCTCCGTACTCCTTTTTCACATATTCGCCTACATGATATATTGCTTGTTCAGATAGATTTGTCGAGTCAGTTCTCATATAGGTTATAAGTCCCTTCTCGTATAGTTTCTGAGCTGTAGACATCGTATACTTTGGCTGCATATAGAGCCTTCTGCTCGCCTCCATCTGTAAACTCGATGTAATAAAAGGCTGTGCAGGATACCTCTTGCTTGGTTTCTCCTGTATATCATTTATCGTAAAGTCTGCTCCTATACATTTATTAAGGAACTCACGTGCAGCTTCTTCACTGTCAAATCTCCCAGGATGTTTCGCCTCCAGAGCAACAACTTCACCTCGCTCATTTTCTACATCAAAGACAGCTTTAATTCTGTAAAAGGTCTCAGTTTTAAAGTCACGGATTTCTTTTTCTCGTTCTACAACAAGCTTGAGAGCAACCGATTGCACACGTCCGGCAGAAAGTCCGCCCTTAACCTTACGCCATAATAGAGGCGACAATTCAAATCCTACCAGCCTATCCAACACACGGCGTGCCTGCTGAGCATTCACCAGGTTAATATCAACCGTTCTTGGACTTTCAACAGCCTTCTCTATTGCAGGCTTAGTAATTTCACGAAATACTATACGCTTAGTTTCTTCCGGGTCCAGCTTCAAGACTTCACACAGATGCCATGCGATCGCCTCACCTTCCCGGTCATCATCCGTTGCGAGCCATACCTCATCTACCTTGGATATTGCTTTTTTCAGGTCTGCTACTACTTTTTTCTTATCCGGCGAAACGACATATTTCGGTTCAAAGTTATTTTTGACGTCTACACCTTGATCTCCTCTATCCAGGTCACGTATATGCCCCACAGAGGACTTTACCGTGAAATTTTTCCCAAGATATTTTCCGATTGTCTGCGCCTTGGAAGGGGACTCAACAATCAATAAAACTTTATTACTCATAAATATTTAATTTTAAAATTTGCCTCGGTAATCATTTTCAAGCTTTCGCAAATGTCCATCCTTTCTTCCGAAGCAAGACTATGATTTCTATAGGATAATAGCCATTCGCATTAACATTTGAATGCTATTATTCCTATATATCATAGTTTAAATCCCGCATTACTATGCAGTTTGTGCGTGCAATGATATAAAAACTCTTTCGATTTACCGACATAAGCAGGAAAAAGTCTTAACGGAAATTCTACAAAGCACCTGGCCTTATCTGTCCTGACTTTCTATATAATAGTGTGTTCCCGCTGGAAAAGTTCAATTCTTTAGATCAGTTTTCTGATTTCTTTTTCACCTCACCGGTTCGCTTATCATAGATAAGCGTATCGTGATAAATAATATTTGGTTTTGTCTCTTCAAATCTCTTTTTTCTGAAAAGATTTAATTCTTCAATCAATTCTTGGGAATTTATTTCACTTCCGTTAAGATGCCTGTGAAAGGTGATAATCAGATATTCAGCCATATCATCGCTGGATGAAATACCCTTGCCATTCAGATAATATGATAGCCGACTCCCGGAATACAATCCCCAGTTCTGCATCATCCACATACCGAGGCCAAAGTGTAGTCTACCACGTATAGAATCTTCCGGGGTTTTCTTAAATTTCGCCAACCCCTTTTCACTGCTGATTTCCTGCAATACATCAAAGGCATCTTGCTCATCGACGGGTATATAGTGCTTATTGAGGTACTCCTGCTGGGACTTCCATAAAGAATCTCTGGTATATTCTTCAAAATCCTGAGCTTGAACTGTAGTAGAGAACCCTACTCCTACAACAAGTAAAACTGTACATAAAAAGAAATCAATTATCTTCATAAAATCTTCTGGCGTTTCGATTTATATTATCTTGCATACGTCGTGAATCCATAAAGTTTTGCCCATCGATTTCATCCGGTGCATGCTGATATATATATAACTCCCATCGTGGGTTTTCTATTTCACCACGCACAGTTGAATGAAGCAATTCATAGCCATTTGGCACAAGACTAGGGTTGTAAAAGACAAATCTTCTATCGGATTGTTTTGTTCTTTCAACATAATCGTATGTCCATATCTCATAGGGAACCGAAGCAATTTCCTGTTCTGAGGTAGTTATTGATGTAGGTCTACCATATCGGAGAAAAACCCTTCCGCGATCGGTTTCAAATCCATACCCCATTCCACTATTATATTGAAGATTTACTGCATCAACCACTTTCATAAATTCTTCATAAGCGATCTCGGTATTAATCGGAGCATAGTTTTTCCAGAAATTATACAAGAACACTTTCATGCCTTTCTCTTCATCTTGCTTGAGAACATAATTCAGAGTTAACACCTCATTTTCCGGTACGATAGAAGAAATGGCTCTCAGATTATACCTCAGTTCTTGCACCGTTAAGGAATCGACAAATGTTCCCTTTTCCACCCTGGTCATCATCTTCTCTTTCATTGCCATATCGGAACGGGGATTAGAGCGGATAAAATATCTTTCCGAAGACGCAAGTGTATCCATTGAACGAGTCACAATATCGACTACTATCCTATACTCCCCGCTTTCAAGATCTTCTATGCGCATGCTTTTAAAAAAGGGTCTTATTCCCTCAATATTTTGTAATGGGGAGGCTGTCTTGGAACGAGTTTCCCATTTACCCTTTTCATACTTATCGATATGTTCAAGCAAAAAAACATCAGTTGTCTCTCCGGCATAATACTCAAAGAAATAGGAAAGCTTGTTAAATGCATCAGGCACATAACTAAATGGAAGTATTTCAACTTCAACTCCATTAATCACATTTGCTTTGCTCTCATCCTTACTTTCCTTGAAAGATTGCAAAATCATGATATCCGAAACAGCTGGCCTGGAAAATTCTTTGATGGAAAGTTTTCTCTTTTTCTCATATAAAGTTTCGTCACTTCCTTCGAGCTTAACCTTATATGTGAGATCGTATTCGCCAGGCTTCAGGCTGAGATTGTGTGAATCGGTAAAGTCCGTGGGATATTCTGCTTCTGATGTAAGCCTGTGTCTTTCGGCAAGAACTATTTCCTCTCCCTGATGCACCATTAAAGTACTTATCAACTCAACTTTATAGGTACTATCCTCCTGCATTTCATAGGGGACTGTTGCTCCCAAAAAATAGAGATTAAGCCTGGAGTAGTTAAAGTCCTGAGAATCATAGTCATATTTCTGTATGTCAATCTCCATGGATTGCGCAGCGGCTATCACAGGAAAGCATGATACCAGGATGCTATATATAATTAAATTCTTCACTTTCGTTCCAGAGTTATAATAAATTTAAAACCGGCAATGTCCGTCTTTAGCTGGAGATTCCGTGTACTGTCAATCATAAAAAGCTTAGTATTGGTCAGATCTCCCGTTTCCACCAGTAAATCATTTCCTTTCAATCTAACTTTCCCCTGATTCTCAAGCCTGGGGATGTTAGTACTGAAGATTGAGTCAGAGGAGAATGTAAAAATAGACTTTTGGAAAGTCGATGTTTCTATTCCATTACGTTCCGCGTATACTACTTCCCAATCCCCTTCAATATCCTTGTAGGAAAAACCTTTTTCGTTACTATTACAGGCAACTACAAGTAAGAAAGCAGGTAAAATATAATATAAAAACGTCCAATAGCTCCTTACAGTATCTTTCATCATTCGTTTTATAATTTTATCAAATCTACACAGATTTTAAGCGTATTTCAGTTATTTCCGGTAAAATCCCTACACGTCCGGGATATGCCAGACAGCCTACACCTCGGTTGACATAGATGTATTGATTCTCCTTTTTATATAATCCGGCCCATTGCTTATACGCATACTGGCTTGGGCTCCACTTTATTATGCCCGGTATTTCCATTCCAAACTGGAAACCATGTGTATGGCCGGACAAAGTTAAATTTATATCCTTAAATTTACTATTTACCTCATAATCCCAGTGCGTGGGATCGTGAGACAATAAAATTTTCAAATCAGTATCTTCAGCGCCTTTCATCGCTTTTTCAAGATCTCCTTTTCTCGGGAAATTATTCATAGTCGAGAAATTCTCCACACCTAGCAAACCGATACTTGCTTCTCCAACAGAAATAATTCTATTTTCGTTTCTGAGAAGATCCCAACCCATTTCCGCTTGATACTTATACATATCCAGCATATTCTTTTCCTTCTCTTCAGGATTTGCCCACTGAACGTAATCTCCATAATCATGATTACCAAGAATAGAATACACACCGTATCGCGCCTTTATCTCTCCAAAGACATCAATAAAGCGTTCTATTTCATCCGCTTTATTATTCACGAGATCTCCTGTAAATACGACAATATCCGGAGCAGCTGAATTAATTATTTCAATTATATTATATAACGGTTCTTTAAAGACAAAAGTGCCTGCATGAATATCACTTATCTGCACAATTTTAAGATTGTGTAAATCTCTATGTAGACCCTTTACAGGAATATCCTGACTTATCTTTCTAAAGCGATATTGGTTCCCAAGCATCCCATAAGTCATGCTGGTAAACGGTATTGCAGCAATTCCCAGTGCAGCATTGCGGATAAACCTACTGCGTGACGGCATGTATTGGCTCGGTCCCGGCTTTATCGTTCTCATAAGATATCTACCTATACGAGTAAGATCTTCTACAAGAAAGGGTACTATCAAAAAGATTACGGATATGAAGCCTATGAACACTATTGCACGCAGATATATAAATAAATATGGAGGGATAATTTTAAGTACGTAGCTATCTAAGAACAGGAATAACATCAGTCCCATCGGTAGCCAGTATACAATTTTGAACATCCGCCGGGCGCGACCTTTTCTAGTGCTGAAAGTACTACGCAAGGCATAAAATCCATATATACCCAATATTGAAAGTAAAATAAGAAAAATGATTAGCCGCATAAGAATTTAAACAAGCTCAATCCCGTAGTGTTCAACCGGTTATGACCAGATAATAGCTGAAACAAGAAAAGGTCAACAATCGAAATTATTGACCTTTTATATTTCTCAGTAATTGCGGTAAAGCAATAATCTTAAAACTTCTGCTTTTCCTTAATACGCGCACTCTTACCTGTTCTCTGTCTTAGATAGTACAGCTTAGCACGACGCACCTTACCACGCTTAATAACTTTAATCTCGGTAATGTTAGGAGAAGCAATAGGGAATATCCTTTCCACTCCTACTCCATGAGACATTTTTCTAATAGTAAAGGTCTCATTTTTCCCATGACCCCTTTTCTGAATAATTGTTCCTCTGAAAGACTGTGGTCTCACCTTCTCTCCCTCAACAATCTTGTATGTAACTTCTACAGTATCACCAGGACCGAAATCAGGGTATTCCGGAACAGTTACAAGGTTTTCTTCAACGTATTTTATTAAATCCATAGCACTTCTCTTTTATAATTCTGCTAAAGCGGTTGCAAAGATACAACTTCCCAAGATATATCCAAGGAAATTTTCACATCATTCTTTAATTATTTTCCACAATCCAAATATTTGCGAAAGCTAAATTATCTGACTGCCGTATTTCCACTACTTACAGCTGATGAATAAGTTGAAAGATTTCAAGTATCCGGCCTGAGAATGGCAATAATTAACACAAAAATACGCACTTTTGTACGAGAAATTTAAATTATGGCTCTTAAATACATTCCATACAAGGATATTGACCTTGCTGCATACGACAACTGTGTAAATAAGGCTATCAATGGGACAATCTTCGGTAACAGCTGGTACTTAAAAGCAGTTACGGGAAAGTTTGATCTGATTACCGATGGTGATTACGAGATAGTTATGCCCTTACCCTATCTAAATCTCAGATTAGGAGGCAAGGCTATCGTTCACCATCCGCTGGCGAGTCGCCTAGGCATTTATAGTAGTAAAAAGTTGTCAGAGAATAAAATTCTGGAATTCGTACGCACTATTCCCACAGAATTTAAAAATGTCCAGATATTTTTCAACCACGGGAATCCACTCAACTCTGATATTGAGCCTTATACGAGAATATTGCACCGCATTTATAAGCTAGGTTTAAAGTCGGATTACAATCAAATCAGAGGCAGCTTTTCCTCAGAAATTACCGATACTTGCGAAGCTGAGGAAAAGAACCAGGCGCTGGTACAGACTGAACTTGACCTCGACGAAGCAATAAAGTGCTTTGCACGGTTTACACGGATAAAATCATGGAACGGACCGCTTCAGCGTCTATTAACTGAAGCCGATAAGAGAGGTATTTTATTTCCGATTCACTATAGGGATTTGGAAGGCAAAGTAGTGTCTGTAGGCTTCTTCCTAAATACAGAAGACAGCATAATTCAGATTGCTTTAGCTTCCGCAAATGCTGAGCCCTACCCACAGATTATAAGCCTGGATAAAGTTATCAGGGAATTTGCCGGGGAGAAGAAAGTGTTTGATATGAATACGATTCAATCAGTTCTCGCTGAGAACTTTTCAGCAAAACCCAATGATTTTTACTCACTCACCCATTTGCGTAAGCAGGATAAGTGGTTATATAGTCTTGGCTTGAATATATATAGGGATAAGTAACTGCATCAAAAATAAGCCCATGAGCCGGTGCACAATACGGCATGGGCAATGGAGATTGGTTATCCATACTTTCCACTATGTCCTCGAGAGGGATTCTTCCTGCCGCATAATGTAGCGTGCAGCCGACAATAAAGCGTATCATTCCGTGGAGAAATCGATTGGCTTCAATGGTCAGTACTGCCGTACCTCTTTCCTCATTTATTTCCCATTGCATATTATAAATCTTGCAGCGATAATGCTCTACTTCAGCACCTGATTTACAGAAGGGCTTAAAGGCCTCATATTGAGGAAGAAGTTTTGCAATCTCATGAAACAGTGCGGGATTGTAATTTTTCTTATCCGGAACATAAAGGCTGTAATTCCTGTCAAAAACTGATTTCCGAAAGTGAATAAAATACCTATATTGTCGGCGATTCGCATCAAATCTTGCATGCGCTCCTTCATGCACTTTCACAAAGCGTCTGACTGCTATATCATCCGGCAAGAAGGCATTGAGCTTATGCAAATGATTCTCATCCAATTCCTTTTCTGTATCAAAGTGCGCGAAGTATCCCTTGGCATGAACACCGGAATCCGTTCTACCACAGCCGACGAGTTTGATTTCCTCCCGCCACTGAGCACTCATCTTTTCCTGCAGAACATCCTGAACAGTATGCCCTCGAGGCTGACTCTGCCAGCCTGCATAAGCAGTTCCGTCATAAGCAAGCTCGACAAAATATCTGTTCATAGCTCACTCACCGTTTTATTAAAGGAATTAAGCAGCACGTAACTGTGCTATTTTCCCTGAATCCAGACCGGACATCACAAATTTCCTGTCGATTCTAAAGGTGTCGATCTTCTCTTTCATCGATGGCATCTCAAACATTGTATCCATCAAAAGCAACTCACATAATGAACGTAGTCCACGAGCTCCCAGCCCAAGTTCCAGCGCTTTTTCTGCAATTAAATCTATAGCCCCATCTGTGACATGAAGGGTAACTCCTTCCAGTTCAAAAAGTCTCTGATACTGCTTGATTAATGCGTTCTTTGGCTTGGTAAGTATTTCTTTCAACGCCTGCTTATCCAATGCATTCAGATAAGTAAGTACAGGAATCCTTCCCAACAATTCAGGAATCAGCCCAAACTGCCTCAGATCTTTATGAGAAACATACTTCAACATATCTTCTTCCTCGATTTTCTCCTGCTCGTCCTGGTAGTTAAATCCAATCACGTTGGTATTCAGACGCTTGGCAATCTCTTTTTCAATGCCATCAAAAGCGCCACCGCAGATAAACAGTATATTACTGGTATCTACCTTCACCATTTTCTGTTCAGGGTGTTTTCTACCGCCCTGTGGAGGGACACTTACTTCGGTACCTTCCAGCATCTTCAGCAGTGCCTGCTGAACACCTTCTCCGGACACATCTCTGGTAATTGATGGGTTGTCAGATTTTCTGGCAATCTTATCCAGTTCATCTATATATACAATCCCTTTCTCAGCTGCTGCCACATTGTAATCACATGCCTGAAGCAATCTGCTCAACATACTTTCAACATCTTCTCCCACATAGCCCGCTTCAGTAAATACTGTAGCATCAACTATAGCAAAAGGAACTTTTAAGAAACGTGCTATTGTTTTAGCAAGTAAGGTTTTACCTGTACCTGTCGGCCCTACAAACATCACATTGGACTTTTCAATCTCCACATCGTTCTTCTTATTCCGTACATTAATTCTCTTATAATGGTTATAAACAGCTACAGAAAGAAATTTCTTAGCTTCATCCTGGCCAATTATATACTCATCCAGAAAATTCTTGATTTCCTGCGGTGTAACATCAGAGGATATTCCTACATGCTCATCACCGGAGTCCTCATCATCAGAGAACATCACTTCGCCTTGAATAATTTCATAGGCCTGCTCAACACAAGATTCACAGATATGCCCTTGAATCCCGGCTATCAAAATCAGCGTCTCACTTTTATCTTTCCCACAGAAAGAGCAGCGCACATTCTTATTGGAATCTGCCATAACTTAAAACATTTGTTGATTACTATATTGTAACAATAAAACAGTCAAAACGTTTACTGTTCTACAAATAAGAGCCTTACGCACTCGCATAAGGCTCTCTGGATTATCTTGAACTTAAACCAATGGCCACAGCCAAAAATTATAATCAGGATTAGAACTTCTTACTTATCTCCGGGCTCACTTGGCCTTTCTATTACCTCATCTACTAAGCCATATTCCTTAGCTTCCTGAGCAGTCATCCAATAATCACGATTGGAATCTTCTTCAATTTGCTCATAGGATTTCCCGGTATGATGGGCTAAAATATCATATAAGCTCTTCTGCATACTCTTGATGAGCTTGTAAGAAATTTCCATTTCGGAAACCTGTCCTTGCATTCCACCGGAAGGTTGATGAATCATCACTCTACTATGAAACAGCGAGGATCTCTTTCCGGGAGTTCCCGCCGCAAGCAATACCGCTCCCATAGAGGCAGCAAGCCCTGTACATATAGTTCCGATATCCGGTGATACATACTGCATTGTATCGTAAATTCCCAGTCCGTCAATTACAGAACCGCCCGGCGAATTGATATACATCTGTATATCTCTCTTTGGGTCTGTAGACTGGAGGAAAAGAAGTTGCGCCTGAATGACATTGGCGACATAATCATTTACAGGTACACCCATAAAAATAATTCTGTCCATCATCAGACGGGAGAACACATCCATTCCGACGATATTCATCTTCCGCTCTTCAATAACCTGCGGTGTAAAATTATGAATATTGGGAACAGAAACGTTCATATATCGATCCAGGTGAGCTGAGCTCATACCCAGATGCTTTACTGCATATTTTCTAAATTCATCTCTTGGTAGCATAGAATTTCCTTTTATTGTTCTTAATACAAGTTATCCCACTCCTTTGTTTATTCTTAATCTACTTCAGGAGTGAAAAATTATTATAGTTCGCTGATATGCGTGCTCTAATAAATATATTAATCGTGATTAAAGTTCAAAACTGCAATTCAGAATTATCAGAACTTAGATATTCCTGCTATTTATTCTTCTTCGTCAACTGCATTTTCAGCATTAAGCTTTTCTACAGCAGCTCTGGAAATCTCATTAAATTCATCAATACTAACAGGCTTGTCAACAATTGTCACATTCTCCTTAAAGGTGGTGACAATTTTATCACCCAGAATCTTATCTGCAATCTCCTGAACTTTGGCCTTATCCTTTGCCATATTTTCAATAAACTGTTGCATGAATTCCGGCGGCAACTGGTAACCTCTGAATTGGTCAGACACCTCATGAGATATAGCATGCACGATTTCCTCTTCTGAAACTTCGAGTTTATGACTATCGCGTATTTCAGATGTAATCAATGACCAACGCATATTCTTCATAAAATCCTCAAGTTCCTCATCGCTGAGACTTACACCATCCTCTTCTTCTTTCTGCGTCAACCATCTTTTCAAGAACTCTCTGGGTAGTTCAATCTCGTTTTGCTCCATTAACTCGTCACGCATCGTGTGTGAGAGGATAGCATCTGCCTGCCTATCAAATACCTTTTTGATTTCCTTTCTCAACAATTCTCTTGCATCTTCCTCATTAGAAGCCTCTTCACCAAATGCTTTCTCAAAAAACTCTTCATTGAGTTCTGCCGGCTCAAGTCTCTTGATATTTTTAACCTTCAGTTCAAAGTCATTTCCCACTTCTACCTCTTCATCCTCATCGATAAACAGATAATGCTTTCGCACAAATGATTCACTTCCCTCCTTGGCTAAATCATAGATATCACGTTGAAACGTAAAGCCCTTGTCCTTCCCTATCAACTCCTTTTGCACCTCTTCATTAAGACTGCCGACATGTACAGTAAAGGTAGTTGTCCAACCTTTCTTTTTCACTTCCCCATTTTCCAGTTCTTTTCCATCAAGTTCAACGATATCATTATCGTTTATATCTTTATCGGCATCTACTTGCTCTCCTAGCTGCTTTCGCAAATTATCAAGCTCCTCTGTAACTACATCATCAGTTATAGCAACATCATAGCGTTCATAACTTGACTCCTTATCAAATCCTTTAAGATCGAGCTCCGGTGCTAGACCGACATCAAATATAAAAGTGTAGTCACGCTTTTCGTTAATATCAAACTGGAATTCCTCCTGGTTCTTGGAAACAAGAGGTTGCCCTATTATACGCATTTCATGAGCGTGAATGTAGTCGTTGAGGTTTTCTTCCAGTATTTCATACACCTTTTGTGATAAGACAGCTTGACCATGCATCTTTTTAAGGTAGGACATAGGAACCTTTCCTTTACGGAAGCCTCTGAAGGCAACTTCATTGCTTAATTTTTTCAATTCTGCCTGAACCTTGGGGTTATAATCTCCCGTTTCTACAGTAACTGTAATTTCTCTCTCAAGTGGCTTTATATCTGTGTGATTAATGTTCATAAAAATGTAATTAAGTCATTTATTGTATGCTTCCAATTTCTTTCTGTATCTCAGCTTCATTAAACCCGGGAAAGGCCGGATTGTTGACCAGAATAATGAAATCTTAATTTCAGGCTGCAAAAGTACGCAATTCAGCTGAAAAAGAGCAATTTAATCTAAAGTAATGCTTGGAATTCGCTTAATCTTCGTCAGTTTCCAGAGATTAGAAAATAATGAGAAAGAAAGCTATTGAAATGAAAGTGCGGGTAGAGGGAATCGAACCCCCACGCCTTGCGGCATTAGATCCTAAGTCTAACGCGTCTACCAGTTCCGCCATACCCGCATCATGTAGATTTATGACAGCGTTTTGTCATAAGAATGGCAAAGATATAAACTTCTCCGAAATTTCATACACTGTCAACAATTATTTTATTTTTAGGGAATTATTTTATGGGTAAGATGTGTTATAATAGCGATAGACGAAGTATTTTACTCAAAAGCTATACATTTTCTACTTTTAAATCTTCTTAAATAGAGGCATTTAAGAGTTATTTTTATTTTTGGTATTATTTTCGCTAGATTAGAGATACAGAATGTTCTGTAGGTGAATTAATTGTGCTATGGCAAAGGTATTAACCTTAAATATTGAAGAGCAGGAGCGAATTGAGAAGGAGTTCCAAACAATGGTCCAGGCTATCAAGTCCAATGTGACAGAGCAGGACCACAAGGATATTAATGCTGCTTATCAACTAGCTGTTGAAGCTCATGCAGGGCAACGCAGAAAATCAGGTGAACCCTATGTGCTCCACCCTATCGAAGTTGCTAGGATCTGCGCTGAAGAAATCGGCCTCGGACCTACAGCTGTCGTATGCGCTCTATTGCACGACGTAGTCGAAGATACTTCAGTAACGCTTTCCGATATAAGGGATATGTTTAATCCCAAAGTCGCAAAGATTGTTGACGGGCTCACTAAACTCGATAGCGCATATAACGTAAGCAGTCATCAGGCTGCCAATTTCAAAAAGGTGATTTCCACCCTCACTGAAGATGTAAGGGTTGTACTTATAAAAATGGCTGACAGGTTACATAACCTGAGAACAATAAGTTCTATGCAGCGACAAAAGCAGCTTAAGGTTGCCTATGAGACTTCTTATATTTATGCACCGCTGGCGCACAGGCTAGGCTTATATAAGATTAAGACAGAACTTGAAGATCTAAGCTTTAAAGTCACCAAGCCAGAAGAATATCATGACATTGCTCGTAAACTCAAAGAAACAAAAAGAGAAAGGGATGCTTTCATCAACTCCTTCATCGAGCCTTTAAAAAAGCAAATTGACCCTCTTAATATTCCTTATGAAATTTACGGAAGGCCTAAAAGTATTTTCTCCATCTGGAAGAAAACCCAGAAAAAAGAAGTCTCTTTCGAAGAGATTTACGATTTATTTGCAGTAAGAATAATATTTGATGTGCCTAGAGAACGGGAGAAACCGGTCTGCTGGGAGATATACTCTATCGTTACAGATGTTCATATTCCCATTCCGGAGAGATTGAGAGATTGGATTACGACTCCCAAATCCAATGGATATGAGTCCTTACATACAACCGTAATCGGTCCTGAAGGAAAATATGTAGAGGTGCAGATTCGCTCCGTCAGAATGGATGAAATTGCGGAACGAGGATTTGCTGCCCACTGGAAATACAAAGGTGTAAATGAAAACCACGATAACGTTTTCAAAATCTGGCTCGACAATATTCGGGATTTACTCGAGAATAATGAAGGAGATGCTATTGATTTCATTAGTGACTTCAAGAGAAATCTCTTCAAAGATGAGGTCTATGTATATACGCCTCAGGGAGACCTGAAAATTTTACCGAAAGGTGCAACAGCACTGGACTTTGCTTTCAGTATACACACGGATGTGGGCATGCGTTGCGTGGCTATTAAGGTAAATAACAAACTGGTTCCTATGGGCCACAGGCTCGACAATGGTGACCAGGTCAAAGTCATCACCAGCAAGAACCAGACGCCTAATGAACAGTGGTTATCGATGGTGGTGTCGAGTAAAGCCAGAACTAAGATTAGGCAGTCTATCAATAAGGTTAAAAAAGAAAAAGCAGGGCTCGGGAAAGAAATTCTTGAAAGAAAATTCAAGAGTATGAAGGTCGAGTTCACCGAGGCGAATATCGATAAGATAAAATCTTTTTTTGGTTTCAAGAGTCATTTCGACCTCTTCAATTCAATATATAACGAAGACTTTTCTCCCAGCGCATTAAAGCAACTGGAGATTCAAGAAAGGAACTTTGTCATTCCTAAAACCAGTCCGGCTGAAGAAGTACCTGAAATAGATAAACAGAGTAAAGCTGATGAGATTGCAGCCCAGGAATCGACTCTTATCCTTCTGGATGGAGAACCTGCTCAATCATACGTATACGAACTTGCACAATGTTGTCACCCATTACCGGGAGATGAGATATTCGGCTTTCTCACCACGGGTTCCGGTGTAAAAATACATTCGGAATCATGTCCAAATGCGCCTAACTTGTATGCCAACTATAGTTACAGGATTATGCGAGCTGACTGGGCAAGTCAGACTCAAAGCACCTTTATTGCCAATCTCGTTCTAACAGGAGTCGATACTGGGATAGGAGTTATTGAAAAAATAACCAATACCATTTCCTCCAAGTTAGGCTTGAATATCCGCTCTTTCAGTATTGAAGGAAAGGAAGGTTACTTTGAGGGTAAGATGAGTATTCTCGTTATGAATGTGAACCAACTTAATCACTCAATTAAAGAAATCAAGAACTTAGAAGGCATATCGAGTGTTAAAAGAACAGAAAGTTAACATTTCAAAGGCCTTTTATAATGCAAACGAGCGAAGTTAAACAAGAAGTACTGGAGGAAATAAAAGAAGTCTTTTCGGATTTTCTTAAAGACAAGGGATATAGAAAGACACCTGAGCGCTTCAATATCCTTGAAGAAATCTATACAATGGATGAACACTTCGATGCTGAAGATTTATACATCCACATGAAAAACCAACAATATAGAGTTTCCCGTGCGACAGTATACAATACACTGGAAATCCTTATGGACTGTGATCTTGTAAAACGGCATCAATTCGGTAAAAATCTTGCCAGGTATGAGAAATCATATCACTACAAGCAACACGACCATATCATCTGTACCAATTGCGAAAAGGTGCTGGAGTTCTGTGACCCGCGTATTCAGCAGATAAAAGATATGATGGAAGACTTTTTTGATTTTAGTGTAACTCATCACTCCCTGAATTTATATGGAGAGTGCAAGGATTGTCGTGAGAAAAGACTAAAAGAGTCATAAATCGCATTGTAGTTCTTATTTACAGGAACCTACAACAATACTTTTTCATAGTTTTCCCATAATTCACGGGCAATAATATTCAACGTATTTTAATTTCTATTTCAGCCCCTTATCTCTATTGGAATACTTATCTTTGTACTTAATTAAAGTTAAGGACCAATATGCCAGTTGACGTTTTACTAGGCCTCCAGTGGGGCGATGAAGGAAAAGGAAAAATTGTTGATTACCTATCTCCATATTATGACCTCGTCTGCCGTTTCCAAGGTGGCCCAAATGCCGGACACACGATAAAAATCAAGGACAAAGAAATTGTATTGCACACTATACCATCTGGAATATTCAGAGAAGATGTCGAGAATATTATAGGAAATGGAGTGGTAATTGACCCCATCACTCTGAGCGCAGAGATTAAATCTCTTGCCAAGATGGGAATTCACTGTAAACACAACCTCTTTATAGCCAAAAAAGCACACCTTATTCTCCCTACACATAGAATGCTGGACAGGGCCTCTGAAGCAGCTAAAGGAACAGAGAAAATAGGTTCTACCCAGAAGGGCATCGGTCCTACTTATATGGATAAAACAGGGAGGAACGGACTCCGTATAGGAAACATTCTGGAGAAAAATTTTCAAGAATCCTATTCCAAGCTAAAAGAAAAGCACTTGGGACTTCTGGCAAGTCTTCCCGAGATAGAATTTGATTTAGCAACTGAAGAGGAGAAGTGGTTCAGTGCAGTGGAAGAGCTACGCGACTATAACTTTATCGATTGTGAATATTATGTAAACGCTGCCCTCGCAGATGGAAAGAATATACTTGCGGAAGGTGCTCAGGGTTCAATGCTTGATATCGACTATGGAACTTATCCATTTGTCACATCTTCCAATACTATTACCAGTGGCGCTTGCCTTGGGCTCGGAATTCCACCTCAGGCTATTGATGAAGTCTTTGGAATCAGTAAGGCATATTGCACCCGCGTAGGCTCGGGCCCTTTCCCCACGGAGTTAAAAAATGAGGCCGGAGCTTTACTGCAGAAATACGGACATGAATTTGGTGCGACGACAGGCCGTGAGCGCCGATGTGGTTGGCTCGACCTGCCGCAACTCAAGTATGCCTGCATGCTGAATGGTGTAAGTCAAATCGTACTTACCAAAGTAGACGTCCTCGATTACTTTGCATCCTTTGATGTGTGTACAGCGTACAATACGGATATGGGGCGGACAGAGGAGCTTCCTTTCGACCTGGGTACTCCCGGTATTGAACCGGTATATAAGAGCTTCGATGGCTGGAGCAATCCGGTAATGGATAAGAAAACTCCGGAAGATCTACCAGTAGAAGTGCGTAAGTACATAGAATTTATTTCCAAAGCACTCGATATCCCTGTCACTCTGGTTTCAACAGGACCGGAGCGAGACAGCTTAATTAAATATCGATAATTTCAGCCCTTAGCGTGCCACAATAAGGTACTGATATGGTAGAATCATATCGCTGGACAGAAGGATATCATAGCCGGCATCTATCAGATAATCTTCTACCTGAAATTGCGCAATTTTCTCGTCGCGATCAGGCCCTACGTCAATGCGATGCATTTTAAAATCTATGATGAAAAGTCGGCCATTTTCCTTAAGGGATGATTTAAGCTTTCGCAAATAATTCTCTTTATCCGGTAGGTAGGCAAATGTATTAGCAATTAAAATGATATCCGCTTCTCCCTCCTCTATCATGGGGTCATTGGGAGGAACAAGTCTTAATTCCAGTTTATCTTTTACGCCTTCCGGCAAATAATTAATTCTGATACTGTCCAGGTAACCTATCACACCCCTATCGATATCAACTCCAATTGTCTTGTGCGCAAACGGTACAAGCCTAAATATAAAAAATCCCGTCCCGGCTCCGATCTCAGCAACAGTTTTATCACTGAGATTGCCCATTAAAGCAATAATTGAATCTGGCTTTTGCCAGTTAATACGAGTAGAGATTTCTCCGGAATAATCGACATACTGTGTCCCGCTCTCTTTCTGATTTTCTACAGTAATAGTCTCTGCTTTTGAATCAGTTTCGGAGTTGCCATTTTTATTTTCAGACTGACAAGCTATCAATCCAACCACGAGAATTATAAAAACAAGGAGTTTACTATATGCCATTTTTCAAATGCTTAATCAAGCAGAGACAATTTAAATAACTGTTTAAAACCGGGCTTACAATCCCAATAGCACAAGATAAGATATTAATCAGATAGAAGGAGGAATAAACTTCTGTGAATCTCATTTTCAAGCATTTCAATAGGGTTATCGAAAAGCAGAATTTGCCATTTGCGTAAGCTTAATAATCGCGTGAAATTGTCATTATAAACTTCTCAAAGGCCGGCTTGGTCTCCGACCAACGTTCATAAAATTTGTCTATAAAAACGACAAAGCACAGCTCAGTTCCCTTTTCAGATATCAAATGTCCGCTATACGCCCTCACCCCGGTAATTGAACCGCTCTTTCCCCTTACCTTCCCGGCCAGAGAGGAATTCCTAAGTACCGACTTCAGAGTTCTCGTGCGACCATAGACGGCCATGGTTCCTATAAAATCATTCTTCAATTGCGCATCTTGAGAGGCTTGCATTAAAAAGCGATTATATACAGCAGGACTAATCGCGTTAAATGGAGATAATCCGCTTCCATCTACCATTTTGAACTTATCTTTTTCAGCAGCTAGTAGGCTAAACACTTCCTTTATTCCGTCAGCTGTCTTCCCAAATCCGGTTTTCTGATATGCTATTTCCTTTATAATAGCTTCTGCATATAGATTTACAGAACGTTCATTCATTTCCTTAACGATAGCCAGTAATGTAGGACTCTTAAAATTAGCTAGTTGAGTATATCCCTGCTCCGGAGTCTCTTTGGTAACTATTACTTTTCCATGCACTGAAATATCTCTACGTTTCAACTCATTCTGAATCCACTTCCCAAAATGGAATGCAGGATATGGCAGGCTTCCACGTATAACAAAATTACCTTTCCCTGCCGGAATTGTACCTCTGATTTCTCTTTCTCTCGAAAATGGAGAACCGTGGATATAAGCCTGGTCCCCCGAACCTGTCGCACCTGTCTTTACTCTATTATTCCACAGAATAGTATCAATCGGTGGGTTGGTCTGTTTTATACGCGTCAGCACTCCAGCCTGTACGCTCCTCTCAAAATGTATTTCATAAGAATTTTCCTGAATATTGATACTTGAAGCACTTGTGCCATAATAATTTGCAAGGTCCTGAAATGGCCACTTCTCAATTTCTTCAAAGTCTTCATAACGTCCCGAGTAAATGGTAATATTCCCATTGATTTCTTTGATACCTTCTTTCTGTACAATCCAGCCAATTGTTTTAAGCAGCTCTTCCCTATCTTTATTCTCTGGAAATTTCTCGCTACCCAGTGTCGGATCTCCACCTCCTATAACGATTAAATCTCCCTTGAGCACTCCTTCTTCAATCTTTCCGCTATATGCAAGGTCGGTATGAAAAGTAAATTGTGGGCCCAACAATTTCAAGCCTGCATAACCCGTGATAAGCTTCAATGTTGATGCAGGAGTGAAATATTTATCATCATTATATCCTAGCAAGGTCTCCCCTGTCTTAGCATTGATTACACTGATACCTACCTGTGCACCATCCAGAGAATTGTGACTTAAGAAGTCGGAAAGGGAATTCTGGCTCCAAAGAATTGTCGCTCCGGAACACAGCAGAATTAATACAATTCTAAAATGAAGTAATTTCCTGGATATCATAGCCTATATTAAATAATGCATCTCCTCCGTATATCAAGGGCGAATTATTATGGCCCACAATAAAGCCATCCTCCATACTGGCGACAGCTGTATTATATTTTCCATACGGATCCTTAATTCTACCTATCGGCTCCTCCTTTTTGACCTCCTGACCACTGGACTTAGTCCATTCAAACATCCCCCCATGTCGAGCCCTAATCCAGCTACTCTTTTTAAATTCAAGGACGCGGTGGCTTACAGCCGGTGCTTTTTCTATCATCCCATTCATATACAATACGCGTTTCACGCCTCTGATCGCAGTTTCAATGGGGTAAATATTTAACCGTAGAGCTTCTCCCCCTTCGTAGATTAAATTAGGAATACCATTATCTGCCAGAACTTTCCTGAACGACTCATCAATAACTTTTTTAGGAATGATGAACGGTGCAGCAAAGTCAATTGCCAGCTTTCTACTCTTCTCATCTCCTTCAGAATAACGTACTTGGGGATAATTAAATCGAGAGGCTCCACCCGTGTGAAAATCCATGGCCAGGTCCAATAATGGTACAATATTCTCAACCAGAGAATAGGCAATCCGGCTAGCCAGTGAGCCATCTTTAATCCCCGGAAATCGACGGTTAATATCCTTACCGTCAGGCACTTCTCTCGTGAGTTGCAGGAAACCATAAGAATTGATGAGCGGAATAGCGATTACCGTTCCTTTCTTGAGCTTATTGAAGGTTCCTGAATATATCAGCCTTCTTACTATTTCTACACCATTAATTTCATCCCCGTGCATTCCGCCCTGGACGAGAACCACAGGCCCCGGTTCATCGCTACTATATACAAATGCATTGATAAAGGCCTCTGCACCGGTAGTCAGATTCCCAATGTGGATCTTCACTACCTTTGATTCTCCCCGTAATACTTCAACTCCGGCTATTTCAAGCTTTTCTTTCTCCATAACATAAATTTTAAAAAGGATAAGCGTGTTTAACTCGTCCTTCTACAAATCTAATAATTTGACCGGCAATATCAATTCCTGTAACACTCTCTATTCCTTCAAGCCCGGGACTGGCATTAACCTCAAGCACCAACGGTCCGCGATCTGATCTCAGGATATCTACCCCGGCAATCGACAGCCCCATCAGACTGCATGATTTAAGTGCTGTTTCCTCTTCAAGTTCAGTTAATTCAACAATATGTCCGGAACCCCCACGGTGTAAATTGGATCGGAATTCTCCGTCTTGTGCTACCCGCTCCATGGCTGCGACAACCTTATTTCCCACGACAAATGCACGTATATCTCTTCCCCTGCTTTCCTTAACAAATTCCTGCACGAGCACTTGCTGTCTCATGCCATTAAAAGCAGAAACGAGAGATTCAGCCTGTCTCTTAGACTCAGCAATCAATACTCCCAGCCCATGAGTAGAATTCAGCAATTTAATTATATAAGGAGGTTCTCCCATTCTATCCAATAGAGGTCCAATAGAGTCTGCATTGGAAGAGAGGATGCTCCTGGGAACCGGGATTCCATTATGGGATAATATCTGTAAACTGGTGAATTTATTCCTCGCACTCATCAAAGCTTCGGGAGTCAAGGTAGAGTACACTCCTCTATTCATAAACTGCCTGATAACCAATGAGCCATGTGTAGTCGCGGAAGCACCTATCCTGGGAATAATCGCTGAAATACCTTTGATTTGAATTCCATTATAGGAGATATCAATATAACCGTTCTGTGTTGTAAGATCACAATTCATGTGGTCCAGGACAATCATATAATGCCCTCTCCTTCTTCCGGCCAGAACCAGGCTTCTCGTTGAGTATAATTGAGTACTCCTTGAAAGTATTACTATCTTCATCTGCTGATATATCAGAATAAATTAATGCTACAATGATTTTCCCAAGTAATTTCCTTAAAAATACTTTCTTTTTTTGTTTCTTACCTACTTTAAGTAAAACAAGTCCAATATATTACATAAGCTGATTAAAACCGGAATATGACAAAGAATAAAATCCATGAACTGGATAATAAAAAGACAATTCATTACTGGGCTTTATTCGACTGGGCTAATTCCGCTTATGCACTGGTAATAGCTACCGCTATTTTCCCGGCTTTTTACACCTCAATAACCGATGATTATATTACAATTGCAGGAACAGAAATCTCAAATACCACTATTTATGCCTGGGCTATTTCACTGGCATATATGATCATAGTGATATTGAGTCCCATAATGAGTGGGATATCGGATGTCGGTGGTAGAAGAAAAACTTTTTTGCGCTTTTTTACCATCCTGGGGGGCCTAAGCTGTATTGGTCTTATTTTCTTCAGCAGTGCGGAGTTGTGGGTGCTGGGCATAGGTCTATTTATCCTTGGTACAATAGGGTTTTCCGGTGGTCTCGTATTTTACAATTCCTATCTGCCTCTCATCAGTTCCGAAGAAAAAATGGATATGGTCAGTGCAAGAGGATTTGCTTATGGATATATTGGTAGTGTATTGTTGATGATATGCAATCTAATCATGATAACATACCCGAATACCTTTTTCCTTCCGGATTCTCAATTTGCCATAAGGCTAAGCTTTGCGATGGTAGGTGTATGGTGGATAGGATTTGGGCTCTTGTCAATGTATCATCTGCCAGCTGACAATAAACGCGGTAGGATTTTTGAGTTTGTCGGAGCAGGTATACAAGAAGTGAAAAATGTTTTTAAAGAGTTGCGAAGCCATAAGTATGTCGTCCGGTTTCTGGCTTCTTTTTTCTTTTATAGCGCTGGTGTGCACTGCGTATTATACCTCGCACCTACATTTGCAGAGAAGGAACTCAGCTTTACAAGTAGTGAGCTTATCATCACTATTCTTCTTCTCCAGATACTGGCGATTGCAGGCGCGTATTTATTTGCATTTTTATCACGTCTCATAGGTAACAAGCTAAGCATCATAACGATGTTATTTATCTGGCTCTCCATCTGTACAATCGGTTTCTTCGTCTACGATAAGGTTTATTTCTTTATTCTGGCAGGAGGTGTTGGGCTGGTTATGGGTGGGATCCAGTCACTAAGCCGTTCTACATATTCCAAGTTTGTCAGAACAGGAAAAAGTGAAATGACTACTTATTTTAGTTTTTATGACATCCTGGAAAAGATGGCGATTGTTTCAGGGACCTTTATTTTTGGGCTGGTGGAGCAATTGACAGGAGGGATGAGAAATAGTTTGCTTTCGCTGGCAATATTCTTTTTTATCGGCATTCTTTTCTTAGCTTTCACAAAAGTCGGAGCGTTGGACTTAAGTAAAGAAAATTCATAAATAAGAATCCGGTTTTAACATTTGCCTAAGCTTAATCATCAAACTCATATTCATAGCAACCTGCAGAGGGGCTGGCCGGATCGCGCTGATTCCCGATAATATCATCAGAAAATCCCAAGAGAGGAAGTGCTTTATCCGCAGCAATGGAGAGACTATCCAACCTGTAATCAAGTCCAACAGGATTTATAAAAAGACGGTCATTCGTCTCAATTCTGAATGCAGTATTGAAATGTTCATAAAAATCAGGAAAGGAATAATCCCCTTCCGTAAGTTCCTTGCTTTTAATACCGGTATCCTGAATAGTAATATCTATTTCCTTATATTCTCTATCCAGGAGACTCATGGCAAATGCATCACTTATTCCGGCACTTATCAGACTATTCCTGATATTCAGGTTTATGGGGAAATAAACAAATTCATCTTGGCCTATCGGATATAAATTAGACAAGAAGAGTCCATTACTTCCCGTCCCATGATTTCCAATCGTCACATAAGTAAAATCATAGTTCCCCCCTCCATTTAAAATCACTGAGGTCTCACCTGAATTCGCAAATAAGGAATTTGAGGAAGTAACATTTCCGGCCAATGAGTACAGATTAGTCATTGCAGAATTTCTGATAATACTCTTATGAATATCAAGCTCCGACAGGGAGTCAACCATAAGGCCAATAATAGCATCTTTAATCAGGCAGTTCTCTATACTATTCCCCTTGGAACCTTCCAGAAATCTAATTCCGTTCCATTGTCCTGCCACATTTTCAAACTCTGATTCAAGTCTATCTCCTCCAATAGTAATCCAATTATCAGGATTTCCAATTGCTTTAACCTGTCCATGTTTCAGTACTAAAATCGCACCATCATTATAAATTGCATCCCCCTGTTTCTGAACACCGCCGTGAACGTATAATTTTGTCCCAGGAGCCAGATTTAACGTACAACTATCTATTACCAGAATACCGTTCAATATAAAAGGTCTTTCATCTTCCCATAGAACATCTCCCATATCACAGGATAAGTAGACTTGCTTCCCCTGATAACTATCAGGAGTCAGATATATGGCATCCTGGCCGAATGCTTCAAGATGGACTTTCTGCTCAACACCATTAGTGCTTATGATTATATTATCTTCAACAATAAAGGGCGAGATGGACAAGGGCTGATTGGGGTCTATTATAGCTTCCACAAATACGTAAATACTATCTCTGGCAAGTATTTCTATGTCTTCAATTTTGTCACCCGGATAACCATCCACATTCATTCTAAAAAAAGCTGTTCTTTTACCTAATTGCACAGTTGTCTTTACCGCCTTTGATTCAGGATTGAAGATTTTAAAATGTCGTGTTGCCGTCCCTCTTGCGGTAAACACAGTATCGAATTTCAAAGTATCAACCGAAAATCTAAGTTCAACAGCATCTTCCGTGAAATCAACTGACGAAAGACAGGATTGCAAGTAAACGAAAGCAATAAATGCTCCGATAATTAGTAAGATATTACGATACACTGATTGTCCCATCTAAGGCTTTAACTATTATAAATCCAAAATTACAATTTCTCTTATTCTAACGAAATTAATCAGCATTTATTCAATCACTAGTAAACACAATCACAAAATAAAGAAAGCCTGTCTTGGTTAACCAAGACAGGCTTTCATTTATTCATCAGTAATTAACTGTGACTTATCGATAATGATTCATTATCAATTCACCACGTGCTTATTACTTAATTACTATC
>CAYRFF010000044.1:0-24799 GCA_964423575.1 uncultured Saprospiraceae bacterium | reverse complement strand
TTTTCACTGAAATAAGCACCTCAGCTTCTCCGATATGAATTGTATCTCCCGCAGCGAGTATATGAATACGCAGGTTAGCAATGGACATCGGCGAGCCTTCTTCCACAATACGTTGATTGTTATGTGTAAGCTTTCTGGGGTCAAATAAAATCATCATCCCCGATCCGATAACCTCACATTGAGTCTGGTTTTTTATAATAAGTCCGGTATCTTCTCCAAGACCAATACCTATAAACTTAGGATAACGGGCACAAGCTTCTGCAAGTCTTCCAAACCTTCTTCTCCGGATAAAATGTGAATCGATAATAAGGTTGGGGTTGTAGCCCATTCCCTTACCCATCAGAACCGCACCTTTTTTAAGAATGTCCTGGTTTCCTCCACCTTTAATCATCGGATTACTCATACACATAGCGCCTGCACTCGTCCCAGCTAGGACAAATTCTTCGTTGATGTACTTCTCTCGTATGATTTCATCAAGCTTAGTATCCTTGATGTATTTAACAATCTTGGATTGATCTCCTCCTGAAAACAACACGCAATCCGCCTGACGTACAAGCTCTAGATATTCAGGCTTCTCGGCTTCTTCCTTACTGCGTATATCAAAAATATACACATTCTCGCATCCTAACTTAGCGAAAGCTGCCAAATATGTCTTTCCCACTTCCACCGGAATAGAAGATGCTGAAGTTATTACGACAATATTGGCATCCTTGCCTCCACTCTCTTTTACTACCCTGGAAAGAATTCCTTCATGAATGTATTCAAGCGTATACATTTCTGTCTCGTCATTCCCTTTATCCTCGTTCCCTCCTATGGGTATTAGAGTCCCTTTTACTTCCATAAATTGAAATAATTTAGCTACATTTTTACATTAAATGTCCCAAAATTAATCATACATTTACTAAATTCAAGTGTTTCATTAAAATCTTTCTGTTATGCATATAAGAAGTATCAATGCTATGCGTGGCCCAAACTATTGGTCTATACGTCGCCACAAGTTGATTGTAATGGTTCTGGATTTAGAAGAGATGGAAGAATATCCTTCCAACAAGATTGACGGATTCTTTGAACGTCTGGAAGCCATGATGCCTACTCTATACAGTCACCGCTGTTCTGTAGGTGAACCCGGAGGTTTCTTTGAAAGGGTTAAAGAAGGTACCTGGATGGGGCATGTCATTGAACATATTGCACTCGAAGTACAGACTCTGGCGGGGATGGATACCGGATTTGGTAGGACGAGAGGATATGGTGAAAAAGGCGTTTACAATGTGGTTTTCAGCTATATTGAGGAAAACGTAGGAAGATATGCCGCTAAAGCCGCCGTAGATATTTGCCAGGCAATTATCGATGGAAAAGATTACGATCTTGAAGCCGATATCCAGCGTATGCGGGAAATCAGGGAAGATGAAAGATTGGGGCCAAGTACCGGATCCATTATCGCAGAAGCTGAAAACCGCGGTATTCCATGGATCAGATTGAATCGATATTCTCTCTGTCAACTCGGCTATGGAGCTAATCAAAAAAGAATTCAGGCTACTGTAACGAGTGAAACAAGTAGTATAGGTGTTGAACTTGCAGGAGATAAAGAAGATGCCAAATACCTCCTGGACCAAGCTGAAATTCCGGTACCTAGAGGTGATGTCATTACCAGGGAAAGAAGTCTGGAATCCGCATGCAATTACGTGGGTTATCCTCTCGTAGTTAAACCTATCGATGGAAACCACGGTAGAGGAATCACGGTAAATATCCAGAACTATGAAGATGCCCTTACTGCTTTTCATGAAGCAAAAAATGTATCCAGAAGAGTAATTATTGAAAAATACATTACCGGACACGACTACAGGCTACTCGTAATTAATAATGTACTCGTAGCAGCTGCATTGAGAACACCTGCGCATGTTGTAGGCGATGGCAAATCGACAATTCAGGAACTCATTGACGAGGTAAACAGTGATCCTAGAAGAGGTTACGGACACGAGAAAGTCCTTACTCTGATAGAAATAGACAGTATGACCAGGATAATCCTAGAGTCAAAAGGTTATAATGAAGAAACTGTTTTGCCGGAAGGCGAGACACTTATATTAAAAGACACGGCAAATCTAAGTACGGGAGGTACTGCTGAAGATATAACAGATATCGTTCACCCTTCCAATGTGGCAATGGCTGAACGCATTTCCAGGATTATCGACCTCGATATCTGCGGAATAGATATTATGACATCAGATATCAGTAAACCACTGAGTGAAACAGGTGGTGCTGTGCTAGAGGTAAATGCTGGTCCTGGATTCCGTATGCACCTTTCACCGACCAAAGGCCTGCCGCGTAACGTCGCTGCTCCGGTCGTAGACAAGCTGTTCCCAAGACACGGTGACACCGGTAGAATTCCTATTGTCGCAGTTACCGGAACAAACGGAAAAACAACTACAACGCGCCTTATAGCACACATGGTTAAGATGCACGGTTACCGTGTTGGCTATACAACAAGTGATGGTATCTATATTCAGAACCAAATGGTCATGAAAGGAGATACCACAGGACCGGTGAGTGCAGAGTTTGTACTTAAGGATCCTACTGTAAACTTTGCAGTGCTCGAGTGTGCTAGAGGGGGCTTATTGCGTGCCGGGCTGGGCTTTAAACGTTGTGAGGTGGGAATCGTTACTAATGTGGCCCCGGATCATCTGGGACTGAGAGGTATTAACACCATCGAGCAACTAGCCAAAGTAAAGGGAGTAATCCCTGAAACCGTTTTGCCGGACGGCTATGCTATCCTCAATGCTGATGATGACCTGGTTTATGAAATGAGACGCAATATCAATTGCAATCTGGCTCTGTTTTCCATGGATGAAAATAATCCTAGAATCAAAGCTCTCCAAAAACTAGGTGGTATTACTGCAGTATATGAAGATGGCTATGTGACTCTGTGCAGAGGAGTATGGAAAATGCGCGTTATGCGTGCGGAAAACATTCCATTGACATTTGGTGGTAAAGCAGATTTTATGATTCAAAATATTCTACCTGCAATCATCGCAGCCAATGTTCAAGGTATTCCGATTGACGATATGCGTGCAGCTCTGGAAACATTTATTCCTTCTCCATCTCAGACTCCGGGAAGAATGAACATGTTCAACTTCGATAACTTTGATGTGCTTCTGGACTTTGCTCATAATGCATCCGGGATGGAAGCGTTGAAGGTCTTTACTGACAAATACGATGCAACTAAGAAAGTAGGCGTAATTGCAGGTGTGGGTGACCGAAGAGATCAGGACACAATAGAAGTAGGAGAGATTTCTGCAGAAATGTTTGACGAGATAATTATCAGACAGGATAAAAACCTCAGAGGGCGTACAGAAGAAGAACTCATTGCCCTTCTTAAGACCGGAATTGAGAAAAAAGATCCCGGTAAAAAGCTGACGATTATTCCATCGGAAAGAGAAGCAATATTACATGCACTCAACACCGCGGAAAAAGGTTCTCTGATTGTCTTATGTAGTGATGTCGTTCCCGATGCTCTCGAACTGATAAAGCAATTTAAACAGCAAGAGGCTAACGGCGATAAAGTGTTTACATTATAAACATATCATAGATAATGGGGGCTTGGTTTTCAAAAGCATTTCTTAAGTTATGGGGTTGGAAAATTCTCGGCCATCACCCACATGAAGTAGACAAGGCTATATGTGCTGTCGTTCCGCATACAGCCTGGCAGGACTTTCCTTTGGGTCTCCTTGTCCGTAGTGCTATGAAGGCAAACATAAGATTTCTGGGGAAGAAGTCGCTGTTTAAATTTCCATTCGGAAGACTTATGCGATCATTAGGGGGTTATCCGGTAGACCGAAGTAAAAGTACCAACTTTGTAGATGCAGTAGCTCAGATTTTCAATGAACATGAGCAATTTTATGTTTCGATTGCACCGGAAGGAACACGTAAAAAGGTTGAAAAGCTAAAAACCGGATATTACTGGATTGCCAAACAAGCTAAAGCTGCCATAATTATGGTTTCCTTTGACTACGGTAAAAAGGAAGTTGTCTTTCATAAACCTTTCTTCCCCACAGATAATGCGGAAGAAGATATGGCTTATCTGGAAACCTTGGTAAGTGGTATTGAAGGAAAAGTACCGGAAAACTCATACGGTATAAAAAAAGCCATTGGAAACTAATTTCCAATGGCTTTTTCAATTCACTATGAAAAAAATTTATCCTTGGTCTGCTTCAATCTGCAAGCTAACACCGATATTATCATTGATAAATCCGTTTTTAAGGTCATTCATTATGGACTTAGCCATAAACATTACCTCCCAATTAGTTCTGTCAATCGTGAATAAAGGAGCAGTAGCCTTTACTTTATTACCATCTACATCAACCTGTGCAAGGAAACCTATGTTATGAGTGATTCCCTTAATTGTAAGGTTACCGTTAATTTTAGTATTTACACCATCTTGGTTGTTTACCTCTTCAACATCAGTAATTACAAATTCTGCTGTCGGGAATTCTGTAGTATTAAAGAAGTCATTTTCTTTTCCACTGGCAGTCCCTTTAAGGTGTGCTTCAAGATTAGCTTTGTATTGCCCTTCCAGGTCATGGTCCTCAATAGTAGTCATATCAATAATGAATTTCCCACTGGTTAATTTTCCGTTTTCTACGTGGATTTCGCCTGTTTTAACGTTAATTGTACCATGGTGAGTAGTTCCAGTTGATTTGTATCCTTCCCATAATACCTTGGAGTCAGTTGCGTTGACATTATAATTTACGGCTGAGGTGGATTTGGCTGCAGCTTCTCTCATTTCAGTAGCTTCCGTACTCGCCTCAACATTCGCACAACCTACAGCTACAAATGATGCAATAACTGCGATAAACAAATAATTTAAAAATTTCATAAAATTTAATAGTTTTTCTTTTTAAAAATATTCTAATGATTTAGTCGTAAAGGCATTTAAACGCAGCACTTTTGAAATTGTTTTAAACTCAGATAGTTAACAGATAGTTAATGAAGGCATAGAAATTATCTTCTTTGCGCCTCAGACAACCCGCCATAGAGGATGTCATCATTCATTAACAAGGCCAGTAATCGTATATGGAACGCGGATAAGGCTAATGCTTCGCGACGCAGATATACACTGATTTCATTTCTTAAAAGGGCTCTATTTTCAAGTTATTCACTATTCTCTATACATCCTTCGTCCCTTTTTACCCAGTGAAATATGAGCCGAGCTTATGGCGACAGCCATTTCACAGGGTCAATCTCAACCTTAAACTTAGCCTTAACCTAAATTCACTCTGTCATCTTCTGCCAATGCACGACCGTGGGATGCTATTGACATCAGCCCATATATTGGGAATATTACAAAAAACCTATCAGGTTTTTCAATGCTTTTGCATCTAAATACTTTAATATTCAAGCCCATAGACCTAGTCAAGAACGGATAAACCTGACAGGTTAATACTGCCCTAAAGCATAAATACTATAATTATGATGCTGACAGCACTGAGGTTATTGATAAGCTTATAAGCTCAATAGAATCACGGAAAACCTGTCAGGTTTTTTCGATGATTGTGTATCCACATACCTTAGTTTTTAAGTCCATATTCCTAGTGAAGTACGGACAAACCTGATAGGTTTATCATTACCCTAAAAAACACCAAAAACCTCGGCGCTCGGAGTTCCATACGCCACCCACTAAGTATTTAAAGCTAAATTCGCATGGAATTCGGAACCTTGTCTACCGAAGCGTAGCGTAGGTAGAAATCCGTTTTGATTGGCAATATAACATTTAATGATTATCCATTACTCACAATAGATCCTTCGCCCCTCTTAACCTTATCCTTAAACTAAAATAGTAGATTTCACTCTGTCATCTTCTGCCAATGCACCACCAGATACTTATTCCCAAGCTCCGTGATCATCATCCCTCGATCTTCAAAATTCTTCCGATCAGACAAGTATTCCTGCATTTCCTCAAAGGTTAAAATCCTATAGCTCGGGTTGTAGGCATGCAAGTCAGGTTTCTTGATATTGTATTTCCTGATCCAGTTACTGATTGTCGAATGCGAAACCCCCAGATTCCGCTCAATTTCACGGAGACTTAATCCCTCAAGGTAAAGTTGCAGCGCCTTTATGACGTAGTAATTATCAATTCTCTTTCCACTTTTTTGTACGGAAAAATAATAGCTACAATCCTTACAGAGATATCGCTGCCGATTATTGACAAATCCACTTTTCACAACAGATTCACTGTCACAACGTGGGCAGTTGAGTATTTCCTGTGAATCCGTTATTGTTTTTGACACTTTTACAATGATTTTAAGCAGAATATATCTAGTATAATCCAGTTTTCAAGTTAGACCGTTTATAACTTCCGGTTTCTTATTTCAGAAATGCTCTGATTTCCTCATTTACGCGCTCTGCCTGCTCATACTGGGCAAAGTGGCCAGTCTTTGGCAGCATTATCAGTTTGGCATTTGGCATCCTGGAGCTGCCGTCCTTTGCATATTTCTCTGTTTTACCTCCATTCAGGAAACGATTGGGGATGAGGTTGTCATTTTCCCCAAAGAGAACCAGAGTTTCATGCTTTATCTCGGGTAAAAAATCATACACAGGCTGATCGACCATACCGCGTACTGACTGCGCCACTGCGTAGCAATATGCATCAAAGTCAGCTGCCTTTCGCATTGCAACTCTATCCGTAAACATAAATTCGGCATCAGCTGGCATTCTGTAGAAGTTATAGGACAAATTGGAACGTATCTGCTCGACAGTAGTGTGTTTTACTCCATCGACAGTCATCACATTACGGAACCACTCTCTCTCACCCTTATTAAACACCTCAAATCCTGCCGGCGCGACCAAAATCAGTTTATCAACCAATTCCGGGTATTGCAGAGCAGTAACTAGCGCTATCTGTCCACCCATGGAATGTCCGGCGATATTAATTTTTTTGAATCCTTTAGCTTCCGCAAATTCCTTTACAACTGCTGCATAATATGTCATGGAGTACTCATAATTGCCTTTGGAAGATTTACCATATCCGGGCAAATCGATGGCGATCATTCTGTACTTATCGGACAAGTCTCCTATATTTTTATCCCATGCAGGAAGATAGCTTCCCAGGCCGTGAATACTGATTACTACCTGATCTCCTTCCCCTTCTTCCACATAAGCAAGGGTTAAATCATCAGACAATTTTATTTTATGCGTTTCGTAACGATATTCTATATCCTGAAATGTTTCCAATGTCGGTATATGTTTGCTTGCTGTGCATGAAAAGAGCAATAAAGCGGCAAATGCCAGATATATCTTGTTCATAATTCTTGGTATTTAAAGGATTAAAATATAAGCCATCTCATTGCGATAAAGCTTGTCCATGGACTTACCGGCCTCGTATCTACTCCACCATTTACAAGTGGGCTATCGTAGAAGTCCCCCAAGCCCATATAAGCGGCGTGTGCTTCAATCGAGAGGAATGCTCCCAGATCATAAACGAGTTTACCGTTTACTTCCCAGCCTACAAAAAAGCCACCATCAGTCGGAGCAACATTGGCAAGAGCAGCCGCAGTACCTACTTTAGCGTGGAATTTATTAGGGATTATATCATATCCGAAGTTCAATGTCCCTCCTGTAATTCCATAACCGATATTGGACAAGTCTGTAACAGCTGCCACATATCTGTTAATAACATTAGCATGTGGAAAAACGAGGTAACTGCCGGAACTCACCACGAGTCCTACCGGGCTTCCCCATGTATTCCCCGTAATAACTCCTGTATATTTCCCATCGGCAATACCGCCATGATTTCCTGACGAATAAATCACGTCAGCAGTAATAGCGTCATTAGTAGTCTGCCCGTATCGCCAGCCCAATCTTAAATTTGCCGCAAGGCCGAGTATATCAACTTCCTTCTTATAACCGGAACCTTTATCCTGTGTGATAGATCCGATATTGGAGTTGACATATCCTGTTAAAAAGAATGGATCATTCATCATGTCTTCGTTACGGCTGAAGAAAGTACCTATCCATGCGACCTTCGTTTTTGCAGGTCCCGGATCGAGCCGGAATTTATAAGTACCATTCATTTCAGTCAGCAAGCTACGTGGACCCTGGTAGTAAATACTTACTCCTCCTCTACCATCAGCATTATCATTAAGATAATAGACAGATCCACCGATATTCCAGTTCTTGGAAACGTTGAATTGCGAGGTCAGTTCATAGAGATGGACGTCATCTGACAAATCCACATTATTTTCATACAGCTGATAAAAACCCGCCTTGAGTTTATACCAGTCAGCATCCTTTCTGACAGAAATTCCGGTTCCATTACTTCCCCAATAGTGTAATCTGTAGCTGGTATCCATCATTTTTGTAAGTAGGGTTCTATAGGTGTCATGAGGGGTATCATAGAGTCTTTGCAAACCTAAGTTTATAGACCATCCAGGAGCCGGTTTATATTCCACTTCAAGGTTCTGGGTCTGCAGGTTTACCTGGTCTCCGGACAATGCACCACCCAGGTGGCCACCTGTTCCGTATGCGACATCTCCCCAGGTCATATCGATGTGAAATGCAGCGCGTAAAGTAACTTTTCCATCAAAAATCTTGGGTGAATAAATGAAAAACGGAAGAGTCCGTTGCTCAAAGTAACGCGCGATTTTTGTGGAACTTGTATTAGTCGTATTGGCTCCAAAAAGTCGCCCGACAAACTGCCCTTTTACAAATTCATTCTCTGTTGAGAAGTTCTGCATAACGCCTTGTGTATAGGAGAATACCAAGGCCTGGAACTGACTGTTAGCCTTAGCCGGCATCACCTTGTCAAAAGGCGAATCGTTGATATACACCTTTTCTTCAACCGGCAGTTTTTCTTTTTCAATTTCAAATATTTTCTTTTCAATATTTGATTCATCGCTTTGCGCAAATGCCAATAGCGGAGTCAGTAATAGCAAGAAGATAAAAATGTAATTTTTCCTCATAATTATCTGGAATTTAAATCAACGAATAAATTAAAGCACAAGTTCCGGGCACAAATCAGGATGGAGAAAATATACTGTGCCGCAATGCGACACAGTATATCTTATATAAGAATAGGTTTATTTAATCTTGTAGTAAACCTGAATATTCATTTCACCGAAAGCACCTCCTGAAGTACTACCAAAACCTTCTTCAGCAGTAGGAGCAGTTACACCTGTCTGTGCTGGCTCAGTCTGAGCTACTTCGTAAGTCATTTTGTCACCATCCACCTGGAAAATTCCGGTTGAAGTAAGTCCTGTAGGTGAGCTTTGCTCAAGAACAATATTACGGATAGTTCCTACTCCATCAGCAGTTTCATAGGATCCTTTCAACTCACTCTCAGCACCATCTTTAAAAGTGGTTACAAGGTAAGTCTGATCATTTCTGAATTCTGCATGGATTGAATCTACAAATGTTGCAAGAATAGGAGCAACTTCAGGTGAAGTCCACTTTCCTACGATTACATCATAGTTCTCATCCTTAGTGTCATCTTTGGTGTCATCTTTCTTACAGCCAGTTACTGCTACTGAAAGAGCTACAAACGCCAATAAAAAAATTCTACTTAGTTTCATAATTATTGATTTTAAAGAATAAAATTAAATGTTAGTATTTGATAGGGTACTTAACTTTCTCCTGTCTATTTTGCCTGCATCATTCTTGGGGAACTCATCGACAAATTCGATATACTTAGGCAGTTTAAACTTTGCCAGTCTGTCCTTGCAGAACATCATTATATCTTCTTCATCTATCGAGGAGGCTTTTTTCTTCAACTGCACATAAGCCTTACCCACCTGACCCCATTTCTCATCAGGAACAGCGATAACAACGCATAGTTCCACATCTTCGATTAGCATAATTACCCGCTCGATTTCCGATGGGTAAATATTCTCAGCACCACTGATAAACATATACTTGATTCTGTCGACCACGTAGAGATAATTGTCTTCATTTCTTATGACGACATCTCCTGTTTTAAACCATTGTCCACTTTCGTCAAATGCTCTCTTGGTTTCTTCTTCATTTTTCCAGTAACCCGGAGTTACAACCGGAGCCTTTATCCACAATTCACCAGGTTCTTCCGGAGCAGCTTCTCTTCCATCTTCTGTTACAATCCGTGTCTGAATATAGAAGTTTCTTCTGCCGATTGAGCCTTTGTACTTAATAGCATCGTCCTGGTGTAGTGAGGTGAGATTGGGGCCGACTTCGGTCATTCCATATCCCTGCCTTATCGCTACACCGACCTCTGCATATTGCTCTATCAGACGTATGGGCATTGCTTCACCGCCTACGATGATATAGCGCAAGGTCTCAAATCTCTGCTTGTCAAAATTCTTTTCCTTTGCCATCATCTGCAACATCGTAGGAACACCCATAAAAATCGATGCTTTTTCCTTGTAAATAAGCTCGTTTACAGTTGCTGCGTCAAATTTCTTGCATAAACAGGTGTATCCACCGTGGTGCATTATCGGATTTACCAATACATTCCAGCCACCTGTGTGAAAAGGTGGCATGACGTTTACCGTATTGGTTTCCGTATTGATGATTAAGGACATCGCCGTATTAATACTGTTCCAAAACAGCATTTTATGCGTATATTTTGCTCCTTTGGGGAAACCGGTTGTTCCGGCTGTATATAAAAGGAAAATCGTATCGTTTTCTTGCAGCTGAAGCGTTTTAAAATCCGATTTCTGCTCCGGTTTCCAGTGATTTGTTATTTCAACGAGGTTAAACTCCTTGTTTTCTCGTTTCTTGGGAAGAATGTCAGCGTATTTATCCTCATAAAACAAAACTGCCGGATCAGCATCTCCGAGGATATATTCAAGTTCAACAGAAGAAAGGCGGTAATTTAATGGTACAATAATAATCCCGCTTTTCTGTGCTGCTGAAAATAATGCTATGTATTCAAGGCAATGATCGGCAAGAACTCCCACTCTATCTCCTTTTCTCAGACCGAGTTCATCGTGGAGATATGCAGCGATATTTCCTCCGGCGTTATTCAATTCGCCGTAACTCATTTTACGCTGTGTTTCATGCTCCTTAATTGCGATTTTGTCAGGACTGTAAATCGCCCACTCTGCCAGCCAGTCCTGTCCTGCTACTTCTGCCATCAATCTATTTTTTTACTAAGTTACAGGCAAAGGATAATCCCCCACCCGATCCCATGAATATCATCATATCACCATCTTTCACTCTGCCTTGTTCATCTGCTATGGCATAAGCCATCGGAATTGCTGCCGATCCGGTATATCCGTAGTGATGCATAATCGTGATTGCGCGTTCTCTATCTACACCTAGATTATCCATCGTTTCAAATATCGTATTGATGTTTATCTGCGTGAAGAAATAATGCTGAACATCCTGCGGAGTAATTCCTTCTCTGGCGCATAACTTCTGAATCATGTCCGTCCAGACTCTTGGGTTTATATCCGTAGGGATTTTCTGTACAAATTGCAATTTGTGCATTTTCTTTTCCAGTACTTCTTCCGTCAGTGGGTTTTTACTTCCACCGGCATAAATTCCCATCCAGGAGTTGTATTCACCCATGGTACGCAATTCGCTTTGCAGCATCCCGGATCCGTCATTTACAGCTTTAAGTACGAGTGCTGCTGCACCATCCGCAAATAAATTAGCTGTTTTTTTATCATAAACGTCGAGAAACTTGCTCATCATATATGCACCGACGACAAGTACGTGTTTATAATTCTCGTCAGCCTGAATGTATTTACTCGCGATATCAAGTGCTGTCGGGAAGCCGGCACAAGCCGTATTAATATCAAATGTCCCGGCATTGACGAGGTTCATCTTGTCTTGTACAACTGTTGCTGTGGAAGGCGAAATATATTCCGGTGTATCGGTAGCCACGATGAGCAGATCGATATCCTCGGGACTGAGTTTTGCCGCTTTTAAAGCATTTGCGCAAGCTAAAAAAATCAGGTCCGAAATCATCTCACCTTCTTCCGCCCAGCGTCGCTCGTAAATCTGTACATTTTTACGCAACCAGGTATCCACATCCTGCTGCAATATTTCATTAAAAAACTTGTTGTCTACCACGCGATCGGGGACTGCCATTCCCGATCCGATTATTTTACCATTCCTCTTATACGTCATTGAGAACTCCGTTTTTATCTTTTTTGAAAATAAACATCGCCAGAATACCTACGATGGTTGAGGCGACAATCGCTATCGCGCCTGCAATCGCCGGATTTTTTACCGTTACATCCGTATAATAAGATGTGAGACTGCCGTAATAAATGACGACATAAACGACAACTGCAGTAATCGTAGCAAGGAAAGGTGCCTGCTTGGGCACATCCTTGAAAAACACCCCGTACAAGACAGGAATAAACGCAGCAGAGAAGAAGAGATAAACTCCGTTCTGTGCAAAGATTCCAACGCTGAGATTGGGGTTGATAAGTTGATCATAGCTGATGATTATCGTGATGACAATCATTGCTATAATTACAGCTCTATTGATGTTTTTCTTTGTGCTTTCCGCAAATTTTTTCCCGGAAAGTGGAATAATTATATCATTTGTAATCGTAGCACTGACAGACTGTACCAATCCTTCCAATGTGGATAAACCCGCAGATAGTAAACCGAATATCACCAATACTCCCACATAAGGTGAGAAGCGCTCCACTACATAAACGGATACAATAGAATCCATGCTGATTGCTTCGCCGTTTAATGTAAGGTCGGGCATCATCAGACGTGCATATAAGCCTATAAAGAGTACGGCAAAGAAGAGGGTAAGAACTGCAATTGCTACTCCCAGGTATTTATTTATATCTTTTTCACTACGCAGCATGAGGGACTTTGTAATGATATGTGGCTGGCAGACGATAGCTACTCCGATAACAAAGTTGGCTACTACTACTTCAAAGAAGTCGCGGAATAAAGGACTTTCCGGGTTGTAATTTTTAGATAACAGGGGATCTATACTTTCAAGTTTTAACCAGAATCCATCCCATCCATCTGCAAAGAATTGATAACCGGAATATAATAGTATTACAGCAACCACTCCCATAAAAACTGCTTGGATTGCATTGGTATTTACCATGGAATTAGCTCCGCCAAACATCGTATAGCCGAAAACGAAGACCACTAAGGCAATTAATGTGTATAATTCTGACGTGCCGAGCGCGCTTGAGAGCACCTTTACCATTCCTACACAGATAAGTACGATAAATGTGATAAGCAGAAGAGAAAGAAAAGCGATGATAATGCCATGTGTTCTATTCTCATATCTGTTACCTATCCATTGCGCGAGCGTAAGCGCCTTACTTGTAGTTCCGATTTTCTGGAAGCTCTTGGTAAGAACAATCAGGGATATAAATAACCCTAATGGCGTCATTATGGACATTGCCAGAAAACCACTCCAGCCAAATAATGCCACAAACCCCGGATTGATTATGAAGGTTGCAGCACTCGTTACACTTGCTGCCAGGGACAATCCGACAACTATCGGCGAAAAGCCTTTTCCTACAGCAAAATCCTCCAGAGACTTCGTGCGTCTTGCTCCTCTGATGACGAAGTAAAGAATTACTGCCATGTAGAGAACTATAATCAGCCATGTTACGGAGGAAATACTCATTCTAAGACTTTGTAACTATCTTTTAATGTTAACGCCCAATAAAGAACTGCCTTCTCAGGGCTGCGCAAATTAATTTGACACGGCTAATATTGTAAGAAAAAAATAAATAAAACAGTATATGTATACCATTTTTACACATATACATAAATTATAAAGACTGAAAATCATAAGTTTGCTACATAGAAAATCATAAAAAGATAAATCGATATGAGCTTATTAAAAGATAAAGTAGCTGTCATCACCGGCGGCTCCAATGGAATAGGGAAAGCAACTGCAGATAGTTTTCTGAATGAGGGTGCAAAGGTTATCATCTGGGATATTTCCGTGGAAAAAGGAGAAGCACTTGCAGAAAGTTACCGTACTGACGGATATGATGTATTCTTTCAACAGGTAGACACGAGCAATCCTGAGCAGGTAGAAGCAGCGACCCAAGAAGCTATTAATCGCTACGGCCGCATTGATATTCTCGTAAATAATGCGGGGATTACACGCGACTCTACTTTATTAAAAATGGAGCAATCGGAATGGCAGCAGGTTATCGATGTAAATCTTACAGGTGTATATAATTGTACACGCAGTATAGCACCGGTAATGGTTGAGAATGGCTCAGGCGTCATCTTAAACGCTTCTTCAGTTGTAGGGCTGTATGGAAACTTCGGCCAGACCAACTACTCAGCGACCAAGGGTGGACTCATCGCCATGACTAAAACCCTTGCCAAGGAACTCGGCAGAAAAGGTGTCCGTGTCAACGCAGTAGCTCCCGGTTTCATCTTGACAGATATGGTGAAGGCTATGCCTGAAGATGTTTTGGAAAAAATGGCATCTATGGTTCCATTAAAAGAACTCGGAAAACCGGAAGACGTTGCCAATTTGTACACTTTCCTTGCTTCAGATAATGCGCGATATATCTCCGGCGCAACGATTAGTATTGATGGAGGGATAACGATTTGACAGGGATAAGCTAGTTAGAGATGAGGGATAAGTACTATCCGAATTAGTACGAATTGCAGAGTAAAATCCTGTATTAACCTCTTCACCGGAGCTTGCTTATTTATGTGACTTTATCCATAAGCTCAAGCTGACAGTTTAGTCTGATTTATTATTGGAATCACACTAAATTGATAAGGTTTCCAGCACTTTAACTATGGAGTGCAGCTTGTTATGGCGAGGACTCTTTACAGCACATGAACCTAGCTACAAAAATTCTCTCCATAACAACTTCTTTCTTATCAACCTGTTGTGGATTCCTCATGGCAAGTAAAAGATTTCTAAATCAGTACAAAAGTGGACAAGGCAGGTTCCTCACTTGTCCACCGCTGGAGGAATCCTCTGTTAAAAATCGTACACTATTCTGAAAACTTACATTCTGGCAAATTTCATATAACTATCTTCACTTTGCGAACGGATAGTGAGAATATTGTTTTTAATTTCGAACAAATACTCTTCGGTATCATATACTGAACCATCTTCATCTAAATCTACCATTTTAATTATATTTCCGTCAATATAAAATTCTCCTGATTCTTCTTCTTCCAGATTGCAATCCTCACTTATGTAAATGATGTATTTATTCCCTTGCTTAAACTCTAATATCATATATTCACATTCATCGATTTCATCTGTATAGTCTTCCCCTTGATAAAAATCTTCAATTATCATCCACTTTCCGAGGATACTTACACCGATATTTGTGTTATCGTCCGGTGACGTTGTACTACTCTTGGTACATGCGATTGTTAACGACATTAATGCTACAGTAAAAATAAATTTTTCATAGAACAAGTATTTAAAAATTCTCAAATAGATTCATTTCATTATCTGTATATAGATTGTCCATAGAAAAGGTCATCAAGGAAGTAGAACTATATTTATCACCTATACTATTTTTAAACAGGGCGTATTGACTTTGTTCTCACGTCAACAAGGGAGAGAAAAGAAAGTGAGGTGATGTACGATACACTTTTAATGAGTAAGGATTGCTAAACTCAATACATAAACATAGCCTATTCTCCCGTTGTGATGGAAAGAAGGAGCTGGATTTATTTCGCCAGATGGATCTTTAATAATTATTATTTCTATAAAAATCAAGAAGCTTTGTTATGGTCGTAACTATTATGGCAATAACAATTTAAGACCATGAAGCTCAACTCAATATTTATCCCGCACGCCTTATGATATTACAAAGCAATACGCTGACAGGTGTATATTTCACTTGGATTAACCTCGATTTCTAAGCTTGTTGAAGGCGAGCCCTGAGATGCAAAACAGTTTTGCAACCTCGAAGGGCAACCTCAAATCCTATTCACAACCCTCTCCACAGCATCAATCGCAGCCTTAACCTCATCTGCAGTAACAGTTAAATGAGGACGGAAACGGATTGAATTTTGACCACAGGATAGAATCACCACATGCTCTTCTTCACGTAATTTACTGATAACAGTATCGCGCATTTCCGATGTCGGCAAGTCAAATGCACATAAAAGACCGACCCCACGAGCATTAGAAACTTTATCGGGATATTTTTCACTGAGTTCCTGAAGACTGCCTAAGAGAAGCGCACCTTGTTTTTCTGCATTTTCAAGCAGATTGTCTTTTTCTATAATTTCAAGAATAAGTTTTAAGCGCATCATATCCACAAAATTCCCTCCGAAAGTGGAATTGATACGGGACGACTCTTCAAATACGTGTCCTTCTACCTCATTCATCTTTCCCTTGCTGGCAAGAATTCCACATACTTGTGATTTCTTCCCAAAGCTCAGGATGTCAGGCTGAACACCGAGTTTCTGATAAGCCCACATCTTGCCGCTGATGCCCATTCCTACTTGCACCTCATCAAATACAAGCAGAATATCATTCTTATCACAAATATCTCGCAGTTCCTGCAGGAATTCACGGCGGAAATGATTATCGCCGCCCTCACTCTGGATAGGTTCTATAATAATACAGGCAATATCATCAGGATTATTTGCAATAGCTGCATTAATCTGAGCAATTGCCTTCTTCTCCACCTCAATTGTCTTTGCCAGGTTTTCTTCTGTAATCGGGAAATGCAGCTTAGGATTTACGATGCGCGGCCAGTCAAACTTAGGGAAATACTCATATTTACGCGGATCGTAAGTATTTGTCAATGACAAGGTATATCCGGAACGACCGTGAAAGGCCTGTTCAAAGTGAATCACCTGAGAAGCCTCGACTTTGGAGCCTTTTTCCCAGTTCTTTCGTGTCTTCCAGTCAAATGCCGCTTTCAGAGCATTCTCCACCGCGAGTGCTCCTCCTTCAATAAAAAAGCAATAAGATAACTCCTCCGGGATTGCCACCCTTTCCATAACCTCCATAAAGTCCGCATATTCCTTAAAATATACATCGCTCAAGGTCGGTTTAAAGGTAGCGAGCTTAGCAAGCCAGTCTTTATTTTCAACAATATAGGGATGATTATAACCCACAGATCCCGATGCAAACATTGAAAACATATCGAGATAATCAATCCCGCTGAATTTATCGACTATATGAGAGCCGTAAGACTTTTCATAATCCATGACAAAGTCATAACCATCTGCCAATATATGCCGACTTAGTACCTTTTTAACCGGATTCATATTTTACACTTTTAGATTTAAAATGAAGTAGATTAAGCTTATGCAGCCTTGATAATAATACATAATTAAGTCCTTAAAAGTTGACTTTTCTATGCTTTATTCTTCGTGAGAAGGCTGTATCATTTATCTCAGCTTACGCAAATGTAAGCAGGATTTTATTTAAAGTATGGATAGACTCATATAACTTGAACTCATATAAAAACAATTAGCTCTATAAAGGAGTATTTAGTCCGAATACTACAATAGTTTGAGAAAACAAATACACCTTTCCTTACGATTCCATTAAAGCGTTTTTTATCTTTATGCACTGTTGTCCAAAAACTGTAAACTATGGGTTTTAATGCTATTCTGAAAATCTTACTCCCAAAAGACAAGGTGTTTTATGACCTGTTTGAAGAAGTGACCGCCAGCCTTATCGAGATGTCTCATGAATTTGAAAGAGCGGTTAAATAAAAGGATCCACAGAAAAGAAGTGATTATCTACGTTCCTTGAAAGAACATGAGCATACCAATGACGGATTAACTCATCAGGTTTTTATAGAATTGGGTAAAAATTTTATCACCCCATTTGACAGAGAAGACATACACTCGCTAGCCATAGCACTTGATGACGTAGCCGACTATATGTACGCTTGTTATAACAAGATGATAATCTACAATGTACCGGAGCTCAGGGGATATATGGATGATATGGTAGACACTGTTCAAAAGTCCATTGCTGCCCTCTGCAAGGCTGTGCACGAATTGAGGAATATGAAAAACCTTGAGAAAATTCAGAATGCTATTATAGACATCAATAGTTTTGAGAACAAGGCGGATGAGCTTCTCAATAATGCACTTCAGGATTTATTTGCTGAAGAAAAGGACGCAATAACACTGATAAAATATAAGGAAGTCTACGAAACAATGGAGCTTATTACAGACAAATGTGAGGATGCAGCGGATGTTATTGAATCCATAATTATCAAATACTCATAATAGTCCTGAATCCGTCCGCAGAAAATGACTTTACTGATTATAACCATAGCGCTTTGTTTAATCTTTGATTTTATCAATGGGTTTCACGACGCTGCCAATGCTATTGCAACTGTTGTATCTACCAAGGTTCTCACTCCTGGACAAGCCGTCGTATGGGCTGCTTCATTTAACTTCGCCGCATATTTTATATTTACAGAACATGCTGTTGCAAATACAGTGGCGCAGACAGTAAAGACGGGACATAATGCTTCCGGAGACTTGTACATAACAATGACGGTTATTATTGCAGGCGTAGTTGCAGCTATTACCTGGAATCTTATAACCTGGTGGTATGGGATCCCATCTAGTTCTTCCCATACGTTAATCGGAGGCTTTGCAGGAGCAGCAATCGCGCATGCGGGCTTTGGGGCAATAAACTCAGGACCTATTCTTAAAATTGCAGCCTTTATCTTTATCGCCCCGCTACTCGGAATGTTTGCAGGCTTTATCATGTCGTTGTTCTTCAGGAACGCCTTTAGAAAGACCATAGCCCCCAAGATTGTATCATTAGTCGTTATTTCCGGAGCTTTGCTCTTCTTGTATTATATGCTTGAAACAGATCCTGCTCTACTCGAAGATAAATCCTCGTATTATTTAATAAATTTAATCTTTACCTCTTCAAATCTGAAGTGGATTATCATTTCGTTTCTAATCTTTTCAGTAGGAGTTTTCAGCCTGTTTCTCAGTATGCTTAACTACGCCCGTTCAGAACGCTGGTTTAAGCGGATGCAGCTTGTTTCATCAGCCGGATTTAATATGGGACATGCAGGAAACGATGCTCAGAAAGTAATGGGAATTATCATGGTAGCTTTCATAATCTACGATCCTGAGATTTATAGCCTGGATAATATGATATGGTGGGTTCCCCTTGTCTGTTATTCCGCAATTGCACTCGGCGTGTTGAGTGGAAGCCGCAAGATTATCAAGACCATGGGAACCAAGATTACTAAGATAACGCCGTTTGAAGGAGTTTCTGCTGATACAGCCGGTGCAGTCACACTGTTCTTTACCGAGTTCCTCGGCATTCCTGTCAGTACAACACCTACAGTTTCCGGTTCTATTATGGGAGTAGGGGCAACAAGACGACTATCTGCAGTCCGCTGGGGTGTTACCCTTGAGCTTCTCTGGGCTTGGATCCTGACTATTCCCGTAAGTGCAGTAATAGCAATGGCTTTTTATTGGGCGTTGAGATTAGCCGGACTTGAGTAAAAGTTCCTTTGAGGACTAGCTTTACTCGTTGTTATAAAGCAGTTTCTTTAAATCTTTACGATGCAGAAAGCCATCCTTTGCTTTAAAAATAATTTTGCTCGATTAAATTGCTTTGTGTGATAAAATAAAATACGTACATTTGCATTTCGATAAATTAATATCGGGTCCCATAGCTCAGCCGGTTAGAGCACTTGACTCATAATCAAGGGGTCCCTGGTTCGAGCCCAGGTGGGACCACAAAGTGGTACGGACGCAATCGCAAGATTGCGCGATTGATAAATCGCCTGGGTGAGAAGTTTATCCTGAGCATTGTCGAAGGGAGTCCAGGTGGGACCACTCTTTAAAAAGCGGTAATCGAAAATGGTTGCCGCTATCTATTTGAAATATACCGTTCTACTGGGTGAGAAGTTTATCCTGAGCATTGTCGAAGGGAGCCCAGGTGGGACCACTCTTTAAAAAGCGGTAATCGAAAATGGTTGCCGCTATCTATTTGAAATATACCGTTCTACTGGGCGAGAAGTTTATCCTGAGCATCGTCGAAGGAAGCCCAGGTGGGACCACAACAAGATACAAGGGTTGCAGAAATGTAACCCTTTTTTTGTTTTAGGAAACCTCATTTTATGCTATTATATTGTAGAATATGAACAAAACGGGGAGGATAGAGCAGAATATGGTGCGGCACTTATTGACAACATTGCACAAAAGGTCAATAATATAAAAGGTCTGGATGCTAGAAGCTTGAGGCGTTTTAGAACTTTTCACAACACTTATCCACAGCTACAAAAGATAATATGGGGGACGGTGTCCCCCAATTTGAAACTGATGGAAAAAGAATACATTGAACAAGAATTAAAAAGATTATCATAAGCAGGATTAAAATAAGTTATTCTTTTACATATTTGCCTACTAAAAATCAATCATAAAAGCCTTTAGATGATAAAAAACATCATATTCGACCTCGGAAATGTGCTGATTCCACTCGATTTTGACCGCACCCAGAATGCTCTCATAAACCTTTTGAAAAACCCTGCAGAAGGTGGACCCCTCGTCATGCAATTGGTCAAGCGATATGAAGTAGGAGAAATCTCTACTCCGATATTTATCAATGGTTTTCTCAGACTTTCTCATGCCAATACGCAGGCAGTAGATGTTGTCCGAGCCTGGAATTCGATATTTCTGGACTTTCCGCAGGAATCCATTGATTTGCTCCAAGAATTGAGAAAAGACTATTCGGTTTTTATCCTTTCAAATACCAATGAGTTACATATCGATCATGTCAACCGACAGCTCCAAAGAAAATACGGAATTGAGGACTTGAATAATTTGGTTGATAAAGCGTATTATTCCCACGATATGAAACTCGCCAAGCCGGATAGTCGCATTTACCTGAATTTGCTGGAAAGCGAAAATATCAAAGCAGAGGAATCTATCTTTATCGATGATTTAGAAGAGAATATCGCTGCTGCCCGAGAATGTAAACTGCATGGGATTCATCTGGAAAAATTCGGTGAAGCGAGCAAACTGCTTAAGGACTTTTTATCAGAACAAAAGTAATCTCACATAAAAAACATCCCGATTAAATCATCTAATAGGCTGTACTCTTCTCCTTGAAAAAAAGAAATTCCCACTTTCCAAGTAAAAGTTTCTTACCTTTGTCGCGTTCATGGTACTCAAGGATGACTTTATCCACGAGTTGAAAAAGGGAATCCGGTGACAGATTTATCTTATTCCGGAGCTATCCCCGTAGCTGTAAGCCGTTTTCTTCCCAGTTTTTGAAGAGAAGAAAAGGTGAAAAACTAATGCCACTGTCAGCGTAGCTTTTACAAGATGGGAAGGTGTTTTTCACAAAAACGGTAAGCCAGAAGACCTGCCTGAATCGGAGTTTAAATTCTTTCGGAGGAAAAGAGAAAAACAATTCAATGTTTTTGCCAAGGTGCATATATATAGCACCCATATAATCCGACAGAGTTTTTTGTGTAATTTTTATAAGCGAATTGTGAAAGCAGTCGGAATATTCCTTTTTATTTTCATAACAGTACCGCTCATAGGACAGGTAAGCGATACTCTGGATATTCCCGTAATTGAATACAATTACCGGCTGCCATATAATCCTTTATATCAGGATCAGGTTCAGGTGTACGACAGTAGCCGACTCAGTTCCTATACAGGCAGGACTCTCTCGGAGTTACTTCGCCAGGAATCTCATACCATTGTGAAATCCTACGGTCCTTCCTCACTTGCAACGGTTTCTTTCCGCGGAAAATCGGCATCGCATACGGGAGTTTACTGGAATGGCATCAGGATTAATTCACCACTTGTCGGACAGGTAGATATGAATACACTTCCGGTAAATGCCATCAGTAAATTATCGATTTACAGCGGAAATTCCTCCTTACATACGGGTTCAGGAGCCCTTGGGGGAGCGATTTCCATTAAAAATAACTTGAGTGGTCTGTGTTCCGACTGCCCGGATGGTCAAAAGATGAGATACAGCGGGATTTACAAGACGGGAAGTTTTGGCTTGCAGAGTACAATGCTCGATTTTCAGCAGGCAATCGGACGGGTGAATATAGGAATCGGAGCATATTATGATTCAGCTGAAAATAACTTTCCCTATCTCAATACAGCGCGGCGTGTGCCACGTATAGACAGCTTAAAAAATGCCGCTTATGAACAGTGGGGAATAAATGGAAATATTCAGTACATCCCGCGCCGTGATGTTAATAGCAGAATTAAGGATAGTCTGAATATCGCTATCTGGTATCAGTCCTATGATAGACAAGTACCCCCTTTGATGCCCGATCTCGGCGTAGAACGGGATGAAAATCAAATTGATAAAAGTCTGCGTATTTCTGCGCAGTATCTCTTACAGAATGGCGATTATAGACATGAGATTACTGCTGGAATGAGCAGCGAAAACATCCTTTATTCGCTGTATTTCCTCGTGCCTAATCAAAAACCTTATGAGCAGTTTTATGCAAGCAGTGATTTCAGCTCTTTGCAGTTAAACTACAGTATTAGCAGGGTTTATAACTTCCGTCATCATCTGCAATTAAGCACTTTCAACACTTATGACCTGGCTTCATACACCGAGCGAAGGATGGCGACAGAGTTCAACGCATCCCGCTTTACCACTCAGCTTCAGGCTTCTTATCTCTATAAAATGACGAGGAAATTGCATACTGAAGTTCAGGGAAATATTAGTAGCTATTTTCCGGGCGGAGTTCAACTTAACGGTAGCGCAGGAATGTTTTATCGCCTTTCGGCAAATGAGAATACGGCTTGGATTTTCGGTGCAGAAATCGGACGAAATACACATCAGCCCACGCTCAATGATTTGTACTGGGAGCCCGGAGGAAATCCTAACCTTAAGCCTGAAAAAGGCCTCGAAGTATCCATCCCTGTTTCCTGGCAATATCTGCATAGGAATTCTGTCTTCAAAGCCGGAGGTTCTGCTTATTATTCGCTTGTTAAGGACTGGATTTTATGGAAACCTTCCAGATATCAATATTGGAATCCGGAAAACATCAGAACAGTTATGTCAAGCGGCATTGAAATCAGTGCTGAATGGCTGTATAAAGGGAAAAACTTCCACTCTGAACTCAGAAATAACTACTCTTTCAGTCCTACGCTCGATAGAACATTTGACAAAAGTCTGAACATAGCACACTATCAACTGCCTTACATCCCACTTCATCAGTATCAGCTTTCTTATGGGATTTTTCTTCCGCTTCCGCAAATTGGCCTCAGCTATGCGTTGCGTGTAAATGGGGCGCGTTATATCGATATGCCATTTGCCGGAAGGCGAGAAATACTGGATCATTACAGTATTCACGATGTTCAGATCGGCTATGAGTTAAAATTTCAGGACCTCAAACCGAGGTTTCTTTTCCGGGTGGAAAACCTCTGGAATACGGATTATCAATCTATCCGGTGGCGTCCAATGCCCGGACGTAATTATACTTTTTTAATACATCTAAATTTCACAAAATGACAAAATTCAAATATGCATTTCTTTTATCTTTTCTCATCTTTCTCGCTGCTTGCGTAAAGGATGACGACAAAAAAAATGATGACAAAAATAATGACGAAAAAACCGAGGTTTATATCATCTTGAACGAAGGTGCTTACTCCGGAAATAATGCTTCTCTTACGGAGTATAATCCGGAAACCGGTGATGTTACAGATAAGGTTTTCAGCACCAAAAATGGATTTCCGCTGGGAGATGTAGGACAATCCATGACTATTCTTAATGATAGTATTTTATGGGTGGTTGTAAATAATTCCGGGAAGATTGAAGTTATGAATGCCAATACTTACGAGTCTATAACTACGATTGAAGGACTGGTTTCTCCACGTAATTTATTGGATTTTGATGGGAAAACTGCATATCTGAGTGATCTATTCTCTCCTACGCTTACAGTTATCGATCTTGATAATGCAAGTGTTGCAGGAACAATATCTATGTCATCTAGCGTAGAATCTATTCTCAAGTATGGCGACAATCACATCATTGCTGCGGCGTGGATGGGAAATAATAAGTTATTTAAAATTGATGTTGCTGCGGGTGAAGTCGTTGATTCTCTGGAGATTGCCTATGAGCCTAACAGCATGGTATATGATGCTAAGGGCGATTTATATGTCCTTTGTGGAGGTGGTTATGGTGGCGCTCCTTACCGTGAAACCCCGGCAATTGTCCGCGTTAATCCGGCGAACATGAGCATCCTAGGTACTTATCCGTTCCCATCGACGGATCATTATCCATCTGAGCTGGTGTACAACAAAAAAGAAGACAAATTATATTTCCTGGTCGGAACCGTAGGAACTGATGATAATCTTGGAGTTTATTCAATGGATATTCTGGGTACCGGCGTTTCTGCTACGCCTTTCCTGGCACAGGGTAGTGGAATGTTCTACACGCTGACGCTTGATGAAGAAGGCGACCTTTGGGTAACAGATGCAGGAGATTTCTCCAGCCCGGGTCTTATTCATAAAGTTGATTCTAACGGAAATATTGAAGAAACTGTAAATACGGGTATTGTTCCGAGGAGGATTTTGAAATACACGAAGTAGGATCCAGTATTCAGGAATCAGAATACGATGAGTAAATTATATTTTCAATAGGTATTAGGTAAGGCCGGTAGAGTGGGTTTATATAGATTTTTTTCTTAAATCCTGTCTCTATCGGCTTTATTATTACGTTGGTGTTATATAATGGTTGTTATGTGTTTTCTTGTGATTCTACTGCGACTGCGCTGCAGTCGTAGAGTTTTGCCTCTTATTAGACTAACCTAATGTGACCGCTCTGCGGTCAAGATACATAACAATGATAGAACTGAGTGACCCGTCCTAAAATTTGTTTACAGTTTAACAATGATTTTCATCTTCGTCCTAA
>CAYRFF010000043.1:0-25929 GCA_964423575.1 uncultured Saprospiraceae bacterium | reverse complement strand
AGCCTTTAACCATAATATTCACGGTTATATCTCCGGAGACTTCCGTCAAATCACGGGACTCAATAAAGCCGATGCCACTTCCATAACCAAGTCGTACGGCTCCACCCGCCTGATATGCACGCTCTACAGTCGGGAAGTTGCTGTTCCCATCCCAGCCTGCATTGGAGCCGGATGTCTCTGTGTGGTTCCCGTTTAAAATATCAGAAAAGTCTTCTTCAAAACAGATTCCTTCCTCACCACTTCCTGCAAGAATGGTAAATGTAGCGTGATCCGATTCCACTGACACTCCTGAATGTATACAAGTGACAACAAGGCGCCATTCTATCTCATCATTTGCTTCTCCACTGGCGGTTGACTCATAATCTGCATATTCACTGAATTCTGAACCTTCATCTACCCAGACACCGCCATTAGTATTGGACTGCCATTGATAAGTTATACCTCCTCCAACGGTGTAACCGCTAGAAGATATAGTATATGTAGTACCCGCCTCTCCAGTTGATGGATCAATCGTTATTTCTCCTGCTAATGGTGTTCCTTCACAATCCTCTTCTTCTACGGCTTCACAGAAGATCTCAACATTATCTATAAACGCACGTCTCGCAGTGGTTTCTATTTTTAAATTGGAGTTAGTAGTTACACCACTAAAGGTCGCTGTAACTTCTTCAAAATCATCTGTCCTGGTTGCAGTATAAGATAGAATTTCTTCCTGACCATCGATACTCACTTTTAAATCTCCTTCTACAGTAGTCCAGCCTTTAACCATAATATTCACGGTTATATCTCCGGAGACTTCCGTCAAATCACGAGATTCTATAAAGCCGATACCGCTACCATAACCAAGTCGTACAGCACCCCCTGCTTGGTATGCACGTTCAACAGTCGGGAAGTTGGTGTTCCCATCCCAGCCTGCATTCGAGCCGGATGTCTCCGTGTGATTCCCATTTACTATATCGGAAAAGTCTTCTTCAAAGCAAGTATTACTTTCTCCACTTCCTTCAAGGATTATAAAACTAACAGGATCCGATTCAGCAGTATCACCTGAATGTGTACAAGTGACTACCAAGCGCCATTCAATCTCATCATCTGTTTCCCCACTTGCTGTCGCTTCATGATCCGCATAATCACTTAGTTCAGAACCTTCATTCACCCAGCCGCCACCATTAGTATTGGATTGCCATTGATAAGTAATACCTCCTGCTACGGTATAACCGACTGAGAAAACAGTGTAGCTAGATCCTACTTCTCCGGTTGAAGGATTAACTGATACTTCTCCGGCTAAAGGAGTTCCATCGCAATCTTCCTCTGCACCACCATCACATAAAATATCAACATTATCTATAAATGCTCTTTTAGCTGTAGTTTCTATTTTTAACTTGGAGTTTAAGCTTACGTCTTGGAAGGTTGCAGTAACCTCTTCAAAATCATCTGTTCTGGTTGCAGTATAGCTAAGGATTTCTTCCTGACCATCTATACTGACCTTTAGGTCTCCTTCTACATTAGTCCAGCCTTTAACCATGATTTTCACAGTTATACCATCAAACACCTCTGGCAAATCCCTGGACTCAATAAAACCGGTTTTGCTACCAGTACCAAGTCTCACTGCACCACCCGCCTGATATGCACTTTCAACGGTAGGAAAATTATCATTCCCGGTCCAAGGTGAATTTGAGCCTGATGTCTCTGTATGGTTCCCATTTACTATATCGGAAAAGTCTTCTTCAAAGCAGTATTGGGTTGCAGCCAACTTAACGCCGACTACAGATTTATTATCTTTAACATTCTTACTTGAAGTTATTTCATAGGTGTTGTTCTCTTGCCCTGTAATTGCTCCGGAAATTATTCCGGTGCTTAACAATACACCAGATTGTGCAGCTACAAATATTCCAAGGGATATTAATAGAATTAATGAAAGGTAAACACGGTTGTAGAATTTGGCCATGGTCTTCTTTGGTTTATTCGTTTATTTTAATGGTCTATGATAATCCTGTTCACATAAAACAAGACATCATTTTGGTCGCGCGTAAAAATACAAAAGTTGTCCGACTTTTCTCTCTATATCCTTGAAAAATAACGGAATAAAGCTATTTCTATTCATTTTAGAAATAATATTAAAATAATTTCATACTCAGGCAGCGAAACCAGCCTTCTGGCACTCATTTTAATTGAAATATCACAAAATCCAAGCCAAAAGAAATTTATTATGAACAACACCCTAAACTACCTTACATTTAGTTTGCTATTATCTCTGACTGTACTATTACCCTTTGCCGGTAAAGCACAATGTTCAATTGACAATTTAATTGCTGAAGCGAGTCAATGTGACACTAATCTATTATTCTATATGGATATCTCGCTGGAAGTGGAAAATCCAGACAGCGATTCCTTTTATGTAGAACTTGAAGGCCAATTATTCGGTCCGTTCTCTTATGCAGATGTACCGGTATCCGTAGGACCATTCTATGGCGATGGTGATAACAGCTGGATTACTGTTTTCGATATGAATAATCATGCTTGTTCTGCAATAACAATGATTGAAAAACCTGATTGCCCTTGGGAAAAATGTGGATTTGAGAATCTGGAGGTAATAGAGATAACTTGCCTACCGGATGAAAATATCATGTCAGTTTGCATTAACTTCGAACCTCTAGGATATGACATTTCCAAGGTTTGGGTTTTTTATTTTAATGAATATCTAGGGGAATTTGATGCAAATCAACTCCCGGTATGTAATATCTTATTACCATATAACGAGGAGATATCATTAGGGGAACTAACCATTTTCACAGATGACTATTCGTCTTGTTCTCAGACAATTGAATTTGAAATTCCAGATTGTGATGGTGGTGATTGCAAAATTACCGGATTATTTGCGGAAGCTTATCCATGTGACACTAACATGATGTTCTATTTCGATGTCACTCTGGAGGTAGAAAACCCTGCAAGTGATTCTTTCTTTGTGGAAATGGAAGGTCAGGTATTCGGACCATTCGCATATACGGATGTTCCGGTTAAAGTGGGGCCATTCAACGGAAATGGTGAAGATACCTGGATTTACGTTGAAGATATTATTGATCCGGGATGCTTCGACCAAATAAATGTCCTAAAGCCAAATTGTCCTCAGGAGGAATGCGCTATTGAAAATTTAAAAATTACTTCTTTAGAATGTATTCCGTCCTTAAATGCGGTTGCAGTATGCATAGATTTTGATATTATAGGAACAACGGTAGATGAAATAAGTGCTTTTTATGGTGCTGTACATTTAGGTGATTACAAGATCGATGAGCTACCATTCTGTAACATTCTGATTCCTTATGATATCGGCATTTCAGAAGGCACCTTCAGTATCTGTGCCGGGGATTACCAGGCATGCTGTGACGATATAATCTTTGCTATGCCCGATTGCAATTCAGATTGCTTTATAAGCGACTTTATCGTTGAAAATTATGATTGCGACTCAATGGGGAATTTCTATGTCGATTTAGATTTTAATGTGCATAACACCATGACTGATTCTTTCAACATTTACATTAAAAACTCAGAAGGAGCAGTGTTTTATGAAGGCAGTCACTCCTATTCTGAACTTCCTTTAATTCACTTAGGGCCATTTGCCGGGACCGGTGAGGATTTCATTTATTCTGTAACTGCTATAGGATATGAATCCTGTTATTATCAAACTACACACGCCTCACCTAGTTGCACTGAGTGTGTTATAAAAGATTTATTTGCGGAAGCTTATCCATGTGACACTAACATGATGTTCTATTTCGATGTCACTCTGGAGGTAGAAAACCCTGCAAGTGATTCTTTCTTTGTGGAAATGGAAGGTCAGGTATTCGGACCATTCGCATATACGGATGTTCCGGTTAAAGTGGGGCCATTCAACGGAAATGGTGAAGATACCTGGATTTACGTTGAAGATATTATTGATCCGGGATGCTTCGACCAAATAAATGTCCTAAAGCCAAATTGTCCTCAGGAGGAATGCGCTATTGAAAATTTAAAAATTACTTCTTTAGAATGTATTCCGTCCTTAAATGCGGTTGCAGTATGCATAGATTTTGATATTATAGGAACAACGGTAGATGAAATAAGTGCTTTTTATGGTGCTGTACATTTAGGTGATTATAAGATCGATGAGCTGCCATTCTGTAATATTCTGATTCCGTATGACATCGGCATTTCAGAAGGCACTTTCAGTATCTGTGCCGGAGATTATCAGTCATGCTGCGACGATGTAATCTTTGCTATGCCCGATTGTAATTCAGATTGTTTTATTAGCGACTTTATCATCGAAAATCATGATTGCGATTCAATGGGGAATTTCTATGTGGATATAGATTTTAAAGTACATAACACCATGACAGATTCTTTTGACATTTACATTAAAAACTCAGATGGAGCGCTGAGTTATGAAGGTAGTCACCCTTATTCTGAGCTTCCATTAAGCCATATAGGGCCATTTAATGGGACCGGTGAGAATTTCAATTATGCAGTAACTGCCAGAGGATATGAATCCTGTTCTTATCAGACTAGCCATGGATCACCTAAATGCATTACTTCCATAGTAGAGTCTGAATTACCTGAATTCAAGGTTAAAGATCTGGGATATGCATGGCTTATCGAGGCTAATCAGTCAATAAGAAAATATGATTTATATAATATTCAGGGATTAATAATGGATAGCGGTTCACTTAACTTTAATGATTTATCGATTGATAAGACTCATTTATCACCGGGTATATATTTCCTCAATTTAAAATTTGACGAAAGTCCGGCAAGGTTAAAGCTGGTTAATTATTAGCAAATTGTACTAGAAATTTACAGATCGGTTTCTGAGCTATTGCGAGCTTAAGTAGTCAGCAATCCTGGCATATTTATCAGCTTGCTCTTTATTGCCTAAATCCTTATAGAGCTGGGAAATCCTCCTGTATGCGTTGGTGAAAGTGGGGTTCAATTCAATTGTTTTCTCCAGTGACTCAATCGCTTCTTTCTTTTTACCAAGGAAGGCAAGCGCCATGGATTTGTAATAAAACGGTTCAAATTCCGTGTCGTCACTCTTAATCATTTCATCAAGGTATTCAAGAGCTGATTCATAATCCCTGTTCAATATATGAAACATAGCGTCGTAGAGATTGGGGCGTAGGCTTTCAGGTCTTAGGTCACGGTACATAGAAGAAGCTTTACGGAGTTCACCCTTATCACCAGTCTGCATCAATATGTCAGCCAGAAACCTGACTGCAGGTAAATTATCAGGATGGAGCTCCAGCTCTTCTTTAAATAGATTGATTGCTTCAGCAACCTCCTTATTTCTGACGGCTTTAAAAGCTTTTGTATGAATATTCTGCCCATCAGACTTTAAAATAACGCATACCGGAGTACCATTCACATATAGTGTCTTCAGTGCATAGGAATCAGGATAATTCCCATATTTCAGCTCTTCAGCATCGATAAATCGCGAGGGAAAGATACCATAATCCCAGTCCTCGTTGTATCTCTCATCATACCTTGCATAAGAGGTTTTCACTATCTCCTTTCCATATCCTCTGCTTCTCAATGCAACATCAACCTGAAACAATGAATTTGTACTGATTTTAATTGGCTTCTCTACCGATGCGTTCTTAAACAATCCTTCCTTTTCCATCCAGCTTACGGCTTTTTCTGCACTCATCCTCCAGTAGTCGGTTTCATAATAACCTGTAACTTGTCCCGGGCTTGTATTCAGTATATTAAAAAACACATAAGCATAGTGGGGATATTTTATCATGTGGCTTATAGGGTGAACGGCAAGCAATGCAATTATTATCGGTACGGTGAAATAGTATTTACTGCCTTTCGGCAAATATTTTTTCCACAGAGTATCAATGGCTATTCCTGCAAGACATACCATGGGAGGATAAATGAAAAGCGAATGCCTCCATGCATCGTAAACATTGGAATTTTCAAAAACAATATACGCCAGTGGAAACAGGACCGTAAAGATGAGGAACATATATGCAAAGAGGCCTATCCGGTGTATAAGCTTATTTGCGAAAGCTAAAGAAGCAACAAACCCCAGTAAACTTATTACCGGAATCGTTTTATACATCCATATAGGCGTATAGAACATACTCACGCGATTGGACAGGACATTTTCTCCTTGAAACAGCACGCGTATTGCCGTATCAAATTCATTAAACATCAGGAATGATTCAATGACATTTTTCACAGGTCCAAGGAGAGCATAAGGCCAGAAGGCAATGCATATCACATAGGAAATCAAAAAGGCAGCCAGAGCATAAAGTCCAAGACGAAGTATGGAGGAAATTTTCTTTAATTGTGAGCGGAATTGATAAAGCATAAGTAAACCAAACAAGCCCAAGTAGCCAAATAGCAGCAGGCCTCCGATTCTCACCGCGAGAGCAGAGCCTATTGCCAGACCGAGTAAAATTGTACTTTTCCAGCCCGGATCCGGCCATTTCCTAAACCAATTCCACATAGCCCATATCGACAAAGACATACCTGCCGCAAATGGAATATCCTTAGGGTTTATGGCAGCATGAAACATGAATACAGGAGAGCAAAGGAAGACTATGGCGATAATGGCAGCAGCCCGCCAATTCAATAACTGTTTCCCAAGCATTACCATTGCAAGTATTGCCAGAAATCCAAATACACTATTCAACAGATGTCGGGTAACATGATATCCTTTATCATATTTAATGAATCCGAATGTTTTATTTATAAGGGCGGAAGGAATTTCATAGTAGCCGCCATAAAACTTGAGGTGCCCCTGTGGATGGTATAAAACAGTGGTGTCCTCTCCCATCGTTTTATAAAAATTAAGCACATTATCGGCATAATAATTCTGATATAAATCATCCCCATTGGGGCCGGCTGTAAAAGAAAAATAAAAAAGGAATGCTGCTATCAAAGCAAGAATAATATAGCTTATCTTCTTCCAGATCGGATTTTCTTCATTAGGCTGTTCCCACCATGGAAAATTACTCGTGACTTTTTTATCGGCTTTCATCGGGAATTAATCTGCTTCTGCATTCAAATATAGGAATATTTCATTCACATCTAAATTCATAAACTGCTCTCCGGTCTATTAAGTAAAATCACTTTTTATCACCTTCCTGATTCTCCAGATCTGAAAAACCATTTTAAAGCCATCGAGAAATAAGGAAATCTTAGCTCCTTTTCTATGCACCCAGTGAACAGGTAGATTTATTACAGGTATCTGATGTCGCTCTGCCCGCATCAGAATTTCAATATCATGACTCCAGCCGGTCACCTTGAGTTCTTCAAAGAGTTTCTTTCCGATTTCTCTTGGGTATAGCTTAAAGCCGCATTGAGTATCCTTGAATTTGAGATTAGTAAAAAGTCTTTGGACGACATAAAATATCTGTCCGGCTATTTTTCTATACCACAAGGCATCAACAACACTGTCTTTGTGCCTGCGATCACCGATCCTAATAGTCTGCCCATCAAAATCAAATCCGGGCAACTGAGACCAGCGTATCAATTCCAGGGGATTAGTAGACATATCAAAGTCCAGCGTCAGGAAATAATCAAAATTGGCCTCTTTTACCGCCAGCTTTAAAGCTTCTCCCTTTCCCCTATTGTCCGGATAGGAAATCAATCTGGCACTAATTCCAAGCTCTATCCATCGGTTAATAAGTAGCCCGAGTTTCTCATGCGTATCATCTGTACTCCCATCATTTACAAGTATCACTTCAAATCTGCAAAAGCCACTATCCTTAAACTCGCGTATGGCCTGATGAATAAAGCCCATCCGATCGCTTTCATTGTATGCGGGAATAATCAGACTGACATTGAAATCTGCCATAAAAGAATTTCTTTAAAATTGAGCGACAATATAAGGAATAAGTTGTGAATAGCTCGAGTTGATATTATTCCCATTCCTGATAAAACGGAATCATAATCGAGATTGATAATGCAGAAAAGCTTTGTATATTCGCGTAAACTTTACAGCCGTACTGCTGTATCTATTATCAATTGAAGATTAAAAATGAATACTATGAATAATTTGCTCTCAGACAGAGTAAAAAACATGAATGAATCTGCTACCTTGCGTATGGCGCAGCTGGCTAGACAGCTTAAAGCAGAAGGAAAGAATATTATATCTCTAAGCTTGGGCGAACCGGATTTCGACACGCCTGAATCAATCAAAAAAGCTGCTTATAAGGCAATGCAAGAAGGATATACCAAGTATTCTCCTGTGAATGGAATGCCTGAATTAAAAAAAGCTATCAGCGATAAGTTTAAGAGAGAAAACAATCTGGATTATAGTCCTGAACAGATAATGGTTTCCAATGGTGCCAAGCAGTCTATTGCCAATGTCTGTATGTCGGTATTGAACGAAGGCGATGAAGCGATTATCTTTGCACCATATTGGGTATCATACTACGACATTATCAGCATGATAGGTGGTAAGCCGGTACCGGTTGTTGCTACGATTGATAATGATTTTAAAGTAACTCCGGAACAAGTAAAAGCTGCATTGAGTCCCAGAACTAAGCTCGTAATATTTTCATCACCTTGCAACCCTACTGGTTCCGTATATTTACGCGAAGAGCTGGAAGCAATTGCAGAGGTTCTTAAGGATGAAGACTTATATATTTTAGCTGATGAGATTTATGAGCATATCAACTTTACGGAGGCACATGCAAGCATCGGTTCAATTGAGGGTGTCAAGGATAAGACTATCACTGTAAATGGCTTCTCCAAAGGTTATGCAATGACCGGCTGGCGACTTGGATATATGGGCGGGCCTACCGAGCTTATTAATGCCTGTAGTAAAATTCAGGGTCAGTTTACCAGTGGAGCAACAACCTTTTCACAGATAGCTGCTGCCTGGGCATTATCCGAGCATCTGCACGAGCAAGACACCATGAAATCAGCATTCAGAGATCGCCGTGATTTATTGATAAAGCTAATGTCTGATATCCCGGGGATTAAAGTAAACAAGCCACAGGGCGCGTTTTACCTATTCCCTGATGTAAGTGCTTTAATCGGAAAGAGTACTCCGTCCGGCGAAATAATTAGCAATTCCTCTGATTTATGTGAGTATTTTCTGCTTGAAGCAAATGTTGCACTCGTCGAAGGTTCAGCATTTGGAATGGAGAATCACATTAGATTATCCTATGCTACTTCACAGGAAGAATTGACTGAAGCAGTAAGCAGAATCAAGGAGGCAGTTAATAATCTCAGATAAGGATTAATTTTTCTGCATAATAGAATAAAAAAATGCGCTCATTGGGCGCATTTTTTATTTGTATCAAGGACTTAGCTTCCACATTCTCAGGCCACGGTTCTCCATGTAATCATAACTTTTACTGACCTTGGGATTATGGCCTGCCTTTTCAAATCTCAATTTACAAGAGATGCCATTATAGGTAATCTCAGGCAATGCCTTTGTAAAGGGCACTCCGGCATTCTCCAGCATACTGCCAATGAACATCATTTCGTCATAGCCTTTTGCCGCGTAGGTACCAGGAATAGCCTGATATTTCTTATAATAGAGTTTAATAAATTCACTGTATTTCTCCCCTTCTTTATCAACTACATTCATCGATGGGATATAGAACTCCATATTTTCGTAGAATTCATACAGAATATTAAATCTATCCCAGGGAGGTAAGCCATAAACGATAAAATCCTTGCTTCCTTTTAGAGAGAATATCTTTGTCAAAACGTGATAAATAAATACCGGATTATAGTCCATGGGAATAATAAATATTGTCTGATTTTCCGGCATTGCAAAGTCCGAAGCAAGAAGTGCATCAACATCCGTTTCAGTCTCGAACATAAACTGCTTCCAGACGGTATTGTCTTTGTAATTTTCTTCGCGATATTGCTGCAAGCTTTCCACTCGTGTCGCAAATTCATTTTGTGCTATAAGAAACACGTTTCTACTATTATGCTTCGCATATATATCATCCACAATTGCTTCAATATATGCTTCCAAAGGGGGTGAAAGCTGAATGAAATAATCGTTGTTATTGCTATTCACTCGATGTGGCACAAAAGGAGAAACAACAAGTTCTTTATTACTTTTTGCGTAAGCAGAAAGAGCTTCAATCTGCTCTCGGGAGCCACCGCCCACTATGACATCCGGCTGAGTTCTCCTGTTATTATAAAGAGAATTCTCAAGTGCACTTTTACTTGACTTGGGAGATATATCTGTAGCAATTATCTTCAGCTTCAGATCTCTGGATGCAAGCTGCTCCGCTGCGATAGAAGCGCCCAGGTAATATTCTATATATCTCTCATTTGCCGAGCTTAGTCTACCATCTTCTTCACTGATAACATCATCCACTACCGGCAGCATAAATTCGATAAGATATTCTGACTTAAACTTGCCATACTCCGATTCCAGTATCAGATCTTCATCTAATATTTTCCCCGGATTTTCTACCATATCAACTTTCAGGGTATCAAGATCCTTCCTATAATCCTCTCCTCGTTTTTCTGTGTCTGTTCTCTTTTTCACATCGGGTTTATGCGGCTTTTTACCTGAATCAGCAAAATCACCGAAAATCCCGCAAGAGCTTATCAGCAGAAGAAGTAAAAGAAGTAATACGCCATTATTCCCATTCAATGGTAGCCGGCGGTTTATTACTGATATCATAGACTACTCTGTTTACACCATTCACTTTATTAATTATCTCCGTCGATATTTCTGTGAGAATATCATAAGGAATATTTATCCATTGAGCCGTCATTCCATCAACGGAATTAACAGCGCGCAAAGCTACTGCATTTTCATAAGTACGCTTGTTGCCACTTACTCCAACTGATTTTACCGGCAATAAAATTGTGCCTGCCTGCCATATTTTTTCATAATATCCACTTTTCCTTAGGATGGAAGTGTATATATAATCTGCTTCCTGTAAAATTTTCACGCGTTCCGAAGTTACTTCTCCCAGGATACGCACTGCGAGTCCGGGACCCGGAAACGGGTGTCGGTCAATCATATCAGTCGGCAATCCAAGCTCCCTCCCTATCCTACGTACATCCTCCTTAAACAAGGTTTTCAAAGGCTCCAGCAACTTAAGATGCATTCTCTCCGGCAAGCCACCTACATTGTGATGAGACTTTACACTTACTTTCCCATCGCTGGAAACAGATTCGATTATATCGGGATAAATCGTTCCCTGGCCCAGCCATTTTACGCCGGGAATTGTTCCGGCCTCCTCTTCAAATATCTCGATAAACAGGTTTCCTATTGCCTTCCGTTTCTTTTCCGGATCTGTCAGGCCTTTTAACTTATCATAAAAACGATCTGATGCGGGAATGCCCCGGACGTTTAAACCTACATCCTTATATATTTTCAGAACATCTTCGTATTCATTCTTGCGCAATACACCATTATCGACAAAAACGCAGAATAGTTGCTTACCGATTGCCTTATGGATAATAGTTGCCGCTACAGAGGAGTCAACGCCTCCGGAAATGGCCATAATGACATTGGAGTCGCCCACTTCACTTTTTATCTCCTCAATGCTCTTTTCAATAAACCTAGCAGCGGTCCAGTCCGCACTGAAAGCAGCTGTTTCCAGAATGAATTTTTCAAGATGTGCAATTGATTCTTGATCAGCAGCTGAAGGATAAGACTCAGCGTGGTATATCATGCTGCCTTCCGGCAAATGTTCTCCTGTGTTTCCATATACGAGTACGGGTACTTGCCCGACGATAGATTTAATATCCGATGCAGATGTCCTTTCGTTAACTTCATAATCTAACACGCCGGCAAGCACAACTGCCTTATAACTATCAATGGATTCAATTATTGAACTATAGGGAAGTATTTCGCAATACACATTGAGTTCTCGGATTTTTCTCGCTACTACCTGAGCAAATCCGGATCCGTAATCCAGAATAAGAACTTTCTCTGTCATCATTCCTGAGTTTCTTGAGTTTCACTACTATCGCCTTCCAGGTCTTTCATTATTTTATCCAATATTCCATTGATGAAGACACGAGACTTGGATGTAGAATACAATTTTGCCATTTCCACGTATTCGTTAATGGTCACGTGATTGGGGATTTTATCAAAGTAGAGCAACTCAACAATCCCCATCTTGAGGATAACCAGGTCAAGTACTGCAAGCCTGTCCAAATCCCAATTTTCTAGAACTTCCCCTATCTTCTCACTTAATTCCTTTTCCCTTGCATGAACCTCATCTAGCAGTCTTTCACCAAATTCTTTTAGGGTTTTATGATCCGGATAGTATTCCATAAAAAAGCTCTCTTCTACCGGAAGCGATTTCAAGGTTCTTTTCAAAGCACCCAACACCAGAGAATCATCGTCAATCCAATTAGCATAGGATTCATCCATCATTTCACAGAAAGACTCAGAGTTTTTCAGGAATCGCAACACATCATGCAATATTTCAATGTGGTCTTCGTCGCTGTGTTCTTCTTTATAGACATACTTAAGATATTCATCAGTAGCTGAATACTCCTTGTACAGTCTTGCAAGAATACCGGTATTAATACGGTCCTGGAAGTTTTCGTTTTTACATTTTACCTTAAATGCGGTATTCTTGTAAATACTTTGCAGAAATTTATTAGTAAATATAATCGGCTGAAAATCTCTGTCGGCATCTGTAGGTAGATATTTCTGCTCTCGCTTTTTCTTATCGTCTACGGAAATCTTACAGAATTCAACCAGGGCATACAGGGCATACAGATACAAATTAAATGTATCGATTGCCAGCGCTTTGTATGCTTTTTTAATATCATTAAACGTAAGTGCGTTGTCAATCTCAAGCGCATAGAGACTTTGCATTACTTTAATTCTCGTATTTCTTCTACTCAGCATTCTTTGAAACCTTATTTTGCCCGGGCAATATATTACATTTTCTACACTTATCCACTGGGCTTTTATCTATTCTTAAATCTTCGATCAATTGATGTATTTTGCCTTAATCTCAGAATATGTAGGCACTTTTTTATAATGCCATTTTTTAATAATTTTTCCATCTTTCCATAGTGCCAGGCCTGGATTGGAGCGGATTATCGTCTTCAGGGTAATATCATCCGCCTCATACACATCGTAATGTCCGTCAGTTTTATCCAGCAAGTTGTGCATAGACTCAAAAGAAATTCCACCAAATAAGCCCTTGGCATTATAGCCATCTTCCATAGCCTTATTCAGGATAGGATTTAGCTTTTCAGCAAATGCTTTTTGGAATCCCGACTTCATCTTAAGATCCGGCACATCAATAATTTCAGAAGTGATGGATTCATTTTCTACTACATGATACTCCGGCTCTTCAGGATTATCCGGATCTATAATTACAATCGTATCTCTTATGTATGTCGTATCAAATATTTCAGCTTCAACATAGTTTATATCACCCAGATATTTATAGGCTATCAACATAAAAGTATAGCCTTCTTCCTCCAGAAACTCATCAGCGACATCATAGCCTGAATCATCAAAGAAGCTAAAGTCAGAGATTTTTGTTGGTTCTATTGTTGGCTCTGATTTTACCTGATCGATTGTTTTATATGCTTCAGTTCCATATAATGCAGAATAATTTGACATATAATCCTGGTATGGAACATCTTCAACCTCTCCTGTTTCAGTGTTTTCCACGCGGAAAGCAATAATTTTCACGTCAGCCATAGCTTCTGCTTCTTCAATTTTCTTGGCACGTACATCTGCTCCTTCCTTAAACGGTCTGAAATCAAAGTCCGGAATATTCCACACGTAATTGCTCAAGCCATATATTGTCGTCAGCAATGTAACTCCTATAGTGATCGCCCATTGCGTTCCGGGTTTAAATATGCTATGTGCCAGTTTAGTAAAAAACAGGAAAATTAGTCCCGGAATCAGAAGCAATAAGTCTTTCAAAAAGGAAACACCGGGATCAAGCAAAATAAAATCTCCAAAACAACCGCAGTCAGTAACTCGCATATTGGATGCTTGGTATGGTTGCCATGCAGAGAAGTCAAAGAAATTTGCGGAAGCGGGAACATAACCTGTCAGATATGTAAAACCCGTAAGCAGTGAGAAAAATATCACGAGTAACACGTATAACCATGCGGTCAGCTTATGCCTAAGCCCCAACATCATCATCACTCCCAGAACTATTTCAAATACGACAACTATCATGGAAACTGTCGCCGAATATCCTGTCAGAAACGGAAATAAGGGAGCGATAAATGAAAAAGATGTATCGGCAAATGTCAGATAAAACTGCTCAAAGTAATCCTCCATTTTAAATGCCGTCCCCAATGGATCCACTATCTTAACAGCACCGGAAACTATAAATAAAGCACCGACAAAATTCTGTAGCAATGAGTAGATAAAGTTCTTTACTAACTTGTACTTGTATTCCAAAGCAGTTAAAGCAATGGCAAACAGAGCTATGTATAAACTTAACTGTACTAATGTCATAATTTAATTCTCTCTTAATCTTATTAAAGCAAATACTGCGTAATTTACAATATCCTGATATCCGGCGTCAAGACCTTCGGACACAAGAGTTTCTCCCATGTTATCTTCAATGCTTTTAATCCTGAGAAGTTTCATCAGGATGAGATCTGTAATTGATGAAATCCGCATTTTTCGCCAGGCTTCGCCGTAATCGTGATTCTTGGAACTGAGAAGTTCTCTGATTTCTTTTGTTTCTCTAGTGTATGCGTCCATGACCTCCCGGACATCGAGCTCCAGTGGTGCATTTTCAGGCATGTTCAGCTGTATAAGTGCTAGAATGCTATAATTAATGATTCCTACGTAATCATCTTCTATACTATCTTCAATGCGTTGCTTCCCTTTTTCTTCAATCGAGCGGATCCGCTGTGCCTTAATAAATAATTGATCCGTCAAAGAGGATGGCCTCAATATACGCCAGGAAGTTCCGTAGTCCATTGTCTTCTTTTTAAACAACAGCCTGCATTCCTCAATTATATCGTCAAATTGTTTTAACGTATCAACTTTTTGAACCATGGCACAAATATACATATCAAAATTGAGTACAACTATATTTTTCTGAGTTTTAGTTGCCAATTTTCGGTCATTTTTATCCGAGCAAATGGTAAGAACTCAATATTCACCTTTTTATGATTGTAGATTGTGATTAAAAGATAAAGCAAGGAAATTAAGTAGTCCTAGATCTGTCGAAGCCATATATAAAAAATAATTCTTTTTGGTATGATTCCTGCTGAATCCTCCACTATTTCATGATAAACATAGAGCAATCACCCACAATATTATTCTTTAATCAACTTAGTGGTATAGATGTCTCCGGAATTTATCTTTGCCTTTAGAAAATAGATGCCTGCTTGTAAAGAACTTAAAGGAATAACAACATCTCTCCTGTTATTCATAAGCAGATAGTTGACCCTTCTTCCTTGAATATCATACAATTCAACACTACCGATGACTTCCTCCCCAAACTCAACAATTGTATAGTCATAAGCGGGATTGGGATATAATGTAAACGTATTTTTTATCGGAATCTCATCCGTATCGGTACGGACATCAACTTCCTTATAGCTGATTTCAATCCTGTGTATTCCATTTTTATCATATCCCCTAAAACTTCCTACTTCCAGGTCACGACTTATAATTTCCAAGACACCTTCAGCATTTTTCCATGTTTCATCCTCATATATTTGATAATATCCACTGATTATATTACCGTCGTCATCAGCGGTGTATATCTCTCTATACAACCACATATCTTGATCTCCCGGTTCTGGAAATACATATCGAGAATGGTACGTAAGACTTATTGAAGAATTATAATTAAAAGAGTCGAGGACTATTTCCTGCCATTCATTTCCCGACCACTCATTCAACAATGAGGTAGTAATTTTATTATTAGAATCATAAGTGTAATCATATCGCACATCATTTATCCATTCATCATCTATCCAGACTTGTGCAATATCCGTAAGAGCATTTCCTTTAGAATCGTGGGTAAAAAGATACTTTTGATAATTCCCCCATCCTCTGCCGTCAATCTTTTGAAATAAAAATTCTATTTGATTCCCATTTTCATCATACTGGTTTGAAAAGCGAAACATTTTAGTCCAGGAAGACGCAGCATAAACATATAGAATAGATTCCTCTAGTTTATTATTTTCATTAAACGTCTTTTCATATTTTTTGTAGTAACGCATCCTCCCATCCAAGTCCTTATTTTCTTCTATATATTCAATCTCGTTTCCGCGATTATCGTACTTATATGTATTTCTATATTCCATAACCCACTTATCATTCTCCCAGTACTCAAGGACCCATTTAGTCTCAGAGCCATTTTCATCATATTCATAGGAATCTCTTTGCTGCTTATGCCACTCTACATCAACCCATTTATAAACTACAGAGAAGATCAATTTGCTTTCGTCATCATAACTATATTCTGACCTCCATCTGTTCACCCACTCTCCATTATCCCATACTTCAGTTTCCGACTTAACCATATTCCCATTATCGTAGCTTTGCAAAATCCTATGGTCATAGTTCCACTGCCCATTCTGCCAGTATTCCAATTGCTCCAACAATACATTCCCGTCATCATCGATTTCCCGAGTTCTCCGCTCATCCGGCAAATCTGCAATTAAATAGGTTGTTACAGTATCATACAATCCTATTGACTCGTTTCCGCCCATTCCACGACTCATACCCCTGCTAGAGCCCTCTAGCAGAAAATCAGAAGGAAAGTTCTGGTTTATTCGCTTTCCTGCTAATGTCTCATCCAGCGAATTATATATCTGTTTCTCCGGTAAAAAATCTTGTGCATCAGAAAAAGATAAAGTAAAAGATAGAAATAGTACAGTGGCAAATCGTAAAAAACTACTATTCATAGACTTGGGTTTTTAGATTAATCATTATCGCATATATTATCATAACGTAAATTGTGCTAGACTGTCGATACAAATTTTCTATTTTTGGGTTTTATTCACTCTTTAAGCAAAAACATGTATTTAATTGCCAGTATTTTAATGACCTCTGCGATGCTGATAACACTGAAATATATCGGCATCAAAGACCTGAATCCCTGGATCACTCTTGCCATAAACTATACTCTCTGTTTTGTGCTCTGTCTGGTAATTTTATACATAGGAAATCACGATACCTTATTTCTGATACCTTCGCTAGTACATATTATCATCGGGGTTCTCTTTGTCATCGGCTTTTATATCAACCAGCGCGCCTTAAACTCATATTCCTTGCAGCAGATGACTCTATTCTATCGGCTTTCGCTCGTAATTCCAATTGCAGTATCCATACTTTTCTTAGGCAATCCATTAAAGACCATTCAGATTCCGGGCTTACTTATCGCCGTTGCCGCCATGTACTTTCTCACGATTCAAAAAGGAGAAAAGGTCAAGGTGCAATTTACCATATCTGCACTTATTTTATTTTTGGTCTGGCTCTTTGCCGGAATGATAGATACGGGCTTTCTTCTTATTGCACAGGAGAATTTATCCCCGCTTCCGCAAATAGCGAGCATTAACGCTATTTTTGTCATATCGGCACTCTTTACTGTAATCGTAAGTGCTGTAGACGCACCCAGGAAGCCTAGCCGTGGAGAATGGCAGATAGGTGGTCTCATGGGACTCGCCAATGTAGCTGCCACTTATTTCTTTATTACGGGATTGGGAACATTCGGGGATGATGCCACATTTATTACTCTGAATCATTGTGGAATCATTTTAATGGCGAGCATATACGGATATCTGATGTTTAAAGAAAAAACTACCCCAAGAATGTGGATAGGAACCGCACTTGCCGTTACTGCTATTATCTGGCTTATCTTTACTAATTAACACGAGAAATGAAGGACGCCTATTATACTATCACGGGAAATGCTGAAGGAGAATACAGCGAAAAAGGCAGCAAGTTTATTGCTTATGCTGCCAATGTCACTACTGTGGAAGAGGCGGATGAATTTGTGGCAACGATAAAAAAAGAACACTACAAAGCAAGGCACCACTGCTACGCTTATCGCATCGGAGAAACGGACGATATTTTCCGTATCAACGATGATGGCGAACCTTCCGGGACTGCGGGCAGGCCCATTTTCGGACAGATTCTCAGTGCCGACCTAAGGGATATAATTATCGTAGTAGTGCGGTACTTTGGCGGAAAACTACTGGGAGCATCCGGTTTAATTACGGCATATAAAGCTGCTGCAGCGGACGCGATAGAAAATGCCGAGAGAAAAACCATTCATTTGCGTAAGCTGATAAAAGCGGAAATACCATATACCGTGGAACCGTTTTTTATGAATGCATTAACACAGCTTGAAATCGATGTAACAGCGCGTGATTATGCACAGACGGCTGTGATAACAATAGCAGTACCACAATCGATGGTCGATGAGAAATTGAAAGAGATATGCGCACAGGTACTCAACAGAAAGCCATCAGATATTAAGAACCCATTTAAGTGTTCACCTGAACTTAAATTCACCGTACTGGAAACAGAAGAATCATGAATAAAAAAATACTGAAAGTAGGCATAACAGGAGGAATCGGTTCAGGGAAAAGTACCATCAGCAGAATCTTTTCACTATTAGATATCCCCGTATACATCGCGGATGATGAGGCAAAGCGTATTATGCACGAAAATGAAAAAGTGAGACACGCAATAATTGATCTCTTCGGGAAAGATATTTATGGCACTGACGGGCAGCTACAAAGAGCAAAACTCGCCGAAAAGGTATTTCAAAACCGTGAATTATTGGAAAAACTAAATGCAATTGTGCATCCCGCCGTACAAGAAGATATGCTGGAATGGTTTCAAAGACAGGATTCGCCCTACGCTATCGAGGAAGCAGCAATCCTCATTGAAAGCGGCGCATATAAATTCATGGATTATATCATCGTTGTTGAAGCTCCTAAGAAACTCATACTTAAGCGCGTTATGGCAAGAGACAAAGTAAGCAGAAAAGATGTGGAAGCACGCATCAACAATCAAATGACTGCTGCGGAAAGAAGAAAATACGCTGATTTTGTTATCAAGAATAATGAAAGACAGTTTCTCGTCCCTCAAGTTCTGAAAATCGATAAAATCTTGCGAGAGAAAGCCCTCCTCTTATCCAAAGCGTAATTAATATTCTTCTATGAATGAGATATTTTACTCAATTTCTGGATGAGAGTTGCTAGGCCAAGCTAAAGACTAAAATTCTTTCAGATTTTTCCATTCTGATTTCCTATCTTTGCAAAAAAGTTAAAAACAGGATAAAATTGTTGACATGCAAGATACAGGAAAAATGACAGCACAGGATTATATAGACATGGAATTGAAGCACGGAGCACATAATTACTCGCCGATTCCGGTAGTATTAAGCCGTGGAGAAGGGATATATGCCTGGGACGTTGCCGGAAAGAAATATTATGACTTTTTATCTGCATATTCTGCCTTGAATCAGGGACACAATCACCCTAGAATTATTCAGGCAATGAAAGATCAGGCAGATCAGCTAACATTGACTTCCAGGGCATTCTACAATGACAAACTGGGTATCTTCGAGAAGTACATCACAAATCTATTCAAGTACGATAAGGTTCTTGCGATGAATTCAGGTGCTGAGGGCGTTGAGACTGCAATCAAACTTGCGAGAAAATGGGCTTATAATGTAAAAGGAGTACAACCGGGCAAAGCTAAACTCATCTTTGCCAGCGGAAACTTTCATGGAAGAACCATCGGAGTTATCTCTGCCAGTACAGATCCGACCTCCACTACGGGATTTGGCCCATTCGTTCCGCTGATAGATGTAATTCCTTACAATAATTACGAAGCATTACGTAAAGCTGTTATCGATCCGAATGTCGCTGCATATATCGTAGAACCGATTCAGGGAGAAGCGGGAATTTACGTTCCGGATGAAGGTTATCTGAAAAAAGCCAAGGAAATCTGTGAGGAACATCACGTTCTTTTTATTGCGGATGAAATCCAGACCGGGATTGCGCGTACAGGTAAAATGCTTGCATGCGATCACGAAGGTGTAAGACCTGATATACTTATCCTTGGGAAAGCTCTTTCAGGTGGTGCCTACCCTGTTTCAGCTGTGCTAGCAGATGATGATATCATGCTGACAATACAACCGGGAGAACATGGATCTACATTCGGTGGAAACCCTATGGCTTGTGCAATCGCACAGGAAGCATTACAAGTAGTTCTCGATGAAAATCTTGCAGAAAATGCCGATAAAATGGGTGAAATCTTCCGAGCACGTATGGCAGAACTTGTTGAAAAACACGATATAGTCAGCTTGGTGCGTGGAAAGGGTCTTTTAAACGCGGTTGTCATCAATGATAGTCCTGATAGTGACACTGCCTGGAATATCTGTTTGAAATTTGCTGAGCACGGTCTTCTTGCCAAGCCTACTCATGGAAATATCATTCGCTTTGCTCCGCCTCTGATTATTACAGAAGAGGAAATGCATGCGGCTTGTGATATTATTCAGAAGGTGATTGAGGAATTCTAGCTTCGAGTCTGCGGAACAAGTTCCGCACCTCAGCCACCATTCTGCAAGATTGGGGAAACATGTCGAAATCGGTTCGAGTCTGCAATTATATGAGACGGCGGTCCTTGAGGTGAGCGAAGCGATTACTCGAAGGGCGGCTTCTCAGTGATATACTCATATATCTTATCAATCTTCTCATTCAATTCCTTAAACTTCTCCTCCACCATCGCGTCGACAATTTCTTTACCATTGGAGAAACTAAGGTGAGCGTGATATGCCCAGACTTCCTTTACTAGTTCGTAAGGTAGTTCATAAGGTTTAAACAGCGTATTATCGGAAACAAGCAGCAAAACCTCCTTTTCATCATCCTTATACACTCGCTTATAAACAAGGCCATCATTGCTGACAATGATATACGTTGCCCCATCTTTCATAGCAGATAATTTCTCCACATAGTTGCATATCACTATAGAACCAGATTCAACCGGTAGCATAGAATCTCCTTCAATCTCAAAGCCCCGATAATTTCCATGTGGTAGATACGGAAAAGAAAAACGTGGCAATTCCCGTATATACTCAGGATCTTGAAAACTACCGAGATACCCGGCCTCAGCCTTGGAACTCACAAGCTCTACATTACTGTGCTCCTGTTCATTTACCGTCACTGCAAGCACCTTCACTTCATCGATAGTATTTCCCGACTTTAAATATTCGGCATTGGTGCCGATGATATCACCTACCGGAATTTCAAAGTAATCAGCAAGCTGCACGATGTTCTCCAGCCTTGGTTCTGCAGTCCCACGTTCCCAGTTATTCAATGTAGACCGCGGCACACCTATAGCTTCCGCGAGCTCATTTTGAGATATTTTTCTCAGCTTCCGCAAATGTCGGATATTGGATGATAGATAGATGTTGTTCATGCTGTTATGGTACTTATCATCATCAAATATACGTATTTCTCACAGCATTCCCATAATATAGTCACATAAAGGGCGCAAAATAGTCGAAAAAGGGTAATAAGATGACTTATGGAAATGGCCAATTATTCCAAATAACAGCTCCTAACATCCATTCCGCCCCTAGGGCTTCTTCTGATTTTTAATTTTATTGATTTCTATTTCAGGATAATCTCTCTCGCCTCAGTGTCCTTTACTATTGTCATTGAATCCCTATTTAGAGTCTTATTTTTATAATCTAAAATAAAGCAATATATTTGGATAGAGAATTTCTCCTTAATTCTCAGAACACTATAATTTAATTAACAATTAAAACTACACCACTATGACTGACTACAAATTAAACCTACCGCCAGATATCCCATGGAAACGCATTTGTGTTACAGAAGATATGATTGACTCCGTAGTATGCGATGAACGACTACCGGCAAAATGGCAAACCTCAATGGCTGTTTTCAAATATAAACCCGAAGACATGCATCAGGTCCATGCCCAATATGACATTACTTATTTAAAGGTTGTCGCTACCATAACCGGTTATCAACCTTTAGATAAAGAAATTCAAGGAAAAATTGATTGGGACGGAGTGAATGTGGAAACTGAAATCACCAATGCAATTTTAAAAGATTTATTAAGTACTTACCATCCATGCACCGGAGCTATCCTCCAGGTTGTGGTAGGTCCCAAAGAACAGAACTCAAATATACCACTGAATGATTATCCTTTCTTTATGGACTTCAACCCGAAACAAAAGGAGTTTTTTGAGTTAACGGACGATATAAGTGGAGAGCTAATTCAATCTTACAATTCACTGAATAGCTATCATTTGGGTACGAATAGAGCAATATTCTTAATTCAACCAAAACCTTATTTATTGATTGAATCAAACGACTTTGTACGAGGTCCTAGGCCTGTGGATGGAATACAAGAGTTTTATTTGGTAGTTGCTCAACCTAAAGGTCAGAGTGATTTTTGCGTTTCATTGAGATTAGACACCAGCCACCTGGTAAAAAAAACAATAATGGATTATGAAAGAATAAAAATAGAATCAGGGGAAGTGTGGGCAACTGTTATCAAACCTGAAGATTATTACAATCCGGGTGCCCCCCTATGGAAAAGGAGGAGTATTCACGGAGCAATACGAATCTTTTGGTATTCCTTATGAAGTGATGACCAAATGCTTTAGTGGTCACCACAAGGTAAATGAAACAATTAATGCTCCCGCAGGATTTATAATTGAAGACTTTGAAGAAGTACATTTTGCTCAAGTAGGAGACGCAACTTCAAGCTTATCTATTGCCAATGACAGAAGATCAGTAACAATAAATGCTGAAGCCAAAGGAGGCTACTGTGTGGAGATCTCTCCGAATAGAGATCACATTTTCAATGAAGAATTTTCTTGGATTTTAACTGGGGTTAGAGCTAGCTGTCGTTCTATTGAACCCACTGTTCAAATTGGTGAAAAGGAAGTTCTCTTGATAACTACACGTGGATTATGCTGCTGTTCAAGTAATGACAATAAGGCTAAATCAGATGAATTTGTAGTAGAGTTCAAATCCATCCCTGAGAATTTAAGCCTTAAGAGATACATGGACGTCCAGACTCCAAATCTATCAGATAAAGCTATTCCAGAGGCATTCAATCAGCTCGGTATGCAATATACTGCTAGCCTAGCAAATGAACTAAGCGATTTTATCAAAGCTGAAACCATAAAGAGCCTAAATAATCCAAGCCAGGAGCTCAAGAAATATTATGAAACTGACTTTTTCTTCAAGCAATTTGAAAACAAGTTATCACAAACTCCTTTCGGAAAAAACAACTTAAAGGAATCTATTTCCAAAGACGTGTCAAAGGAAGTAATTCCAAAATTGGAGAAACATTTTGGAAGAAAACACAAGGAGATTTCCAGGAGAGAATTACTTAAAATACAAGGAAATAAATTAAGTAAATTGATAGGAGAAAAACCAGAGGATATTCAAAAATTAAAGCTTGAACTATTGGGCGTTAAATTTAAAACTGCGCGTAACCAGAGAAACAAATAAATATCCTCGTACACATACGGATGGATTAAATCTTGAAGTTGTTACCCGTAAGCAACTCGTTTTGTGTTGGAATCCTATGATTCATGCGCTTCTGGCGCAACACTTTTGATTGCAAAAGTGCAACACAAAACGTGGGTAGTCGGCACAAGCAACCACACCATGAAGGATGTGGCTACTAAAGTTACGGATTAATCATTCTAAATTCACTTTTACCTCCCCTCTTTTTCCCTGAAACCCTCTCCTATAATTGGCTATTCCACATGATTTCACAAAATAACCTACCGATCAAATACTCGAAACCTCCTAAGAATTCAGCTTTATCGCATAGCTTCAAAATATCTTATAATAGTCACGTCCTTTTCATTTTTCCTGAAGATTCCCCCAGAACAAGTAGGAGGCAGAATTGCTCTGAGCACAACATAAACAAGTTATTTTTCAAATATATCATTTAAATAATTTAAAAATAATTAGGAATATCATAAAACGAATTATATATTTACAATACTATTACACTACTTTTAAAACCTTTAGATATGAGAAACTACCAAACTACCAAACTACTCGAGTAGAAAAATCAACTCGTTAATAGCAACTATAGCTATGATTTTTCTAGCCTATCCCGGACTTAATGGTCAAACCAGTTTTCTATCAACCAGCATAAATTCTGGTAGCCCCCTAACAAGCGCAGAAGATTCAATTCTTACTAAAATCCAAAATAGTCAAGTTTATAGCGATATTTATTTTGTTAATCTACAGTCTCTAGCATTAAGTCAAGTGGATGGTAGAATAACTATTCAACTTCCTGATAGCGATTGCGGTGATTTAATCTATTATGCTAAAACTGTAGAATATCAAAATGAAGGAGATTACTCTTGGTATGGAAGACTTGAATCCACAGCTGATGAAGAAGATACTTACTGTCAGGATGGGGATTTAATGTTGATATCAAGTGAAGATGGCAAGATAGGACACATTACAATCGATGATAAAACTTATGAATTACGTGAGTTAAGTGAAAACACCTTTATTCTCGGAAAAGTTGATAACAGTATCTTTACAGAATGGGAATGTGCTACCGGGCTACTAGATACCACTTCTACTAATTTCATCGAAGATGATTCTCCAGCAGAACAAAGATCTATGATTAACTGCAATAGAGTGAGATGCCTTGTTCTTTTCACCCAAAATGCCCTCGAAGCAGAAGGGAGTATAAATAATATTCGATCTAGAGCTAGAGAGGGTATCTTCCAGACCAATACTATACTTAGAAATAGTGATGTCAGGTATGAAGAACTAGTTATAGAAATAGCAGGAATAGAGCAGATTAATTTTACAGAAACAGATATTGACAGTGACATTAGTGCTATACTTCAAGATCCAGAAGCTATCGATTTAAGAAAAACAAATGAGGCTGATATTGTTGTGTTATTAACTAATGGTGAATATACAAAAGCCAATGGAGTAGCCTGGTTTGGACCTAAAAAGGATTCAGCATATGCTATTGTAGAAACCTTAACATCTACCTCGACTTATACCTTTGCCCATGAAGTAGGACATTTATTTGGGGCTAATCATGAGCAACAAACTATAGATGATAAAGGATTTAACCACGGATATTGGTTCAGAAAAGGAGGTTTTCTGGGTTATGGTTCAAAGATTTATTATACAGTTATGCATATGCCTCTGGACCTTTCTAATGCAACAAGAATAATGCACTTTTCTAATCCAGATGTTAAGTTTAAAAAGAAAAAAACTGGCCTAAAAGATCACAATGATAACGCTAGGCAATTGCGTAATACAGCTTGTATCGTAGCACAGTTTGAAGATTCGGTTATACCATTTCATGTGAGGATAGATGGTAGTGAATTTATGTGTCCATGTCAACTAGTAAATTTCCAATCTATTATCATGGGAGGCACAGCAGGAGCTGTCTATCAGTATAAATGGTATAGTAGTAGTGATGGCATTAACTGGTCAACGCTTTACAACACTAACCCTAATCTATCTATCAACGCTCCTTGCACTGAAGGAGAAAGATTATTTGTAAAAGTTGAAGTGAGTAGCTCATTTGGAGGCACAACAAGTGGCATTAAAGTCATCGAAGCAGCCAATGAGTGGCCGAGACAAGAAGCACCCTGTGCAATTTATATGCCTGACTACGAAAGCAATAAGATAGATTTAAATACGGTTTTTTCTATAGTCCCAAATCCCAGCACAAGCAATTCTAAAATTTCCTATACAACAAGCGAAAGTGGAATAAATTCCATATTCGTTTATAATGTAAACGGCCAGAAAGTAAAAACAATACTTAATAATAAACATCTTTCAGCAGGTAATTATGAGTTCAACATAAACATGAATGAATCAGGAGTATATTTTATACAAAGTATTGATCCTAATGGAAATTCAAAAACTCTTAAATATTTAAAATTTTATCTAAGGCCTACTAATAAATACTTGGATCACTGATAAATACTTGATAATGAG
>CAYRFF010000042.1:8648-27363 GCA_964423575.1 uncultured Saprospiraceae bacterium | reverse complement strand
GATATTTCTTCAATTCTTATCATTTTTAATGAAAGTTTATGCTATTTTAACAGAGGCATAGTTGTTTTTACTTAGTATGTCTGATATTAAAGATAAATAAACTTTGATAAAGGATAACGTTCGTAATAAAGAATGATGGAAATAGGGTTAATTCCAGCCTCATTTTTAACGACTTTAGATGATACAGAATAAGAATCCCACAACTATCGTCCGCCATGGTAGACCACCCTTTTCCGAAAGCGTAAGGAGCTTTATATCGTGATTCTTTTAACCGGGTGAAATTCAGTTTTAAATGATGGGTTACAAGAAGTTCTTAATCGAAGGCTTCTCCAGTGATATGTTGTGAATTGATGGTAAATATTAACGAGAACTATATATTGGCTCGCGAAGTATCACGGGTGTTTTTACAGCAGAGAGGAAAGCATAATCAATGAATCAACGGTCTCGGCTTGCCGAGAATCACCTTAGAAGCCTTCTTGATTTTTTCGTCATTTTTTATCAAGAAAAAATGATATAGATAAACAAAAGGATGGGAGGAAACCACAGAAAATAATCTGATGATAAGTGTCGGGCTCACCAATCTCTTACGAGCTTAGCAATCCCTTTTGAAGGAGAAAGAAATGTGTTTAATTCATTACTGAGATTGTGATAACAGATGAATGATAAACTACTATCGATTATTGAGATATGTCATTTATCTTGGAGGACTCCACTAATTTTATTTTACATATTCTACCCATGAATTACGCCTACCGGCGCTCCTATGATAGTGATATTCTGAAATTGACAAAATTTGTGCCTATCTGCGAAATTTGGGGGAGTGTAGGGTCGCAACGGCGGTCATTGAGGTAGCGAGAGCAGATCCTTGAGGTAGCCTGAGTGAAACGAAGAGCACTCGAAGGGGCGAGCGCACTCGAATTGCCGCTCATCGCCCCTCATTTTAAACAGTATCAGCCCTTTATCTATTTCATTCTGCAATGAAGCGCAATATGGAGCTTCTTTTTATTTATAATCAATTTTAAAATGTCAGATAAAGCACAACTAGGCCTTAGGGAAAATTGGAAGCAATTTGGGCTTTTACTTGTGGTGAACGCCTTTGTAGGAAGTATGGTCGGGCTGGAGCGGACTATTTTTCCGGAGTATGCTGAACAGGGATTTGGAATCTCATCCAAGTCTGCAATCCTGTCTTTTATTATTGCCTTTGGTATTGCTAAAGCTTTCGCAAATTACTATACAGGGAGATTTGCCAATAAATACGGGCGTAAAAACTTACTCATTTTTGGCTGGCTTCTGGCACTTCCGGTTCCGATTATGCTTATTTATGCTCCTTCATGGAGCTGGGTGGTGTTTGCCAATATTTTACTGGGGTTTAATCAGGGACTTGCATGGAGTAGTACTGTCGTAATGAAAATTGACCTCGTAGGGGAAAAGAACAGGGGTTTCGCTATGGGACTCAACGAGTTTTCCGGGTACTTTGCTGTGGGTGTGCTCGCCTTTCTTACCGGCTATATTGCCAATAAATATGGAGTAAGTCCATATCCATTTTACCTTGGAATTTTTATCGCCGTTACCGGACTGATAATAAGTATATTCTGTATAAAAGACACAAGAAAATTTGTTGAAAAGGAAAATGTAGCCAACCTTACTGAAGAGCTGGAGAATGTCTTTTACGCAACGACTGTTAAAGATAAAACCCTGAGTTCTGTAACGCAGGCAGGTATGGTTAATAACCTGAATGACGGGATGATATGGGGATTATTGCCCATCCTTTTGGCTTCCTTCAGTTTTGATTCTGAAAATATAGGAACTATAGTGGGTGTTTATCCTGTAGTATGGGGAATCGGCCAGTTGTTTACGGGCAAAATGGCAGACCACTTTAATAAAAAGAAAATGCTGTTTTGGGGAATGTTTCTTCAGGGGCTGGTCATCCTTATTCTACCCTTTATGCAGGATTTTACCGTATTGATAATACTATCCGGTCTTCTTGGGCTGGGAACGGCTTTGGTGTATCCCACCTTTCTTACAACCATTGCAGATGCGACAACTCCCATACAACGCGCCGAGAGTATAGGTACGTTCCGTTTGTGGCGTGATTTGGGCTATGCCTTTGGTGCGATAATTTCCGGAATTACTGCTGATTTGTTTGGGGTGGAATATGCGATCGTCTTGATAGGGGTTATTACGATTGTGTCATCAATGATTATTCAGTTCAGAATGCCGGAGCAATTGTCAGTGATGAGAAACGAAGTCAGATAATGGAGGATTAACTTCTTGTTAATGAGTATTTTATGAATAAATTACTCTCTTTGCCATCTATTTTAAACAGTATCAGCTCTTTATCTATTTCATTAAGTGAATATTGTTAAAAAAAGAGAGCATCTTTGCACCAAATGATAGAAAGTACAACATCCAAAACCGGTGGTCAGTGGAGACAAATTAAATTCCCGACCTACTCTGTTCAGAATCTTATTCATTCTGATGAATTACTTTATGCTGATTACATCTTCTTCCATGAACCCGAGCAAGGGCTTATCAACGAGTCTGCTTTCAGTATGTGGTATGAAGCGCCATTTAAAGTGGGCGAAACAGAATACCGTACTGTCAGACAATACTTTCTAGCTGAAAAAGCCAAGGCTTTCGGAGATGAAGAAACCAGAACAAATATCATTAATTCTCAGAATCCTGAAGAAATGGAAAAACTGGCTGATTCCGTGAAAAACTTCGATGCAAATGTCTGGGATGAAGTGCGATATGCAATTATGCTCGTCGGGAATTATCATAAATTCTGGAACAATATAGAACTCAAGAAACTTCTGATTGAGAGTGAAGACAGTGTAATCGTCTATGCTCATCCGGAGAATTTGCTATGGGGAAATGGCGTGGAAGAATCAGATACGCGCGCCTATACACCTCAACTTTGGCCGGGTAGGAACCTTCTGGGCTTTGCATTGATGGAGTTGCGCGATCACCTCAATAAATTCCGCAAGCCGGTATAATTGACTAATATCTAAAAGTTTGTAAAACAGAGTCTGAAAAAATGACGGAAAAGACACAGTTTGGTATAAGAAAAAACTGGAAGCAGTATGTGCTCTTCTTAATGATAAGTGCTTTTACAGGGAGTATGGTTGGGCTAGAACGTTCGATTTTCCCGGAGTATGCCGAACAAGGTTTTGGAATATCATCCAAATCAGCTATTCTATCTTTTATTATAGCTTTTGGTATAGCTAAAGCAATAGCAAATTTCTATACCGGTCGTTTTGCTAACATATATGGGCGTAAGAAACTACTCGTTTTTGGATGGCTTTTGGCCCTCCCTGTACCACTGATTCTCATTTATGCTCCTTCCTGGGGCTGGGTAGTATTTGCCAATATTTTACTTGGGTTCAATCAAGGCTTTGCCTGGAGCAGTACCATAGTAATGACCATTGATCTTGTAGGTGAAAACAACAGAGGACTTGCAACCGGGCTAAATGAATTTGCAGGATATTTCTCAGTTGGAGCGATGGCCGTTGTCAGTGGTTATATTGCGAGCGTGTATGGCGTAAGTCCTTATCCTTTTTATCTTGGAATTGCTATTTCAATAACCGCCCTTACCATCAGTTTTTTCTGGATCAAAGATACCCTGGAACTTGTCGAACAGGAAAAAGTCAAAAGCCACAAAGTGGAAATGGGAAGTGTGTTTTGGGAGATGACTTTCAAAAATAAAACACTGAGCTCTGTAACACAGGGAGGCTTGGTTAATAATCTCAATGATGGAATGATATGGGGCTTGCTGCCAATCCTTTTAGCATCTATGAATTATAGTACCGAGGGAATAGGTGCAATTGTTGGAATTTATCCTATGATGTGGGGCATAGGACAGATTTTTACCGGAAGGATGGGGGACCATTACGATAAGAAGAAAATGTTGTTTTGGGGAATGCTTGTTCAGGGGCTTGTAATTGTTTATATGCCCTTTGCACAACACTATGTGACTCATATAGTATTGGCTGTTTTGCTCGGTCTGGGCACAGCCTTAGTATACCCTACATTCATGACGACTATTGCAGATGTGACTACTCCAATGCAACGTGCGGAAAGCCTCGGGACATTCCGGATGTGGCGGGATTTTGGTTATGCAATTGGGGCAATTATTTCCGGGATTACTGCAGACTTGTTCGGAGTAGAAGCTGCGATGGTATTAGTTGGATTAATGACTGTATCTTCAGCAGTGGTGATTCATTACAGAATGCCGAAACTGTTGTCAACAGCCAAGGAGCAGTAGCGAGCAGAGATTTGAACTTCCCAAAATAGAGTTGACCAGTTTGGTTAATTAATCATTTGAGTTTTTAATAAATATCGGACAAATATGAGTCTGAGATTTTTTTCATGGGTTTAATCATTCTGTTAGACCTAGCATTGCTTCTCGAGCTATTTACTTTTAGGCGGTGATGAACCAGGGTAGTTTTGCAGGATTTTAATTTAAAGTAGATTCTACTTCTATGAGTGTTGTGCTTTTTGGCCTGACTCTGTGTTATTGGCAATGGTGAAAACAGCAATCTAGACTTGAAAATGTGAGAGAAATAGAAGATTTGCCGGCAATCGTAACAAAAGTTACCAAAGCTTAAATAAAAACATTCCAACTTTGCCAGATGTTAAACCTCTATAAAAGTTGAGGGGATAGATTTATTAAAAAAAACTCAATTAAATAAGGAAAAGATGAAAAATAACACTTCTTTTATTTTTAGTATGATATTTGGATTTATGGCACTAGGCCTGGTAGGTTGTCTAAACGCTCAGGATAATAGCAATAGCCTGTCAACATCTATTAAGAATGGTGCCTATCTCGTAGACGTACGTACGCCGGCCGAATTTGAAGCCGGATCTGTACCCGGAGCAGTCAATATTCCATTGAATGAAGTTGCGGACAGATTGGACGAATTTAAAGATAAGGGTGAAATCGTAGTATTCTGCAGAACGGGAAACCGTAGTGGACAAGCCAAGAATATCCTCGACGCCAATAATTTTAAAGGAGTGATTAACGGAGGGTCCTGGCAAAACGTGAAAGAATCCAAAGATTGTGAAGATTGTTAAAATAAGATAATCACCATAAAACTGTATTATGGGTGAAAAACCCCTGGAATGGTCGAGGATAATATTTATTCTCCTCGCCATTTTAACACTTACGCCATTCATTTCGCCGCCGATAGCACTGCTTCTCGGTCTTGTTTTTGCACAGGTTGGAAAACATCCTTTTCAGGCACAGAACAAAAAGATTACCGGTAATCTATTGAAATTTTCTGTAGTCGGACTTGGTTTTGGGATGAATCTGCAGGAAGCATTGAAGGTAGGAAAGGACGGGTTTTTATATACAGTTGTTACGATATTTGGGACCTTACTCATCGGAATATTATTAAGTAAGTTAATGAAAACAGAACGCGTTACCTCCTACTTGATTTCAGGAGGTACCGCAATCTGTGGCGGAAGTGCGATTGCGGCTCTTGGGCCGGTGGTGAAAGCCGACGAAAAGCAGATGAGTGTCGCATTGGGCACAGTGTTTATTTTAAACTCTGTAGCACTGTTTATCTTTCCGGTTGTCGGGCAATATTTTAATTTGTCTCAACATGACTTCGGAATATGGAGTGCAATAGCCATTCACGATACGAGCTCAGTTGTAGGAGCTGCAGCCAAGTACGGTGACACTGCACTGGAAGTTGCAACTACAGTTAAGCTGGCAAGAGCATTATGGATTATTCCTCTTGTTTTATTGACTTCCGCGATATTTAAAAGCAAAGATGCCAAAATCAGTGTTCCATACTTTATAGGCTTCTTTATTCTGGCCATTATTGCAAACACCTATCTGCCATTTGTGGAAACTATAAGTCCTTATATAGTTACAGCATCAAAGGCAGGCTTAACCTTAACTCTCTTTCTTATAGGCTCCGGATTATCGAGAACATTACTTAAATCCGTAGGCATGAAGCAGCTCATTCTCGGGATAACATTGTGGATCATAATCTCTGTAAGCAGCTTGACTGCAATACTTATGTTTTAATAAGACATTTTAATCCGAAATAAAATACTAGAGTTTCTCGCTTGTTATAATCTATATTGTGATAGGATAAGCCTATATGTAACCATTGTTACCGTTATATTGTACTGTATGGTTTAACTTTGAAGAAGTTTAAAGCTAAAAAACTATATCAATATGAAATCACATTATCAGATTGTCGTCATCGGAGCAGGAACGGCAGGTATCATGGTAGCTGCTCAATTGAAAAGAAAGGATAGATCACTGGATATTGCCATTGTCGATCCGTCAGACAAGCACTACTATCAGCCGGCATTTACTCTAGTAGGCGCCGGAACCTATAATATGAAAGATACAATCCGGCCGATGAAGGATATAATCCCGGCAGGAGTGGACTGGATTCAGAAACCTGCAACCGGATTTAAACCTGAAGAAAATAAAATCACTATTGAAGGCGATCAGGAAATCAGCTATGATTATCTAGTTGTGGCGCCTGGCCTTGTATATGATAACTCTCTGGTCGAAGGCTTGCAAGAAGCATTTGATAAAGGGGTTGTCTGTAGTAATTACACCGATCCGGAATATACCTGGGAGAGTATAAAGAAATTTAAAGGAGGAACTGCACTCTTTACGCAACCTACAACAACGATTAAATGTGGTGGCGCTCCGCAGAAAGCAATGTATATGACTGCGGATTATCTGAGGAAGCAAGGTGTGCTGGATGATACTCATATAGTATTTGCTACTACGGGAGCCGGTATTTTTCCTGTAAAGCAGATTGCCGATACTCTTAATGATGTTATCGACAGATACGGTATTCATACACGATTCTACTATGGATTATACAAGGTTGATGCAGACAAGAAGGTCGCATATTTCAAGAATAATGCTCCTTCTGCGGATAAAAACACATTCAGCAATGATAGCCCGTTTGCAGAAAAGACTACGGGAGAGAATGTAGTTGAGATACCATTTGATTTCTTGCATCTTGCTCCACCGCAGCGTGCGCCGGACTTTGTGAAGAATTCAAGTTTGGTTGATGAAGGTGGATGGGTAGAGGTTGATCACAACAGCATGCAGCATGTGAAGTACCCCAATATATTTTCACTGGGGGATGTTGCAGCCTTACCGACTGCCAAGACCGGAGCAGCTATACGCAAGCAAGTGCCTGTGGTAGTGGATAATATACAAAAGCTCATTAAAAACACAGCTGCTGATAACAAGTCATATAATGGATATTCATCCTGTCCGCTAGTAACAGGATACGGGAAAATGGTTCTGGCGGAATTTGATTATGATAACAATTTTACACCTGATCCTATGCTTAAAATGATGCTTGTTTTCAATAGTTACAAGGAGCACTGGCGCTTGTGGATGTTGAAAAAATATATGCTTCCTTATATGTACTGGGCTCAGATGATGAAGGGAAAGGATGTATAAGAAAAACCGTTTCTCTGAGTTGGAAATTTATTTTTGACTTCGGTCAAATAACTATTTACGCTTTTTTACCTTTATAAATAGTGTTTCAGACTGAATCTGAAATTATTATTTTAAAATTTAAGCAAAAAGGAATGGTGAAAAACGGCGTAATCCAGACGACTTTTGGAAAATATTTTGAGAAAGAATTGATTGATGACATTATCGATTCGGCCATATTTGTTGAATTTAAAGAAGGGGACTTGCTGATAGACTACAATCAGTATGTGAGTAATATTCCACTATTGATCGATGGTGCAATTAAAATTCTCCGGGAAGATTATGACGCCGGAGAACTACTCTTGTATGTCCTCGAGAGGGGGGATAGCTGTGCGGTAACTATGTCCTGTTGCATGGGTAGTACCAAAAGCGAAATCAGAGCAATAGCTGAAAAAGATGGTATGGTGGCAATGGTCCCTAGTACCAAAATGGAAGAATGGATAAGGAAATATCAGACATGGAGAGTCTTTGTCCTCGACAGTTATCAGAACAGATTCAACGAATTGCTTTCTGCTGTGGACAATATTGCTTTTAAGCACATGGATGAACGACTGATGGATTATCTGGAAGAATTTGCCAGAATAAACAAGTCTGATGTTATCCAGAAAACGCACCAGGAAATCGCCAATGAACTAAATACTTCCCGCGTCGTCGTTTCGCGGCTTTTAAAAGCACTGGAAAATGAAGGGAAGATAAGTCTCGGAAGAAGCTCAATTACTTTAAATCACTGAAGTAAAAGTTTTATTCATAGACTGCTTGTAGAGAAACGACTATAAAACATTTGTGAAAACTCAATAATAAAAGAAGAGCTGTTTATGGAACCGATGATGTTGATAGGCTATGCGCTTGCAATCCTGGTCGGAGTGAGCTTGGGATTAATAGGAAGTGGTGGATCTATTCTCACAGTGCCGATTCTGGTCTATGTAATGAGTGTAAGTCCGGTTCTTGCAACGGCATATTCCTTGTTTATCGTTGGGATGACTGCACTTTTCGGCGGTGTTCAAAATGCGATGCAGGGGAGAGCGGATTTAAAGACAGTGGCCATTTTTGGCCTGCCTTCAATTATTGCTGTATATGTGACACGCGCCTATATCCTGCCGATAATACCGGAAACGATTTTCACCATAAGTAGCTTTGATTTTACCAAGGATATCTTTCTCATGGTATTGTTTGCTGTCGTAATGATAGCAGCTTCGGCCTCAATGATACGGGATCGTCGGGAGGATAAATATGCAGAATCGGAAATTAAATATAATTATCCATTGATCCTACTGGAGGGATTAGTTGTAGGAGTGTTGACCGGACTGGTAGGTGCCGGTGGTGGATTTTTAATTATCCCTGCACTGGTGATTCTTGCTAAGATGCCTATGAAACTTGCCGTCGGTACTTCACTATTGATTATTGCAGCCAAGTCATTACTCGGCTTTCTCGGCGATATCCGCGCCAATGCCGAAATTGACTGGAAACTACTGCTCATTTTTACGATTATGTCTGTGATCGGAATATTTGCCGGAGTACTCTTATCCAAAAAGATACCCGGTAAGAAACTGAAATCCGGATTTGGCTGGATGGTTTTAATCATGGGAATATATATCCTTATTAAGGAACTTGTATTGTGATAATGACTTACGTCAACCCGAATATTCATGAGTTTTAATAAGATGGATTATAATAGGCTCTCTCTCAGTCAATTTGGCTTGGAAACATGAAATAACTCTTCCTCAATTTTGGGGTATGTGTTACGCTATCTTTCCGCATTCCTTGCGGTAGAGGGCTACAGCGGCGGAATCCGCGCCTAGTATCTACGCAAAGCTAGCGCTCATGAATTATTCGGGTCAAATATTGTGTGGATGATTCTTACCGGCTATTTGACGAAAGTCTAAAAAAGATATAGAAAATTTTAATCAGTGTAACAATGGTTACCGAAATTAAAAAGCAGAGCTACTAACTTTGCATTACATTATTAAATTATTAAAAGAGACAATTATGTTTTTTCAGCATATTTATGATACTACCCTGGCGCATGGAAGTTATTTAATAGGATGTCAGGCAACGGGGGAGTCAATAGTTATTGACGCGAAACGCGACATTGAGGATTACCTTAAAATTGCAGAGGCAAACAAATTAAAAATTACGCATATTACAGAAACGCATATTCACGCGGATTTTCTATCCGGTTCAAGAGAACTTGCTGCTGTTACTGGTGCCCAGATGTATTTGTCAGATGAAGGTGGGAAAGACTGGCAATATGAGTTTCCACACGTGGGATTAAAAGATGGTGATGTTATTAAAGTGGGGAATCTTAGCCTAGAAGTAATGCACACACCTGGTCATACTCCTGAGAGTATCTCATTCTTATTGACCGATCATCCGGCTTCAGATCAGCCTACAATGATATTTACAGGTGACTTTATATTTGTAGGAGATATAGGAAGACCTGATTTATTGGAAAAAGCGGCTGGAATCAAAGGAACACAAGACTTGGGTGCGGAACAGATGTATGAGTCAGTAAAGCGATTTGCAGAGCTGCCTGATCACATTCAGGTATGGCCTGCGCACGGAGCAGGTTCTGCTTGCGGTAAGGCACTAGGCGCAGTTCCGAGCTCTACTGTGGGATATGAAAGATTCTCCAACTGGGCAATGCGGTTATTGGACGATAAGGAAGCATTCATCGAGTACCTGCTAGAGGATCAGCCAGAGCCTCCTAAGTACTTTGCAATGATGAAGAAGCTCAACAAAATCGATCGTCCTTTACTTACCGAGGTTCCTAACCATAAGCAGCTAAGCGATGAAGAGTTTCTGAACTTATTCAATGATGGTATAACGGTTATTGATGCCCGTGAGAACGAAGACTATGCTAAGACCTATATTCCGGGAACATTGTCAATAGCAGGTGGTAAATCATTTGCTAACTGGGCAGGTTGGTTCCTTAACTACGAAGAAGACTTTGTCCTGATCAGCGAAGAAGACCAGATTAAAGATCTGACACTTAAGTTAATGCGTATCGGTCTTGACAGAATTCACGGTTATATTACTCCTGACAGGATAAAGGGATTAGGCTTGAAGCTTGAAACTGCTGATTGGTTGAATATCGAAGATTTCAAGAGAGAAAGAGAAAGAGGGGATGTTCAGGTAGTCGATGTGCGCGGAGCGTCTGAGTTTAAAACAACAAGAATCGATGGAACTGATAATGTTTTTGTTGGAACGATTCTGGAAAATCAGGATGAAATATCCAGAGATAAAGAAGTTATCATTCACTGTCAAAGTGGTGGACGTGCTGTAATTGCATATTCTGCATTGAGAAAGGCAGGGTTTGATAATCTGAAAATCTATCCTGGCGGAATGGCTGAGTGGATGGCGAAAGAAGAAGTAGTAGAATTTAGTTAATTGAATAAAAGATAAAAATGGGATTATTTTCAAGAGCGGCTGTAAACAACAGCAACAATATATTAAAAGAGGCAATAGACAAAGGTGCCTTTCTGGTAGACGTACGTACTCCTGAAGAATTCAGTTATGGAAGTGTGGAAGGAGCAGTAAATATACCACTCAATGAGGTGCCGGATCAGGTGGAAAAGTTTAAGGGGAAGAATGGAGTAGTAGTCTTTTGTCAGAGCGGTGGCCGTAGCGGAAGTGCCAAGCATTTCCTTGAAGGAAACGGCATTGAAAACGTGATAAATGGAGGACCCTGGAATTATGTAGCCCAGGTGAAAAATAGCTAAGAATTTGCGAATGGATTGCGTATTGATAGCGTCCCGGACCCAATGCAGATTGGGTTCGGGACCTTTCACTTTTAAATAAGCTGGATTTCCCGAAACTTTAACTTCAACCATCCTTGTTATAAGGTAGAATATAAACGAGAATTTTAATTCTGAAACTATGAATGAGAATGTCGGTACGGTGGATAGATATATAAGAGCAGGGCTTGCACTTCTGATAGTTGTGCTCTATTATTTTAAGGTTATTTCCGGGGATACTGCTATGCTTTTGGGATTATTTTCGATTTTTCTGGCAATAACTTCGTTTGTAAGAATATGTCCGATATATTGGCCGTTCAAGTTTAGTACGGTGAAAAAAGAAAAGATATAGACGAGTTTAAGAATAGTAGAAATGGATAAAGTGGTAAATTATATAAAAGGCTGGAATTTTATGCGCTTGTTTCAACTGGCGCTAGGTGTTTTTATCAGCGCTGATGGAATTGCAAGAGGAGATGTCTTGATCACTACTATGGGATTATTCTTTATGTCAATGCCTCTGCTTAATCTGGGTTGCTTTGGCAGCAGATCTTGTGCCGTTCCTACGTCCTCACAGGAGGGGCCGGAAGAACTTGTCTATGAGGAAATTCTAGATAAAGAGGAATAACAACTTACCTTTCATCGACCGGTAGTAATCCCTTCAAATGCTCAAAGTATTCTTTCTTGCCTGCTTAATAAATAAAATTTAATAAGTCAGAGTAATATTTCCCCTACATTTAAGTCGTGATTTTATAAATATGAACGACTGATTTTTATGCAGAGACAGCTCATTAAATATCTGCTTTTTTCCTTGCTTTTCTTTTATGCTTGCGCAAATAAGGAGAATGCCGTAGATGTAAAAGAAGAAAACACATACTTGAATCCTCGCCCTGAGTATCGTGAAGATTTCCACACTTGGGATTCTGCAATGCTTATGGAAGACCTGGAAAATAGATATAATTTTGATATGCCTTTTACAAGTGGCGTATTCCCGGAACCTGCTTATGATATAGCGGGAAAGGAGAGTTTCAAGGGAATAGGAAGTATAGGATATCTGGGTGGGGAAGGATATGAATTGAAAGCCGGAGATAAAACCATTCTCTTCAATGCATTATTTGCGAAAGCTAACCCTTTTAACACAGAGTTTATCCCAGTAAGCGAAGCAGATGAAGTCTTTTTCCATATAATGGTAGCGACTGATTATGTCGATACTGTGGCATATTCCCATACGATGAATGAAATAGTCTCGCGCAATCACCCGGATTATCTGGGACAGGGATTTTTCAAAACTTTCGATAATCGTATAGATTATTCCGCCTTCATCACTGCCGACAGGAAATCTTATGCAATTGTCAATATGCGACTATTTGACTTATCCAAAGGGAGAACGGTTTTAATTGCTCCTCAGAAAGATGGCTCCTTACATTCGATGCAGATTCATTCGCCATTTTTAAGTAGCAAAGAAGTTGAAGCTTATTCAAAGAGTTTAATTGAAGAAGAAAAGGTGAGGGATTTCTTCGAATAGAAGCGTAAAATACTCCAGTAAATTTATTTTAATCAAAAGATAGATACTTGTTTTAGTAGCCGCACCTTTCAAGGTGCGGGCAGGAAACTGGCTGCCTGACAGCTTTGTGTTGGAATCTAAGGAGATTCGTGCGACTTTGTCGCAATACTTTTGCAAGCAAAAGTGCAACACAAAGCTCAGTATTGCAGTTGCTTTGGCCTTATAGATTTGTATTGTTCGGCTTATTTCATTTTGATTTCCAGCTCTCTGATGAGATTGATAATCTTCAGGTAAATATCTTCCTTTACTGCAAGTTCTTCATCATGCCCCTTTGTCTTCAGATATGTCCTGAATCGCACGGTAATAGCTGATGCCTGGACGTCATGTAGATTAATCTTTGATTCCCTGATTAAAGCCTTGGGGTGAGTACGTACTATATCTTTTAAGCCTTCAATCAGTTTTTCTATATCTTCTGAAGTAGTGTCGGGTTTTAAATCTAGTTTTGTTTCCATCATACGTACACCGTGGATACCCATATTGGTAATCAGAGCACTGAGTAAACGACCATTTGGAATAGAGATGATAGAATTATCTTTAGCTCGTAATTTAGTAGACCGTATGCCGACTTCGATAATCATCCCGGTTTTCCCTTCGATTTCAACAAAATCACCGATTTGAAATGGCTTGTCGATAAAGACAATCATTGAGCCAATGAAATTCTTCACAGTTTCCTGAGCTGCGAGTGCAAGTGCCAGACCTCCTATAGAGATACCCGCAATCAATGCAGTTACATTCACTTCCATTAATTTGAGTGTATATAAGCTCGCAAATATGACTATTATGCCCTTGAGTATACTCTTTACAATGGGAATCGCCTGGTCATCCATTTTGGTTTCTGTTGCCAGTGCTTTTTTAGATAACACATAAGCCAGGAATTCAAGTAGTCGCACCAGAGTAGCAGCAATAAAAATAACGATAGCTATTTCACAACCCTTGATAAGGAAATCGGACCAATAAACAGGGAAGTGCAAGGATGGAATAAATTGTAAAAAAAGCCAAAATACTGTAGTGAGACTCAGGTTTTTTGCTATACGTCTGGATTCTGAATGTAGAGGATAACCTGCGACTCTTTCCTCTTTTATTAACCATCTGATGAGAATTTTTATCAGCATGCTGAGTGCCAGCATTAAGAAATGTCCCAAGACGAGTAAGAGTGCAAAGGCTGCATATTGCCAGATTTTAATACCAAGGAAAGTTTTCTGTCCAGTTAATGGCATATAATCTTCAATAAACTCCACTCCTATAGGAAATAAATCGCTATATAATGTGGGAATCAGTTCTGATGATTCTTCACTTAGATACCAGTTTGTCCCTACTCGTTCAAGGTAAATGTCGGGTAATACTTTGGCAAATGGCGTGAATACACATTGATCTGTGATTGTGTCCCTGTAATCTTTTGCCGTAGGTACTTCGGACATATTGGGACGCAGATTCTTCTTTGTCAGAATTTCTTTAAATTTCAACGCGATTTCTTCCCGTTCAGTCGAATCCTTGATAGATGGAGATACGATGATTGCGGCCTTTTCCGGGTGATAATTCCTTACTTTCAGATTTTGAAAATAAGTGTTGAGGGTTTGATACGGGCTTGACAATTCATAAATTAGACTATCTGCTTGGCCGTATGCAACCGTAGAGGCCATTATTGTGAAAAGCGCAATAATGCTAACTGAGATTGTATTTTTAATCATAAAGGAATTTGTTCTGCGATGTGCAAATATAAGATACTATATCTAGTCGTTGAAAGAAGTGGATAATTTTAGTTGAGATATAGACTTAAGTCAACAAGAAATAGCATTCTATCATATTGAAAGGAGTGAAAAGCTTTTAACAGTCAGTTTGTGATGGGATAGGAAATGGGCGGAGATGCGCTTTAAAAAGAACATGATCATACAATTTAGGAATGTAATTCCTAAATTGTAAAGAATTGCGTATCTTTAGCTCATGGTTAGAAGAGAAATTGGGCCCAAGCTGCTGAAAATGGCAGAAAAATTTCCGGTAATTACCATTACCGGTCCCAGACAATCCGGCAAAACTACCTTGAGTAGGGAAATATTTAAATCCTATCGCTATGTTTCCCTTGAAAATCCGGAAATGCGGATGTTTGCAGAAAATGATCCAAATGGATTCCTGGAAGAATACGATATGGATGTGATTATCGATGAAGCACAAAATGTTCCTCAATTATTTTCTTATATACAGGGAATTGTTGATGACAAGAAGAAAATGGGACAATACATTCTTACGGGCTCACAAAATTTCCTTCTTCTTGATAAAATCAGTCAATCACTTGCAGGACGTACTTATGTATTTCATTTATTGCCGTTTACCCGAGATGAAATTATTCAAAAATATCAACAGGATTTATTTGAGTCAATATGGAAAGGAGCTTATCCCGTAATTTATGATAGAGATATTTCTCCATCAGATTTTTATCCTTCTTATATTCAGACTTATGTAGAACGCGATGTAAGAAGTATAATGCAGATAAGAGACCTGAACCTTTTTATTAACTTTTTGAAAGTATGTGCAGGAAGAATAGGTCAACTGTTTAATGCCTCCTCAATCGGAAATGAACTCGGGATAGATTATAAGACTGTGCAAAACTGGCTTTCGATACTTGAGGCGAGTTTTATCGTTTTTCGCCTGAATCCCTGGCATGTCAATTTTAATAAGAGAATAGTTAAAACGCCCAAGCTCTATTTTTATGATACAGGACTTGCTTGTCATCTAATGGGCATAAATAAGCCGGAGGATTTAAGTTTTCACTTTGCTAGAGGATCTTTATTTGAAAACTATGTGATAGCGGAGTACATAAAGAACTGTAGAAATCAAGGCGAAAATTGGGATCCTTACTTTTGGAGGGACAACACAGGAAATGAAGTGGATATGCTTATAGAATCAGGAAAAAACATCAGCCTTGTTGAAATAAAATCAGGGAAAACAATTAAAGCTGATTTCTTTAAAGCTTTAGATTACTTTGAAAAGATTCAATCCAATTATACTATCGATAAATATTTAATTTACGGTGGAGATTTTTCGAGAAAGCAATACGGAACACAAGTATTAGCCTGGGATAAAATAAACGTTCTTACAATTTAGGAATTCAAATCCTAAATTGTAAAGATGATTAGCTTTAATTACCCACCCCAATCTCCTGTCTTTCCCCATCTCTTTTTATCTCCATGGAGAAAGATGATACAGTTTGTTAAAAACGGAGGATAGTGATAGCAGATTATGTTCTTCTGCTAGGAGGGCATGAGGTGGAGCTTAAACATATCTTCTAGCTCCGCCTAGCAGAAATAAAATAATTATGGATGTAAAATTGCTGTGATTTTTCTTGACTTAAGAATATTGAACCTCTAAATATTAACAATAGAAAATCATTCAATAATGTATCCCAACTTTAATTTTACTCCCCATCTGGTATTATAGAATTTCACTTGGTCCCAATAATTCCACATAGCTAATCCTTTGTTCTTAGAAGATCCTGTGGTTAAGAAATCTCTATTATACCATATTCCGGGTGCAATCTGAATTCTGTCTACAATAACAAAAAACACTTCTGCTTCTGCTATTCCACCAATAAGGAATCTTCTGACAAATTCATCGTACGGGTAGTTTCTAATTTTTTCAAAATCTCTACTTTCATCTTCAGGCCCATTTTTCGCAAATACTGTTTGTTCTCCATCGTCAAAATAGTTTCCTCCTACGATATACCACTCATCAGTATATTCTCGATCATCATTAAGTACAAATTTTCCTAAGTTATTTTCAATTCTATAGTGGCATGAATAAGACATTAATAGGCCAAGATTAATATTGACTCCTACTTTTTTATCAAATCCCATTTCTTGCCTAAAATTTAAGCTTAATGGTAAATGAACATAGTTAAGATGAATCAAATTTCTTTCATGATACAATTTTGTTATAGAGCCTGAGCCTGACTGAAAGTGAAAATACTGATTAGAATATCCGAGGCCGGAACTGATAAAGAGCTGATTCCATATCCTTTTATGCATATGAATACCATAGTAAGAGCTCAAGAACTGATTTTGCTTTACTTTCTTATGAAATTTTGAAGAAAGCCCTCCCTTAAAAAGATTTGGAGCTCCGAGATCCAGATTGAAAGGACTGTATTCTATGCCCACAATCCAATTCGCTTGGGTAGGTTGATTAAAATATCTGTGTTGTGCTTGCACATCGCCTTGTGTAAAAACAGTAAAGACTATGATTAAGCCCAGTACTGTTAGGTAGATATATAATAATTTCATGACATATTATTTTAAGGAAATAATTTTCTTCACATAAGAACCTTCTTCTGTTTTAATAGATAAGATATAAACACCGGAATTAATATTCTCCATTGATAATTTCTTATTTTGAGTATCGATTATCTTTTCATAAATTAATCTGCCATTGATATCATAAAGCTTAATTTCCTTTAATTCAGAATTAGTGGATTGAATTGTAATATAGTCCGAAAATGGATTTGGGAAAATAAGAAGATTATAATCTACAGAGATATCTTGTCCCATATCTATTTTATTTCTGTATGAAATGCCATTATCTGCTATATTCTCCGTAATATTTAGATTGTTATCTTTTAACATAGGAGGTTCTTCGCAAGGAGCGGGCAAGGGGACCTCATAAGTCTTACATTTTTGACTTGCAGAACATGGGTTTTTATAACAAACAGTAACGTCGATACTTGTTCTCCCCTTTGTGTGATGTGGGAAGCCATGAAAAACATTCGGAGAAACGGTAATAAACCCATTGGGGAATTCCGCTGGAATAAAGTCTAAAAACAGTTTATATACACCACAACGACTATCATCCTCCCATTTTACATCAACTTGAATTACTCCATCGGGTTCTGAAACTTCATCATTTTCAAAAATAGGAATATCATTAAGCTCTGCAATTGTAGCTATACAGCCACCTTTAATTAGAACTTGAGCAGTTATATTTACAGTATCATTAACCCATCCGGTCTCAGGAATAACTTTAAAAGGTTCCCCTACTTCGAGCTGTTTTATACTAATAGTTTGCGTCTTTTTTGTATTGATTGTCCATTCAACTCCATAAGCATTGCATATTTTTTCCCAGTCAATAGAAAAATTTACTGTGTCCCCTTCACATATAAATGGTGGCCCCTCGATTTCGGATGTAGTAGGAGCATGTCTATCTACCTTTAAAGATCTGGTTTTAGAATAAGAGGGATGTGCTTCTGCACGTTTTACTTCACAATTGACCGTATAATTATTGTTTTTCGATGGTTTGACTGTTATCATGTTGCCATCTTCTTCCACAATCTCAGCACCTCCGGTAACATTCCAATTGAAGGTGTTAGCCTTGCCGAAATCTACTGCTTCATATTGCAATAAGTTTTGGCAGCATTCTTGAACAGAATTTGAGCCAAAAATAGTAGGCGTTCTAATAGTGTTTATTTTTAACCTTGTCTCTTCTCGTATTAGATAAGATTCGCCATTACTGGCTTCATAATGAAATAATAATTGCAAAGTTATTTCTTCTGTAACTAGATCACTTACTTGAAAATTTAATGTATAAGAATTCATAACACTAGGATTAGGAATAGAGTAAAAAGGAAAGCAATGGTTATCTCCAATATAAGCGTTAACCTGACCACAACTTCCGTCGTAACCTAGAAAGTAACTCCATGTTACTTCTATCATGCTAGTAATTGAATCAACGGGTGAAGTAATATTAAAAGTAACTGTGCCTGGTTTTCCTACCTCATAGCTAGAAGCTGTTGCAAATTCACCTTCAATCTCATATTGAGAGTAAATAGATTGACTCGTTCCCATAAAGAAAATAAGAAATAATAGTAGTAGTCTTAAAATCCTCGTGTAAGTTGTCTGTGTAAGCTGTCTGTGTAAGCTGTCTGTGTAAGCTGTCTGTGTAAGCTGTCTGTGT
>CAYRFF010000042.1:0-8548 GCA_964423575.1 uncultured Saprospiraceae bacterium | reverse complement strand
TGTAAGCTGTCTGTGTAAGCTGTCTGTGTAAGCTGTCTGTGTAAGCTGTCTGTGTAAGCTGTCTGTGTTTTCATAGTAAATGGTTTTAAATAAAAAATATAGTGTTCTTTCAAAAGTACAACATAAAATTGACTTTTGCAAATAATAAATGTTAACTATACCATCCCTGTTTTCGGTATTCAAGGTGTAAAAGTGAAGTAGTTAAACTCGTTTTAAAAAATAAACCTTCCTAAATAGGAATTCAACTCCTAAATTGTAAAGTCCATTTCTATAAATGGCCCACTCAAGCCATTTTATTCCAGCTGTTCTACCGAGATATCACACCTTACGGCGCTCATGTGATAGCAATAAAATAGTTTAAATATCTGCGGAATCTGCGGGAGGTTTAGCGCTGCCTTAGGATAGAATACATGAAATATTGCTCTGGCGGCTAATTGCTGATAAATAGTTTCTTTCCTTTCTTCCCAATTTTCACCCAATAAATTCCCGATCTAAGTCCTGCCAGATTTAATTTCATATTGTTTCTTAAAATACCTTCATATTTGAAGACCAATTGTCCAGTTGAGTTGTAAACTTCCAAAGTACCCGTTTCAAAAATTGATTGTGGGAAATCTATTACTATTTCACCACGTGTTGGATTCGGATACAACGTAAAGTCACTATCTAAAGGTTTTGTAGCAATATCGATACATGAAATATTTGATTCTAAAAGACCGGGACGGAAAATTTCAATAGTGGCTATCATCCTTTCCATTTGTCCCTGTGTAAACATTACCATACAATCGTCATCTACATAGTCCATAAAATTCATAAACATATCATTGCTTTCGCAAGATGATTGTGGGTGCGCAGGACATCCTCTATAACCGTATTGTTGAATAGGAGTATCATCAACTCCATCATCTGTCTCACAATCGGAATTATTACCCCATATATGATTCAACCCAAAATAATGTCCGACTTCATGTACTGCAACTCTTCCGAGGCTAAATCTACGGGAAGTATTATTTCCAAAATATTTTGGATGAATTACAATCCCTTGTTTTTCTGCATCTGTTTGCTCAGGGTATGTACCATAGCCAGTAATAAATTCGCCAGTATTGGCAACCCAAATATTAAGATACCTATCTGTATCCCATGCCTCGCTTCCTCCTAGACTTGAATAAAACAAGTTCTCTTTTGTACCTATTGCTTCTACTTTAGTTTCCACTCTGACAATTCCAGTGGTAGGAAAACCCATAGGATCAATTGAAGCAAGACAAAAGTTGATTCCTTCCTTTGCTATAAATGGTTGGAACTCATCAGGAACGTTTTCTAAATCATTGCTGTCATTGTTGAAGTCACGATTTAAAATGGCAATCTGTTCTAGAATAGTTAAATCGCTTATATTTTCTTCCGGACTGTTCCAAACAACATGAACAACTATGGGAATGACAATCTTACTGCGAAAATAAAAACCATGTAGATCATTTTTTGTCGCTTCTTCGAGTCGCAAATTTATTTCACTAAACCTATGTTTCAAGATTGTATCTTTACTTAACTGCCTGCTAAGCATTTCCTGAAATCCACAACTGGCTTTCTGCGCAACCACCTGTTGAAAAAACATCATCGCTAATACAACAATTAATAAACGAGTATAGTGTGAATAATTCATTTTTTCACAATTATCTTAAAATGGTTACATCTCCTTTTTTAATGCGTTTTTCTGATATTCCATTTCGAATTACCTCATATTCTAAGTACCAGAAATATATTCCGTTATTTAAAGCCTTTTGACGGAAAATACCATCCCATTTTACGACTTCTCCTTGCGATACAGAATAAATTTTAGCTCCCCAACGGTCGAATACTTCAAACCTTATCATCTGGTAATCAAAATCGCAGTCAAAGTAAATTTCCAAAAAATCATTTATGCCGTCACTGTTTGGAGTGAAAGCATTCGGTACATATACATTACACGTGCAATCTTCTGCTGTTAATTCTGTAGAAAATATAAATTCTCCACACTCATTAGTAACCGTTAAAGAGTAGCTTCCAGATTGAGCAACAATTATTTTATTTCCCTGCGACCCATCTGACCATGAATATTCGCCGGGTATGGGGGATACTAGCTGCAAAGGTTCATCTTTACAAATGATTGTGTCTATAGGGAAATGAGTAGTCTCTCTCGTGTCCAACACGATTACAGTATCTCGAAGAGTACAGTTTTCCATAAAAGCTTCAACGGAATATTGTCCAGATTCATAAATAGTGATGACTGAGTCGGTTCCTCCTGTATTCCAAAGATAAGTTGCATCTAAAAACCGAGCATTTAGTTCCAGTGGAATGCCATCACATAGAAGTAGCGTGTCAGGAAAAGGATCAAAGGGCATAATGAGAACATCATCAATGTAGAAGTAATTTACAAATGGATAGGTAGGGCTATCAAATTCTGTTATAGTCTCATCAGTGGTATTAAAATTACCTATTATGGCATACCTCTCTCCCCCGGTTGCTATATGACAACCGCTTATCTTTGTCCATCCCACTGTATCTTTTATAACAGTACCTTTTCTCTCAATCACAGGATTTAAAGATAATGCTTCCCACGCAGACAGCGTTTCGTAATAAAAAGTATTAGTAAGAGCCATTCCTACTGCATCAGTATAGCCGGAATAATGATCTGGAGATGCATGGAATTCAAGATAATAATGTATTCCCTGTTCCAATGGTTGCAATAACTCTACTTCTAAATACGCACTATTACCTGGACTTTTTGAAACGGCATTATTATTATTATATACAAATATTGCAGCATAGCCAGAGCCACTTCTCGGCATTTGGTAACTATCCCAACGTCGCCCTGCATTTGGTACAGCCATAAGTGGTTCAGTTGAGCATGCATTATATAGGTCTACAGGACCATTACTTGCACTTACCCATGGTTCTGCCAAGGTTATTTGACCTATGATATTGGGGCAATCTGTCAATATATCAAATCCCGGATTTGGTACAAGATTCTGTGCGAAAAGCTGGTAGGTCAATAAAACCAGTATTATTGTTAATTTACTCCTCATAATAAAAATTCCCTCCTGCTATATTAGCAGGAGGAAATTCAAATTTTATTGATTAACAAGAAGCTTAGAGTTGAATACCCGCTGCCCTTTTTTAAAAATATTTACTATAAATATGCCAGGCTGAAGGTCGGAAATATCCACTTTGTCAGCTGTCAAAGGTATATTCTTTACTTGTTTCCCTGAAATATCTGTAATCGTTATGACGTAATTTCGGTCAAGGTCAGGCTCAAAATTCTGTAGCTGAATGATGCTGTTGGCAGGATTAGGACTAATGACAATCTCTCTTTCATCAATCCCAAACCTACAACCACTACCTTCGGGACATATAAAGAAAGTACGGTCGAGGTTGTTCCAGCCATTTGGGTTTGGGTATTCAATTCCATTCCGACATTGCCTATTTTCTATTGCAAGCTGAACGGTATATTGATGGAAAGTCTCGAATTTCCACGAATCCCAAAATTCTGATAAATTAATTTTACCTCCTGGAATCATTCCATTTGACCATCCATTGGATTTGTATCGGTTATAATTTGGACCATCTTCAAAAATGGCTAACCACCATTGATTATAATTTTTACATTCTGATACATCGATTATAACAGTTTCCCCGTAATCATACGCGCCTTCTGCCCCTGTCTCTGGAATATCGATGAAAGTATAGGAAATATCATTTTTCGTAGTTGGGCCAACTAAAACAGTATTGGAATATGTGATTGGATACAGGTTTCCAAAATAAGCGTTATCCCATGTCCCCCAGTAACCAATGAATTGCCCGTTTAAATCAAATAAACACATACGAGCTCTAACTGGGTTTCCAAGTCGATCATTACCACAAGCACTTTCATGGATATTAGGGCGCTGACATTTTACGCGGTAAGTGCCATTATTAACATTATTAAAGGTCGTAACATATTGAGGTCCTGCAACTTCTAACCACGATCCGTCTGTTTGTAATTGTTCGAGCCAAAAACGAGGGGTTGCCGGATTACCGGATGTAATAATTCTACAGCATGAGTTTAACCCGTCCCCCGCACATCCATCATAATAACCTACAATTTTTTTACAGTTCATAAATCCTACGTAAGAAAAATAAACTGTTGGATAAGGAGGGATTTCAGAAACAATTACTTCCGAACAGCCTCCTGTTGCTGTTTGAGAAAAAGTAATTGAACTAGCTCCCATGAAGAAAATACATAGGATTATACTTCCTAAAAATCTTTGTAAGTTGTCTTTGTAAGTTGTCTTTGTTTTCATGGCGAATAGTTTTAATGTTGAAAAATAAGGATTTATCCTTTTGCAAGTTAGGCAAGAATAGCTTGGCATACAAGTTAATTGTAGAATAAATTAAACACATAGCATATTTGTAGTGTGTGATAGTTTAGGTAAGGATATATAATAGTGAAATAATAATAAGATAAGAATAATATATTGGTGACACTTTAACTGTTGGCCTCTAACAGAATAAAAATTTAAAGTGAAAAATCACCAACTTTTTTATTAAATCTTTTTTGGAGATGAAATTTCGGAGTTTTCCTTCTTTATAGGATAAGCTAACCCACAATTTAGGAATTCAACTCCTAAATTGTAAAGGATGTAAAATAACTATAATTCTCAACCTCATCCTTTGCTTCAGCCTAAAATCCAGGTTTATCTGTGAAGCATAAACTAAATTGAGCTATAGTAACTTCAACAATTTATATATTAATAAAATTATTAATATATTGCATTCGTGAAATGGAAAACAGCTATACAAGGATTTAAAGCGTATATGCTTCTCGAGAGAAAATTGTCACAGCACAGTATTGCGGCATATCTGAGTGATATAGACAAGCTCCACGAGTTTTTTCCGGACAAAGAACCTGCTGAGCTTACCGGTGACGACATGGAGAAATTTCTTGCTGAGCTTAATACCGGTGATATATCCAAGCGATCTCAATCTAGGATCCTCAGTGGGATACGCGCCTTTTACCACTATCTGATACTTGAGAGGGAAATCGTGAATTCTCCACTTGAAAATATCGATAGCCCAAGGATAGGAATGAAAATTCCTGAAGTCCTCAGCCTATCTGAGATTGATGCTATTATAGATGCTGTGGATTTGTCGCATCCGCAAGGCCACCGTAATAAAGCCATTATTGAGACACTTTATGCCTGTGGTTTAAGAGTGTCTGAACTCTGTGAGCTGAAAATTTCTGATATCCACAAAGAGCTTGGTTTTATAAAGGTGCGTGGTAAAAACAGAAAAGAACGATTGATTCCCATTCACGATGAAGCCCTGAAAGCAATAGAATACTATCAGATGGGAATGCGCAGGGAAGTCGATATAAAGCCCGAATACGCCGATTACTTATTCCTCAATAGAAGAGGCAGGAAGCTTACCCGCGTTATGATTTTCACAATTATCAAGGACCTGGCAAAGGCTGCCGGCATTGATAAAAACATAAGTCCACATACTTTCAGACACTCCTTTGCAACGCATCTGGTTGAGCGTGGGGCCGATCTGCGTGTCGTGCAGGACTTACTCGGACACGAATCCATCACCACTACCGAGATTTACACGCACCTGGATACGCAATATCTTCGTGAAACCATCATGCAATTTCATCCGCTGAATAAGGCGTAGAAGAGTATGTGTTTGGTGCAGCACTCTTAGAATTAAACTTACTTTAAATTAAAATCCAGCAAAACCAGCCTGGTTTATTCTGGATAATAATTCTCCTCAATTTTATAAAGAAAGCTCATTAGAAAATGAAGAAGATAAAACCAAGCTGGTTTGTCACTGCTATAATAAATAGATTTGGAACCATAGCTAAGGGTGATGAGCGAGGGATATTACCTGTTTACTTGCGCCGTCCTGAGGTCGAGTTACCCTTGAGGTTGCGAGTACTCGAAGGATCTACCTGTCACTTGTCTACTTGTCTACCTGTCACTTGTCTACCTGTTACTGCCTAAAATAAATAACTCTGGAACTAAGTCATGGAAGTAATAATCATCCTGGGTATTAATTGTCGCGAAGCAAACAGTGAAACCATCATGCAATTTCATCCGCTGAATAAGGCGTAGAAGAGTATGTGTTTGGTGCAGCACTCTTAGAATTAAACTTACTTTAAATTAAAATCCAGCAAAACCAGCCTGGTTTATTCTGGATAATAATTCTCCTCAATTTTATAAAGAAAGCTCATTAGAAAATGAAGAAGATAAAACCAAGCTGGTTTGTCACTGCTATAATAAATAGATTTGGAACCATAGCTAAGGGTGATGAGCGAGGGATATTACCTGTTTACTTGCGCCGTCCTGAGGTCGAGTTACCCTTGAGGTTGCGAGTACTCGAAGGATCTACCTGTCACTTGTCTACTTGTCTACCTGTCACTTGTCTACCTGTTACTGCCTAAAATAAATAACTCTGGAACTAAGTCATGGAAGTAATAATCATCCTGGGTATTAATTGTCGCGAAGCAAACAGTGAAACCATCATGCAATTTCATCCGCTGAATAAGGTGTAGATGTGTATATTTGCCCTTCAATTACGGGGCATATACCTTAAAACCGGTAAATTCCGTTACTTTGTCGTTATGAAGAGAATTATTCTGTTTCTACTACTTCTTGGTTTAGCAGCTTGCGCAAAAATCGTAATGCCGACCGGCGGCCCTCAGGATACGACGCCGCCCAGGCTCGATACATTGCGTTCGACGCCGCTTGTACAGACTAATTTTCAGGGAAATACTCTTGAATTCAGATTTGATGAGTTTATAGTGATAAATAATGCACTCAAGGAGCTTATCATCTCTCCTCCACTACAATATCCTCCTGAACTTTCTGCCAGACGACGTACTGCAATTCTTAAGTTCAGTGATAAGGATACCCTCCGCGCCAATACTACTTACAGCATACAGTTCAACGAAGCTATAGGCGATTTTACGGAAGGGAACAAGGTGAAAAACCTCGTTGCAGTTTTCTCAACGGGCGATAAAATTGACTCTTCGGAATTTCGTGTACGCGTACTTGACAATGCGACGGGACAAGCTGCAGAAGGGATCCACGTGATGTTATATCGTGACATGGATGACTCGATAGTGTACAAGGAGAAACCTTATTATGCAGCTCTGACCAATGCTTCAGGGATAGCGCATCTTCGTTATTTGCAGGATGGAGAGTACAAGCTCTTTGCCCTCAAAGACGAGAATATGAACATGTTTTACGATCTGCCTACGGAGAAAATCGGCTTTGTTGATGGGACGGTGACAGTTCCTGCGGAAGGAGTGCAGGAAATGCGCATATTTGCTGCAGATCAGCGTACTCAGTTGACAGATACAGAATCTCGGCCTTTCGGCAAATCTGTGTTTATCTTCAATAATCCACCGGAAAACCTGATGATAAGGTCGGAAAGTGAAGATGCGATTCTTTCTGCTTACGCAAATGGCGATAGTATTATCGTATGGCGTTCTCCGGAACTGAGCGGTGACGTACAATTTTTGTTGGATTCGGCAGGAGTTGTAAAAGATACGGTCAAAATGAAAATTAAAGCCATGGATAGTACGCGTTACGCTAAACGCGGTTATTTTTCCAACAGGTTGAAAACGATTACCGTAAACCCAGTCCACGGCAAGGAAATTGAAACAATCAGGCCGATAAAAGAGATAGTAAAGGATTCTATTCAACTTGTTGATACAAGTGGAAAGGAATGGACATTTGACGTAAGTCCGGACAGTATAAACAGTACAGTACTTAAATTCAGAACCAGCAAAGAAGGTGATCTTATACTGAGATATAAACCGGGAGCGCTGATAGATTATTACGGAAATAGCTTAAGGGATACGCTGGAGTTTCCTGTTAAAGTAATGGCAAAGAACGACTTATGTAAACTGATTATTGACCTGGAATCTCTCGACAGCACGGCTCAATATATATTCACACTGGAACTCGGCGACGAAGTAATCGCTAAGAAAATAATTAATAAAGCCAGCAGTAAAACCCTGGAGTTCCCGGGTATGGAAGCAGATAACTATAAGCTCAGACTGGTGAATGATGAGAATTTTAACGGAAAGGAGGATAAAGGGAGTTATAGAACTAAACAGCAGCCGGAATCGTTCGTTATAAAGGAGATTCAGGGGATGAGAGCAGGCTGGGATTTTCAGGAATCAATTTCACCCAATATTGAATGAAATGATTTTAAGGAGTAGTGAATTAATAAAAAAATACGGGAATAGAGAGGTCGTTAAAGGCGTTTCCATTGAGGTCCATCAGGGAGAGATTGTAGGACTTCTTGGTCCCAATGGGGCTGGTAAAACAACGACTTTCTATATGATTGTCGGTTTTATTAAACCAAATTCAGGGCGTGTTTACTACGATAAAGTGGACATTACTTCACTGCCGATGTATAAGCGTGCAAGACTGGGAATCGGTTATCTTCCACAGGAAGCATCCGTATTCAGGAAAATGACTGTTGAACAGAATCTTTTGGCTGTTCTGCAGATGACAAAACTGTCAAAGTC
>CAYRFF010000041.1:0-28247 GCA_964423575.1 uncultured Saprospiraceae bacterium | reverse complement strand
GTTGTGAATTGCTTTCAAAATTGTATTTTAGTCGAGGATTCACAGGAGACCAGCTTGCGAAAGGCTGATTTCCAGTGAATTACGGCTATATTATAGGTTTTCAGAAAAGTAAAAATATCAGAAGAGTTCGAGTTGCCTCATGGGTTTTTCCGGTTCTATATTAGCTTTGCCTTGAAACATTTCTATCATTGAGAACTGCTTATCGGTAATATGAAATACGGCTACTTTCCCTTTACGAGGTAATGCTCGTCTGACACGTTGTTTGTGCACTTCAGCATTTTCTCTGCTATGGCAATGCCGGATATATATTGAAAACTGAAACATACCAAAACCATCTTTCATCAGTTTCTGACGAAAATCGGAGGCAGCTTTCCTTTCCGCGCGAGTATTTGTCGGCAGATCAAAGAGTACCATTACCCACATGCTTCTATATCTATTTATTGTCTTCAGACGGTTCATAATCAGGGAGACTTAGATTTCTTTTCTCTCCTGTAATGCACTGGTAAAGACTTGCACTTGTCTGAGTAACTGCATTCATTAAGGGTTTTAACTTACCCTCAATTTTTACATCAATTGCAGGCAGTTGCAGAAATTGTCTTTTCATTTCCGGTGTCATTACCTTATCCATCTCCATATCAAATACCATTCCGAGTACGATTTCATCAACATAGACGCGATAAGGCTCCATCAAATCATCCGCCAGACAAAAGGGATTGTACTTGCTTTTATGATGAATTCCCAATGAAGGAATCATTCCACTACTAACCACTGCACGGGCAACAATAGCTCTTAAAATAGCATATCCGTAATTAAGTAGATTATTTGGCCAAGGCCCATACCTATCTCTATAAAAATCAAGGTCTTCGGGGAAAATCCGGCCCCAGTAGTATGCAGCTGCAATTGCTTCTTGGTTGCTTGAATCCCCTGACTGTACTTTTGCAAATATTTCTCTCATCTTCCGACTATCCCTTCCTACCGCCTCCAGCAATATTGCCTCATTGTTTATTTTCTGCTGAACAACCTGCTTCCATAAATTCTTTTTTAAGGGCTGTGACATCGCTATCTGATTTAGATAGCGCTCTGTCTGTTCACTATGACCTACCAAGGGCTGAGCAAGTGAAATCGGAATATGTCGTTCATCACAATACACAATGGCAACTTTATTTTCTATCAGGCGGATATGCAAAGTCGCTGACATAGATATCTGAGGATTATCAATTACTACAAATCCAATGTCCTCAATGGGCACCATTATATCTCCGCCCTCTTTCTCAGGATATTGAATTACCAATTGATTATTCCTCGTGCTGAGATATACAGGGTTGCCAAAATATATAGTTCTCTTAATCACTTAATATTCGCCAATTTTCATAATATCACCTAAATGGTTAATTCTAATTTTCATGATACCTCGGAGGTGTAACTCTGTTTGCAAAAAGTAATATGATTTCTCCGCTAGTTCCTTTTTATTCTTTAAATCATCCCCAGTTATTGCTTGAGTTTCTAGATGATGAGCGAATAGATAATTTTTTGTTGAAATCTTCTGCACCCTAAATAGGTGTTTACTTATTATAGCTTTATTGGACGGATCAAGTAAATCAATTTCTCGAGGATCAAATTCATCTGTAGGGAAAATAAACATCTCATTCTGCTTTAATGTGAAAAGCAAGTTCATTCCCTCAACATTCTCTTTACGTATAATCGGCAAACCCTGATTTTTTCTTTCTACAGCTTCAAAGAATGATACGACTTCTTCATGCAAGTTTCCTTCTTCATCCTGATAAATCGCTACATGATGATTATTACCGGTCTGGATATAGTCTGTCGGGATTTTCTCTCCCGCGTCATCCAAAATAAACTCACCTTTATGGTTTTTCTTATAATGGATGGGGTCGCCTGTCCTTATCCCACTTATAGTAACCCGTTTTATACTTATGCTCTTTTCTTTATTTAACCAAATAGGGTTTTCATCCAAATCAGAAAAAGCTGTCCTTTTATTTCCATTATGTTCCTTTAAACGTTCTTCAAGGATATTTTTGATTCCTACATCCACTACCTTCTCAACATTAAGGTCCGGGCTAATATCTTTTCTGATAGTAAATCTTTCCTCCAGGACCGAAGTTTTTACTCTTTCAGGTAATTCCTTCCCATCTTCCATATGGATCGGATTCTTTTTAAGACTATTTTTCCCGGTAAAAGCTTTTTTAGGATCTTCGGCATTTTCTTCCAGTCTCTTCAACAATGCATCTCGTTCAACCCGGGAAGCCACGGTCATAATCTTATCTTTATCAAAAGAACTACCTACCTTTTCCATTTTAGTAACGTATTCCATAGATTTCCCATAAACAGTTTCTTTATGGAGCTGCCCACGTGGCGTATGGGTGTCTTGTGTTTTGTAATTGCCCTTCCCTCTTCCATTAATGATATTAGTATTAAGAGTAGTCACCTTATTCTTTGCCTTAAAGGAGACAAGAATAGAAGATAGCTGAGTTCTTGCCTGTTCGCGGATATCTGGCATAGGCTTCTTGAATTTCCGCACTCCATATTTATCCTTATGCGTATATTTTTCTTTGATTTTCTCAATAGGAATATCCTTAATACTTTCAGCACTTAAATTATTTAGATACTGGATAAATGCACGCTTAGTAAAGGCGATTGTTATTGCATCCATCGCATGATGCCTGTGATCGTTCCTCTTGGTCCAATCTTTTATTCTACTTAACTGCTTACCCTCTCTATTCTCTATAAAATAAGTTAAGCCTAAGCTATTGTATTTCTCCCAGTTCAATTCTTTTAGAACATCAATCAATCCCCAGTCTTCACGTAGAATACTGGTAATCTTGCCTGCTGTAGGAACTACGGAATAGCATATCCTATGAAGCAACTCCATAGCCTTTCTACTTATGTATGCAGTATTGCCTATGTCCCTGTTTAAAAATCCTTCAGGAATATCCTTTTCCGTAGTCAGCAACTTTTTCTTCTTTCCAAAACTAATTTTATTAGCTTTCATCAATTCATTAATCCTGAATTCATACTCTCTCAATCCTTCTTCTCCATATTTATGCTGTACAAAATCTACAGCTGTCATATTTCCCTTTTCAATATTTGCGCTCCTTGTTTCAAGCGTTTTATTACTAAAGGAATCGTCATAAAGCTTAGATTGAGGTATGATATGCTCGATATCAAACTTATTACTACCGAACAAGTCATTTAGCTCTATATAGGTACCGGTGTATAAAGTTTTATATCCAAGTGGTTCCAGTTCTTTATACAGCCTATATTTAATGAGGTCATTCCTGCTGATATATTTGAGTCCTACCTTTTCGTACAGTTCTTCTCTTAAATCATTGTTTCTCTTAGTATTTCTTCCGATTTCCAGACTTGCTAGACTTCTTTGTTCTTTGGTCTGTTTTAAATCTCGTGCAAGCTCGATCCTTATTTCATCTGGCCTTCCCAATCCCTCATCTGCAATAATCGCATTTACTACATGGATCATCTGGTTGAGAATCTTTTCCACAACCGGATTTCTTAGACTATTCTTCTTAAGTATTTCAATTTCATCTTCAAGCTGACGTGCTAGGTTTTCTTCCTTCGTCAAATAACCAGAGTGTTTATAACCCGCTCTGCTGCATGCCTCATCATATCCAAGTCCTTCATGCATGTGAGGTAGTATTTTCTTCATTGCTCTGGCACTTAGATTCCCATAATCTTCTTCAAAAGTAATCTCTGCTATAACCTCTGCAAATTCTCTGCTAAATCCGAAATTACTCTCTAGCTTTTCAAGAAGACTATCCATTCCCGTTTTTGACTGATCGCTTTCATAGGAATAAATTAAATGCCACAATAAATAATATGGCTGCTTATCAAAAGAATCATCTGGTACTTCAATGTCAAAATCAAACAATTCTTCTCTGATTCCCATTCCCGCAAAAAAGCTACTGATGTCCTCAATTAAGCTTTCAGCATCTTGATTATAATTAACATCATCATGACCACTCATTTCCAGTATAAGCTTATATGCTTGCATAAAGCGCTCATTCGTTCGGTTATACTCGAGCTCCGGAAAATTAGACTTCCATTCTTGTGGGTTTTCTTCAGTTCCATCAAAAAGCCATTTTAAGAATTGTCTTTCAGTCATCTTCCCTTTCCAGTTCAATTCTTGAAATAGCTCTTCCTTTGTATCATCATCTATTTCCCATTCTTTTCCAGGTTGATTAATTTTTGTAATCTTAATATTATTAATATTCTGCCATATTCTAAATTCTTGGAAAACAGGAGAAGACCTTGGTGCCACTCGGGGTCCGATTAGTTTTCTTTTCTTCCTACCATTTTTCAATACAACTTCACGCTCAACTCCCTCAAACTCACATATTTTCACTAGTCCTTTTTGAGACTTCAATCTCCTTTGATAAAAGATAATCCGCTCTCGGATTTCCTCTTTTAATTCATCAGTTAGCTCAGAATAATGCTTAGCCTGTACATCCCATATTTTATTGAATTCATCAATATAATCTTGACGATAGAAAATCAAATTGGCAAGTGAAGTATGAACATCATCTAATAATAGTTTATATTGATATTGTCCTACAGTTTCATTATTGAAGTACAGTTCTTTACTCCGATCGCTAATCTCGCTTAAATAACCACTTGATTGATTAATTTCATTATTTAACTCAATAATAATATGTGCAAGTTCAGGCAAGCTTATTTCTCTAGTAGCGCCCTTACTCCTTAACTGATATGTCTGTAATCGTTTTTCATTTCTTTTACCACTTAATTCAACTCTTTCAATCCCTAGAGTTTTATCAAAATAGGCATTAGTATCCCTTCTATTCTTACCTATTATATTTTCTAGGTTTTCTTCAGTAACAACAGTTGGATGAAATTGAGATTGGGTTTTCCATATCTTCTCTAATTCACTTTCTAGATCAGAACGATAAAACGGTGGAAGCTTTTCGCCATCCATTAATAGCTTATAGCCGTATTGCCCGGGAGTAAGATTGTTTTCATATAGGTATTTGGCAAGACCCATTTCATCAATGACCTTTCCGCCCATCAATTTATTATCCTTTCTAGTACTCTTATATCCACGTTTTTTATTAATCGCAAGTAAAACTCTAGCAAAATCCTCTTTTCCAATCTTTTCTACAGCAGCTTTTGCTCTGAGTTTATGTGTTTCAAATGTAGTATCCTTACCTATCTCTGTCAAGGCACTTCTATCATCCAAAAAGCCGATTTCCATTAACTTTTCAACTAATGACTCCCGCCTCAATTTATACCTAAACTTATTTCGTCTGGCTTGTCTTTTCTCAGTCCTAGTAGCATTCAATGTAATTGTTTGCCCCCTCAGAAAATTATTTTCCTCATCAGTTGATAAAGGGACCACTCTAACCCCTGTTCTGATTATTTCCGACTTTTCTCCATCGTTTTCCGCTTCATGAACGAATGCCCAGCCTATGGACGTTGTACCTAAATCAAGTCCGAGAATTTTCTTCATTTTTATAATTTATATTGATGTTTTGAATTTTCAGTGAGATTTTATATCTTGGTCCTACAATTTTGAAGCAATTCACAATAAGGATTATTCCGTTGTGAAGACACTAAAAGCGGTCCTAGGATCGCTTTCTTTTTTTCTACACCTTTTTTCTTTCCCTAAATTAGGAACAAAATACAAAATCTATTTAAATTTAAAAATGACAATTGGAATTCCAAAGTATTTTTAAACTCATTTTATAAAATTTCAACAATTTACCTTACAATCTATTATGTAATTATTGAATAGTGCATATTAATAATTCAACTTAACTTTGTACTTTTAAGAGAAAGTTTTATCATATAGAATATTATGAAGCAAAACGTCGTAGATAAAATTCTGACCATTGTATTGTTGCTCACAGCAATACTGGTTACGATTTTTAATATTTCCAAAATTCCCGTTGTATTCAGAATCGTGGTTCTGGGACTGATTGCATTGATTTATTACTGGTTTCATATAGTATGGGGAATTGACAAATTGATTTCCAAACCAAAAGACAATAACAAAGATGATTGAAATAGGAGGTAAAAAACCGAGCATGAGAACTATAGTCTTCAGCGCTATAGGTATAGTCTTATTTATCTTACTCATGGCATCATGGAGAAGTGTTTCTCCGGGTGAAGAAGGGTTTATGTATAGACCGTACACAGGTGGTGTAGATACAGAAAAAATCCTAAACGAAGGGATGTATATTATCGCTCCATGGAACGAACTGATTACATACAATATCAGACAGCAGTCAGCAACTTATGTCGGGCAATTCCTCGATAATAACGGGATGACAATTACCATCACAATGACTGCCAACTATAGAATTCAGCGTGGAAAAACTCCTTTCCTGCATCTGGAATACGGAAAACACTATTTTGATGTGACTATCGATCCCAAGGTAAAGGGTACCATTAAAGACGTAATCGGTCGGTATTCATATAATGAAGTATATTCTGAAAAACGAGAGCAACTCGCAGCTGAAATTGAAACCATCCTCAGTAAGGATCTGGCAGACAAATACATTATCATCGACTTTATCACCATTGAAGACGTTGATTTGCCGGCATCTGTTAAGCAGGAGATTGAAAATAAAGAAACCCAGAAAGAAAGAAACAATACTGCTGAATTGAAAAGAATTGAGCAGAGGTTTCTAGCTGACGCAAAAATTGAAACTGCACGAGGTGATTCTGCTAAAGCAATTATCTCTGCAAAAGCAGAAGCAGAAGCAATCCGTATAAAACAAGAGGAACTCCGCAAATCTCCACAATACATCGAATACATGAAAGCGGAAAGATGGAACGGAGAACTTCCTAAATACTATGGACAAGGTGGAGGAATGTTGTTCCAACTGGATTAAATTCTCATTCAAATATTAAGATATGGAAGGGCGTACATAGTTGTATGCCCTTTTCTTTTCCCGTGCTTTCACCTCATCCAAATTGAGGAATTGTACTAAACATATAGATGTTAATTGTCACACCTGTCCAAAACAATAAAATTTCAATTTAGTGACGTTCAATATGCTAGTGATTTTAGTAACCCTATGCTTTAGCTTAGGGTTATAGGCTATCACTTCCGCCTATACTTTGTGTTTCACTTTTGTGTGCAAAAGTGTTGCGACAAAGTCGCATGAATTCCTTTGGAATTCTAACACAAAGCTGTGGGGTAGCGCGTCTTCCGTTCCCGCACCCTGAAGAGGTGCGGTTACTAAAAGGTCTTTCATCTACCTTTTAATAAAAATGAATGAATAATACGGTTTATTTCGGGAAGCTACTGACTCGAGTTACTCTACATTCTATATAAGAGGTTTGATTCTGAGAACCCAGCAAATGCTCTCTATATTCCAGTATTCATGCCGAAATGATTCTTTATTCAAAACGTTTTGGATAGATGTAGTTCATCGTATAAATATATAAAGTTATAATTTAGCCTTTAGCTCTAAAATAATGGGCTATTATTTAGATTTGAATTAACTTAGTAAAAAACCTGGTTCAATGAATTGGATATACTGGTTGATTTTATTCTTGATTGTTTATGATATTTTCACAAGTAAGTATGCAAAAGAAGTAGGATATTTCAAATATGCAATGACTTATTTATTATCCTTTTTGGTTATTGCATTTGCTCTTTTTCTAATATCTTTAATTATTGAATAGCATACATTGTTTGACTATCTCCATTAATAACTCCTTCCATGAACAAGCAGATTTACACAATCGGCCACTCGACAAGGGATATGGAAGAGTTTCTCCATATTCTAAAAACCTACAAAATCACTCAACTTGTCGATGTCCGCACACTGCCCGGATCCAGAAAATTTCCGCAATACGATAAGGAAAACATGGAAGTTGCACTGCCGGAAAACGGGATCTTATATATCCATAAGAAAAATCTGGGTGGTCTGAGGCATACTACTAAGGAGTCTATCAATACAGGATGGCACAATAAATCCTTTCGCGCTTATGCAGATTATATGCAGACAGATGAATTCAAGGAGGCTCTTGGGGAGTTAATGAACTTATCGAAAGAAAAGACCACAGTAATCATGTGTGCTGAAGCTGTCCCCTGGCGCTGTCACCGCTCCCTTATTGGCGATGCATTACTCTTACGTGATTATGAAGTTCTAGATATCTTTTCTGAAAAGAAAACACAAGCGCACAAATTGACTTCCTTTGCTAAGGTCGATGGATTAAAAATTACCTATCCAGAAATTATTGAAGAATAAAGAGCATAAAACTCCTCCGACAATTCTGAGGATATTCTAATACATTAAATGTTGTTTACTCTTTTTCTTCCAGCCGGCTTCACTTTTCCAGGTGGTAAAGTAGATTACGATATCTGCCTCGCTCTTCCAATCAGTGAAATAAATCTTTTTATCGGCACTGCTTTTCCAGTCATCAAAATACCAGATGCCGTTATTTTTATTTGCTTCACTTTTCCATTCCGTTTTATAAACGATTAAATCCGCTTCACTCTTCCAATCTGTAACATAAACCTTAACATCTGCCTGACTCTTGGAGTCAACCGAATATACAACCTGCCCTACCAGATTCAGGGCAAAGACGGAGAACACAATAGAGAACATATATTTCATAAACCGTTTTTTGCTTACAAGGTCAATTTACTACTTTTAATTCCATTGGAAAATTGTTTAACAGAAATTTAACTTACAAACGTCTATCATGACTGCATTCCAGGCTTTATACCGGGCATACTTATATTTAACTATCGCCGAGGATTTATTCAACAGCGGGAAACTGCTCAAATCTTTTAGTGTAATATGATGTTTATAATGTACTTTTGTTTAGTTATTTCACAAAAAATTAAGGCTTATGATTTTCATAGAAAATGAAGGGCATAACAATCCCCATCTCAACCTTGCATTGGAAGAATATGCAGTACGAAATTTTGACGGAACAGATTATCTGCTCTTTTATATAAACGAGCCATCCATTATCATCGGAAGGCATCAGAATACTCTGGAAGAAATCAATAAGGAGTATGTTGATAAGAAAGGTATTCACGTCGTCCGAAGGGTCTCCGGCGGTGGCGCAGTATATCATGATCATGGAAACCTGAACTTCAGTTTCATGACTGATTACGACATTAAAAACCTCAATAATTTCAAGAAATTTACCGCGCCGGTAATCAAAGTCTTGAACAGCCTTGGGGTAAATGCCGAGCTAAAAGGGCGAAATGATATCGTAGTTGACGATAAGAAAATATCAGGGAATGCTCAGTTTTCTACGGGTAAACGTATGCTCAGCCACGGAACTTTACTATACGACAGTGAAATGAGTGAGGTTGCCAATGCACTGAATGTAAAGATGAGTAAGATCCAGTCTAAAGGACATAAATCTGTCCGCAGCAGAGTTGCCAACATCAGCACATTCATGAAAAACCCGATGACCACTGAGGAATTCAGGGAAGCAATCCTGCAAGGTTTATATCAGGATAGAGATGACTTTGAAACCTATCATCTGACTGAGGATGAATGGAAGAAAGTCCATGAATTAAAAGCAGAGAAATACGATAGTTGGGACTGGAATTATGGACATTCCCCTAAGTTCAATATCAAACGAGTACAGAGATTCAGCGTGGGTGAAATCGATCTTCGAATCTATGCTGAAAAAGGAAAAATCACAAGCTTTAAAGTCTATGGTGACTTCTTTAATGCCAAGCCGATTTCCGACATAGAAGATAGATTAATAGGTCTGCGATATGAGAAAAAGGATATCGTAGAAGCTCTTGAAGAATTCGATTTAAAGGAATACTTCGGTGATTTACCCAAGGAGGATTTCATCAATCTCGTGTACGGTCCTGACGAGCTGGACTAAATAGGATATGTAGTTCATCATTTATTTGTCCTGCTTATACATTTGCGAAAGCTAAAATATGGAATAAGCCGGGAGAGATATTGCCAGGGTCAAACCTGAGAAATGTGATAAACTAAGGGAAGATAATCCACTGATTTTCTTAACTTTTATCATATTGCCTGCGTTATAAAAGCATCAAATCCGCAATATTATGCTTAGTAAATCCGCAGAATTTCGTTCTTATATTCCTTTTATATATCTGGCTTGGGTGGACAATACGCTGAGTCCGGCAGAGTGGCACGTAATCCGTCCTTATATTAAAAAGGATGAAAAACTGACTGCATCGGAGAAGGAAAATCTATACGAATTTCTCAACCCGGATAGAGCGCCCGCCATTAGTTACTTTGAAGAATGGAAGGATTGGATGGAGGAAAGCGGGATTAAAATTGACCCAAAGGATGCCTATCCTCTCTCTACATTTGCGCAAGCTATCAGCGGCATTGAAGATATTGAAAATCACAAGGCAATTGAGAAAAATCTCGATTTACGGCCGGCGCTTTATAAACATGCCCTGCCCTTTAAACGGGAACAAGGAATAGGTCTTTCCGTTGCCGAAAAAGAAGAAATCAAAGGCTATTTTATCAGTCATTCCAAACTAGAAAATGGGAAAATTGATGAGTTTTTAAGCAAAGATGAATTTAGATGGACGCTGGAAAGAAATAAGGAAAACTTGCGTGCGCGCGTTCTTGAACAGGTGCTTATGTTGGGGGATGCCGGTTACGGGAGCATTGCCTATCCTGAGGAATATGGCGGGATTAACGACATTGCTTCTTACGGATATATATTTGAAAAACTGATTGCCGTAGATCCGAGTCTTGCAGTGCGTTTCGGGGTGCAGTTCGGCCTGTTTGGGGGAGCTGTTGCCAGCCTTGGGACCAAGAAACATCATGATAAATGGCTGCGTGCGATAGGTTGCGGCGAAATTCTCGGTTGTTTTGCTATGACTGAAAAAGGACACGGAAGTAATGTGCGGCATCTGCAGACACGGGCCTCTTATGATAAAGCGAGCGATAGTTTCATCATCAATACACCATCGGAAGGCGATTGCAAGGAATATATAGGGAATGCGCTTACAGCCAGATTAGCAGTTGTTTTTGCTCAGCTTATCGCAAATGGTGAGAATTATGGTATACACGCATTTGTTGTGCCTGTACGTGATGAGCAGGGAAATCTTCTGTCGGGAATACGCGTTGAAGATGACGGCTACAAACTTGGACTCAATGGCGTTGACAACGGCAAAATATGGTTTGATGAAGTGCGAATTCCCCGCTTCAACCTGTTGGACAGATTTGGAAAAATTAATGATAGTGGAGAATACGAATCTCCTATCGAAAGTGAAGGCAGACGTTTCTTTACTATGCTCGGCACGCTCATCGGCGGTCGGATATGTGTCGGTAAAGGAGCACTCAAAGGTGCTCAGTATTCATTGCATCTGGCGATAGAATACGCACTGAGAAGGAGGCAATTTGGTCCGAGCAATCAACAGAATGAAGAATTGCTGATTGACTACCCTTCCCATCAGTTGCGACTGATTCCCGGTCTTGCAAGATCTCTGACTTTACACACGGCATTTGAGGATGTCATGGAGCAATTCAGCCATGCTGAAGCAGGCTCTACCAAGGAAATTGAAGCTGAAGTCGCTGCTTTAAAAGCTGCAGCAACCTGGTTTGCGGACAGGACAAATCAGGAATGCAGAGAGGCTTGCGGCGGAGAGGGATTTATGTATAGGAATCGTGTGGGAGATATGAAACTAGATCTGGACGTGTTTACTACATTTGAAGGTGATAACACCGTGCTTATCCAGCTTGCTGCAAAAGGAGTCCTTTCCAAGTTTCAGGAACAATTCTCCTCCGGAGATTTCACCTCAGTAGTGCGTTATTTTGGCATGCAGTTTAAAAGTACGATTACCGGCCTGAATCCTCTATATAAAGGAAAAACAGATAAGGCACATTTACGCGACCCAAGGTTTCACTTACACGCTCTCTCCTACCGACTGGAAGAACTGCAGATGGACTTGTCCAAAAGATTACGAGCATTAATACAAAGGAAAGTCGATTCTTATGAGGCTTTCTTGCGCGTACAGAATCACGTGATTACCGTGGGAAAAGCCTATGCAGATTTCCTGGAAATGGATAAGTTTTATAAACGTACTCTAAGTTCTCTGGATGGCAAGAGTGAGAATACGCGTAAAATCATCAGCTATCTTGCCGGCTTATCTGCTCTGAGTCTGATTTACGAACATCGAGGATGGTATCTGGAGAAATCATATATCAATGCTGCCAAATCAAAAGCCATCAGAAATCAAATCGAGCAATTATGCCTTGATTTGCGACCTTATTTGCCGGACTTGATTCATTGCTTTGACATTCCGAAATCTGCAATTAGGTACGTAGGATAGTGTATACTATCCCGTTTTTCTTCATCGATTTAAAAGCATTTATTTTACCGAGACGGAATAATTTCTCATTGCTAAATAATTACTGCTTGTACACAATTAGTAAAAAAGTATTATCTTTCTAGTTGGATATAGCTTTTTATTTCAGTTTATTAATGAATTCAACTTCCTGACTCACTATGACAGAAGAATTAAATGCGTAAGATATGAAAAACAGAATATTCTACTTGTTCCTTGTATTCGCTTTAAGCATTTCAGGTATTTTTGCTCAGGAAGCGGAAATGGTGACAACAAACTTACTTGAACATAGATTCATAGTAACAACGGATGATTACATTTATTTCTCAGCTAATTCCGAATTACCAACCGGCTATATGGAACGTCTGCTATGGAGAACAGATGGGACTGAAGAAAGTATCATATTCGTAAGAGATAAGCTTACAGGAGAAGTAGCACTAGATCCTCGTCAGTTGTACAGCTATAAAAATAAAGTCTATTTTGTTGCCTATGAAAAAGATATGAATAAGAACCAACCTTTCTTATGGGTAACTGATGATAGTAATGAGGGGGCCAAGGTATTCAGAGATTTTGGTAGACAGGGACATTTTTTCATTGACTATGATAGAGCCAATTTTATAGAATTTAAGGATAAACTGTTTTTCACCTACCCAAATGGTTCCTACGGTTATGATTTATTTATGACCGATGGAACTGAAAAGGGAATTGAACTTGTAAAAAATCTCTATCAGGACAATAATCATACAGGCAAAAAGCCCTTGGCTCCTAATTATTTTAAAGTAGTAAATGATAAGCTATTCTTTACAGCGTATTACCCGGAAGAAGATGCACACGGATTATGGGTATCGGATGGAACTGCAGAAGGCACAAGAAAGCTAGGGGTAATTTTGTATTATGGGAACGACCCATTCCAGGAAAACTTCCATCTTTACAAGTTTCACGAATTTGAAGACAAGCTGATCTTCACGAAAAATGATAGCATATATGGTTATCAGCCATGGGTAACTGATGGCACAACTGAAGGTACTTTCCTGCTTAAACGACTGCCAAATGATGACAGTGAATCGACATCTATTCCAAACATAAATAATTTATTTACTCATCGTGGCAAACTGGTTGTGCAAGCGGAAAATGCCGGGATATGGGTTTTTAATCATGTTGACAATCTTATTCCTAACGTTGCTAATCGGACTTTAAATACTCCTCATCCCTTACCTTTAACTGCATGTTCCTATGATGGTGAAATCTATTATTTGTCCGACGATTTACACGACGGAGTAAGTCTCGTAAAACTAAATTTAGAATCCGGGGAGGCTGAATTTGTTGAAAAAGTTACTAATTCCTGGGTTTTTTCAAGAACCAACGATAGGCCTATATTACATTATAATAATCGGATATATTTTATTGCAGGATTAAGTCCCGGTAATCTTTATCAATATGACAAATACGAAAATAAGGTTCAAGAAGTAACTACAAAGGGGGAGCAAGGAGTCAGGCCTTCATCGGTGTATTTTACTGACACTGAAGAAAAAATCGAATTTAAAGGCTCTCCATACTTCACCTCTAGATATGACAACATTCTAAGATTATTTAAACTGACAACCGATCCGGCAGATATCAATAAGGATAAATCTTGCGATTGTAACTTATACGTTTATCCCAACCCGGCTTCTGATTATTTCACTGTAGAATTCTATAGAGAGAATCCCCAGCCTGTAGAGTTTAAAATATATGATTTAATGGGGCAATTACACGGCGCTGTGGAAATAGATCAAGATAGTAAAGAGATCTATCATACTTTTGACACTTCTTCTTTGCAAAGTGCTATCTACTTTTTACAGGTAAAAACAGGAGAGCATAAACTGAGTAGGAAAATACGTATAGATTAAATTTACAGCTTAGATTAAAATGGAAAAAGTGATTCCATGGCAAAAGTAAAATTCACATTATTTATCATACTGAGTTTCCTTTATCTTAAGATTTATTCACAAGATCCTTTCTCAGTGAATGATGATATAACCTACGTAAGAGAATTAACTGTAGCCGGAGATTATCTATATTTTAGTGGGCGCTTAGAAGAGGGTGATAATTATGCGCAACTATGGAAAATTAGTAGTCCGGGACAAAAGCCTGAAAAAATTGTTCATTTTGAAACCGATGCAGGTCCGGAAGAGCCAAGTTCTCTTAGAAGCTTTAATGACAAATTATATTTCATGGCACATGAATCACTCCTTCATCATTACGCAAAATTATGGGTTACTGACGGAACAAAGGAAGGAACAAAAATATTGAAAGACTTTGGTCAAAATAATCGATACTGGTATTGGATACACAAGCTCAATTTTACAGAATTCAAGGATAATTTATACTTCACATTTCCTTCAGGTGAGTCGGGCTATAATCTTTATATGATGACAAACCCTGATGATAGTATTCATTTTATAAAGAACTTATATCCCGATGCTTATAATGACCGACATGCCCCTGTAATTCCTCCTCCAAGTCATTTCACCATCGTAGGTGACAAATTATTTTTTGTAGCATTCAGTGCAGAAAATGAACGGATGGTACTCTGGGTATCAGACGGAACAGCAGAAGGAACGCAGGAAATAAAAAATGTACCTTTTCGCTATTATTCCCTCGATGATAGATATCAATCATCATTCAAGATGATTAATTATAGGGATAAACTCGTTTTCACAAAATATGTCAGCCCTTATGGTTTTCAACCTTGGGTAACTGATGGTACTGAAGAAGGGACTTATTTGCTTACACGCCTTGAAAATGAGTATTATGAACCGGTGAAGGGTATTTCAATAGGCAGTATATTTGAGCATCGTGGGCAATTAGTCGTTCAAGGGGATGGTGTAGGAATATGGATATTCAATCAAATTGAAAGACCGGCACCTTATGTAGCAAATCGAGTATATAATTCTCCTTATCCTACTGCGGTCAATGCATGTTCTTACGATGATGAAATATTTTACATTACCAATGATTATGTAAAAGGACAAAATCTAGTAAAGATGATAGACGAGCCGGATCTCGTAGAGCTTATTTATAAAATCAATCCGGAATCAACGGCATTCGATTATCAGAGAATTCCCATGACAATTTATAATAATCGACTTTACTTTGCGAATAACGGCATGGTAAATAGAGGCCCTTTAGCAGAATATGACAAATATAAAGGAGATATCCGCTGGTTAAGATCATCTACTCTCGATGTTGGCTATGAAAGTGAGTTTATTGAATTTAAAGGTTCCTTGTATTTCAATGCATATTTTAATAGCATGAAAAGACTATTCAGCCTGACAACGAATCCTCCCGAGATACCGGAAAGTGATTCCTGTGATTGCGACTTGTATGCATATCCCAATCCAGCTTCCGATTTCCTTACCGTGCAATTCTACCGAGAGAATCCTCGGCCTTTAGAGTTAAAAATATTCGATGCGGCAGGACAATTTCATTTAGAAGCAGAAATTAATGAAGATAACAAAGAAGTCTATTATACCTTTGACACTTCTTCTTTACAGGCTGGCATTTACTTCCTACAAGTTAAAACAGGAGAACATAAGATAAACAAGAAAATACAAATTCAATAATCAGATAGCATGGAACTAATGATTATTCGAGAAAGTACTATAATGTAATTATAATATCTTAAAGCAGCTGCTTAGTTTTCGTCGAGTTTTAAGACTTCAAGGAAAGCTTTCTGCGGAATCTCTACGTTACCAAACTGCCTCATCTTCTTCTTTCCTTCCTTCTGCTTTTCAAGGAGCTTACGCTTTCTCGTAATATCCCCACCATAACATCTTGCAGTTACGTCTTTACGCAAGGCAGATATATTCTCCCTGGCTACTATCTGAGCTCCTACAGCTGCCTGAATAGCTATCTTAAACTGTTGTCTTGGAAGAAGTTCTCTCAACTTCTTGCATATATGACGTCCCAGCGGTGCTGCCTTATCCCGGTGTACTAAAACAGAAAGGGCATCCACATTTTCGCCGTTCAACTTAATGTCCAGCTTCACCAGGTCAGATTGCCTGTAATCCAGTGGAGAATAGTCAAAGGACGCATAACCACGGGAAATACTCTTCAAGCTGTTATAAAAGTCAAAGACAATTTCTGCAAGTGGCATTTCAAAGTTCATCTCTACTCTGTCCTGTGTCAAATATGTCTGTTTCTTCAGAACGCCTCTCTTCTCCAGGCAAAGTGTGATGATTGAGCCGATATATTCAGGCTTGGTAATTATCTGAGCATCGATAAATGGCTCTTCGATATAATCGATAACGCTGGGATCCGGTAAATCACTCGGGGTATTAACAACTTCCATTTTTCCATTTACCACAACATGGTATGACACGTTGGGAACAGTTGTAATAACCTCCTGATCAAATTCACGGGATAAACGCTCTTGCACAATCTCAAGATGCAGCATACCCAGAAATCCACAACGGAATCCAAAGCCCAACGCCTCAGACGAGTCCGCCTGGAAAGTCAGAGACGCATCATTCAATTGAAGCTTTTCAAGGCTGTCTCTCAGATCTTCAAAATCATCATTATCTATGGGATAGATTCCGGCATAAACCATAGGTTTAACATCTTCAAAACCTTTGATTGCCTCGTTAGTAGGATTTTCCTCGAGCGTGATAGTATCCCCTACTTTAATTTCTTTAAAGTCCTTGATTCCGGTGATAACATAACCCACGTCACCTGCAGATAAGGTTTTCTTAGGTTCCGGTTTTAAACGCAAGACCCCTATTTCATCCGCATTGTAGATATTGGGATTATGGAAGAACTTGATATTATCCCCTTTATTAATAGTACCATTAAAAATACGGAAATAAGCAATAATTCCTCTGTACCGATTAAATACCGAATCAAAGACTAGTGCCTGTAGCGGTGCTTTAGGGTCACCTTCCGGAGCTGGAATTCTTTCTACTATAGCTTCCAGTATTTCATCCACTCCTATTCCGGTCTTACCACTCGCATGAATAATTTCTTCAGCATCGCAACCGATGAGATCCATAATCTGATCAGCTACTTCGTCAATCATCGCAGATTCCATATCGACTTTATTCAACACCGGAATGATTTCCAGATCGTGTTCAAGTGCCAGATAGAGATTGGATATAGTCTGTGCCTGAATACCTACGGTCGCGTCTACGAGTAACAGAGCGCCCTCGCATGCAGCAATTGCACGTGAAACCTCGTATGAAAAATCCACGTGTCCGGGTGTATCGATAAGATTGAATACATATTCGGATTTATCCTCACGGATATATCGCATACGTACAGCATGACTCTTAATTGTAATTCCTCTTTCCCTCTCCAAGTCCATATTGTCCAGAGTCTGGTCTGTCAGATCTCTTTCCGATATAGCATTGGTCGCTTCCAAAAGACGATCACTCAGGGTACTTTTCCCGTGATCTACGTGCGCAATTACACAAAAATTTCTCAGATTCTTCATATCCTGCAAATATACGAAAAAGTTAACTAGTTAAATCAGCCTTAAATCAGGTTTAAATCAATCATTTTCAATTAAATAATATTTAATTTATCAGATTTCTACAAAATTGTGCTCAGCTGTGTTTATCAGGCTCATTTTTAAGCTATTAAGGCCTGTTTTTGCAAAAAAATGTAAAAAATATACGTTTTGTAGCAGCAGCTCCGGGAATATTTCGTTACTAAAGTGAAAATGGAATTAAAAAAGTTAATAAATACCACAATTCTCCTTACAGCCTTGCTACTTATTATCGGCTGTCAGAAATCGTATGACTCTATCGACATAATAGACGTTAAGCCGGAGTTTGAGTTTACAGTAAAGGAGAAATTCTCTTCTGTTGTCGATGACAGAATAGGTTTTCTGGAAGTGAGGATGAATGCTGAAATATCTTGTGACAGAGTTAATTTTGACAGTGATTTCAGCATCCATAACAACAAAATAGAATATACACTATACTCGATTACAAAACCGGAGGACTGCCTCAATTCTACGGTAATTCCCGTGCAATTATTGCCAATGATAAGCTTGGAGGAAAAAGCCTACTCCCTGTCCATAAATATCAGCGGAGCCTATGAAATAAAGGGACAGTTGATAAATAATCCTGATTTCTTTTACCTCTCTTTCCCGGCTCAATACGACATGCCGGACTTCCAGGAAGTAATTTATAAAGTTCCCGAGGATATAGTATGGGGAAGAATTTCCTTTACAGATTATACCGATTTGAAACCCGTCAACAACTTCATCGAACAGTTAAATGAAATATTACCGGCACCGGAGATGACAATAGGAAAATATACTCCTTTTATCATCACTGAAAGTGAAGTAAATCTCAACGCATCCGAGTATCCGGCTCAATCGCAGTTCAGCAGATCTTTTATCGCTTCCGCAAAAAACAAGGAAGAACGAATACTGCTTGAAGGACTCATTGATAATTTCGTCCAGGAAACCACAAGTTCCAATGGCAATCGCTATCTGGAAGTGTATTCATGGACCGATGAAAAACTCTCGGATTAATTTCCCGCTAGAGTTGAAGAAGCTATATTTTCAATTCACTATTTTCCACCTAAGCCGAAAAAGTATCCAATAAAAAAAGGGGCAAGTTTTCGTCCTGCCCCTTGATCATGTCTTATTTTCGATGTATTTTCAGGACTCAAAGTCCCGCTGACCAGCTTAACCCTGCTCTTTTCTTCGGTTGATTTCATCCCGTATCTCAGCAGCCTTTTCATAGTTTTCATCAACGAGAACTTTATCGAGCATATCCTCGAGTTCCCGGACAGACAACTCTGTATAAGGCTTATCACTTATGATTTCTCTGGAAGGCTCCTCCCTCTCGGTATGAGGTACAGGTCTATCTTCTTCTTCAAAGACGACTCCTGCCTTTTCCAATATAAAATCGTAGGTAAATATCGGGCAATTAAACCTCACCGCGAGCGCAATAGCATCAGATGTCCTCGAATCTATTTCTATTGTTTCTCCCTCAAATTCACAGATCAATTGCGCATAGAATATTCCTTCCATCAGATTATTGATTATAATCTCCTTGAGACTGATGTCAAATGCATCCAATGTATTCTTGAATAAATCATGGGTCAAAGGCCTCGTAGGGGCCATGTGTTCCATTGCTATGGCAATAGCCTGTGCTTCCGCACCTCCTATCACAATCGGCAGACGACGGTTTCCTTCCTCCTCACCCAGAACAACTGCGAAGTTCTGATTCTGGGTTACTGAATGCGATAGTGCAACTATGTCGAGTCTTATCTTTTGCATAAATCTGGTTTTCTAAGCAAGTCTTTAATACAACTTACAAATAAAGTGCAAATTTTCTTAATTATTTGCTGCTTTAAACTTTTTTAAGGCCTCTGTAAGCTTTGGCACCACATCAAATAAATCTCCTACAACTCCGTAATCCGCTGATTTAAAGAATGGCGCTTCCGGATCTTTATTGATAACGACGATGCACTTGGAGTTATTTACTCCTGCCAGGTGCTGAATTGCTCCACTGATACCGACCGCAATATAAAGATTGGGTCTGATAGCAAATCCTGTCTGCCCTACGTGCTCGTGATGTGGTCTCCATCCTGAATCAGATACCGGACGGCTGCAAGCTGTTGCAGCTCCGAGAACTTCAGCAAGCTCTTCAATAATTCCCCAGTTTTCAGGACCTTTCATTCCACGGCCTGCGGAAACAACAAGTTCAGCTTCAGTCAATGGAACTTCCCCTACTACCGTATCATGAGAAATTACAGTTGTTCTTGCAGCAGGCAGGTCGAGTTGAATTTCCTGCATATTGGCAGTACCTCCTACCTCTTCGCCTTTAATACTATTCCCCATAAGAGAAAGAACTTTATTTTCAGTGCTTATTGCATATTTTGCGAAAGCTTTCCCTGAAAACAGAGGCTTAACAACACTGAATCCATTCTCAGTTGATGGCAACTGATTCACTCCACTTACAGATCCTGCGTTCATACGCACTGCAAGACGCCCTACGAGTGATTTCCCATTGGCTGTATGACCAACGATCACCGTATTACATCCGAGTTTCTCTGCAGCTTGTGCAATTCCTTCCTTGACAACTTGTGTGTCAAATGCCTTTACAGAACTCACATGATGAACATTGCTTATTCCATAATTACCAAGTCTATCGGCATCTTCCACATCACCGAAGATTATTGCATGGCATTCGCCACCGAGGATTTCAGCAGACTTACGCGCATAAGTAGCAAGCTCAGCCGTGTTATTTTTCAATTTCCCCTGTTCTGTTTCGATATATACTAATACTGACATATTTTTCGCTTTATAATTTTCAATTGATTAAATAACCTTGGCCTCGTCATGCAGAAGTTGCACTAGTCTATCCATATCATCCGGATCTACATAGGTACATTCACTCTTCACATCAGGAGTTGAGAATGAAACCACTTCTACAGTAGAAGTCACCGCAGCAGGCTCAATAACATCCAATGGCTTTCTCTTGGCCATCATAATTCCACGCATATTAGGTATACGCTGCTCTGCAAGTCCCTTAGCCGCTGAAATAACAAATGGCAAGTCAAGTTCTACAAGCTCAGTACCACCTTCGATTTCGCGAGTAACCTTAGCAGTCTGTCCGTTCACTTCCATAGAAGAAGCATAAGAGACAAATGGCAAGTCAAGATGCTCAGCCAGCATTCCGCCTACTTCTGAACCATTGTAATCAATTGTTTCCTTACCCAGGAAAATCGCATCAAAGCTCTCTCCCTTTGCATAATCTGCAATATACTTGGCGATGACGGAAGCCGATACTTCTTCGGCATTAATGCGCACTGCCTTATCTGCGCCTATAGCAAGCGCTTTTCTGATAATCTGATCATTCTCAGCAGGTCCGACATTCAGAACGACTACCTCGCCACCGGCAGTCTCCTTTAGTTCCAATGCTCTGACAAGCGCGTACCACTCGTCGTAAGGATTCATAATAAAGGAAACCCCATCCGCATTAAATTCCGTATTATTATTTGTAAAACTAATCTTAGCCGTTGTGTCCGGTGTTTTACTGATACATACAAGTAACTTCATATTAATCTATCTTTTACAAGCAATTATTCATATAAAATCCGGAATTGACAGCGTCAGTCCTGGATTCTCTCTTTACTCCCTCGGGAATTAAGGCTGTTTTCGCTTTCGCAAATGTCTTAGTAATCAGCCAAATAGCTATCCGGAGTAATTTTAATATTCGATTTTCTGCCATCTGCAGTTTTCAAGGCACAAAGATAAGAATTTTCAGCAGGCAGAGTTAAAATTAATCCCTGAAAATCAGGCCAATATTCTCTCTTTGATAGTTCTTAAACGGTAATTGTAGGATTGAGTTCAAGAATAATTGTCACGGGAAGGCAAAATTCAGCAGATAAGCGAATAAAAGCCTCATTTGAAAGACATTTATACGAATATGATTTTATTCAAAGTCTGAAATACCTTAACACCGGATTGTCACCATATCCGTATTAGATCATTTACTATCCGGTCTTTTCTTCTTACAATCTGAAAGCGAGTCCGTCCTCAAGCAGTCCGCTGAATACATGTTTTACCGGCCCCTTTAACCATATATCTTTGAAGACACCATGAGGAGCAGATTGAAATGAAACCTGCAGACTGCTTATCCTTGCATTGATAGTATAAGTATAAGTCCCCTGCACTCCACCGGCGGCATAATGTGCTGCAAGTGCTGCTGCTACTACTCCCGTACCGCAGGCGAGCGTCTCATTTTCAACACCCTTCTCAAATGTACGTATATCGTAATTCTCCGGACTTTTACGCTCAATAAAGTTCACATTGGTCCCTACTGGTTCAAAGCGCTTATCCTCGCGCAGTTTCTTACCATTTGTGTAAACATCATAATTATCAAGCCCTTCTTTCAGCAGAACCACAAGATGTGCCGTTCCCGTATTGAGGAAATAATTTCCACTTACCTTCTCAATCTTATCCACCGCCTGAATAGTTATGGAAACGGTATTATCATCGTGCAATAATCCATGATGGATACCATCCGCCGCTTTAAAAGTCATTTCATCTCCGACATAGCCCAGAGACGCCGCAAACATAACCGCGCAGCGGGCACCATTCCCACAGAGCATTCCCGTCGAGCCATCCGGATTGTAGAACTTCATCTCAAAGTCAGCTTCCTCGCTAGCATTGATGACGATTAATCCATCCGATCCTATCCCAAGATTCCTATGGCAGAGCAACTGCACATATTCTGCACTCAGGTTGTATTCCTCCTGAAATCCATCCAGCAAAATAAAATCATTCCCGGCTCCGTGATACTTACTAAACTTCATACATTTTCGATTCAGTTTCCTAAATATAGGAATATATTTAAAGCTTATAGTGTTTCAGTTTACACAAATGTTTTATAGATCCGTCGCAATTATACATTTGTGAAAACATGAAAGCAATCCAGACGTTATATATCTTACATAAGAGTAAATTTCACAAGACTTTTTCCTTGTTCCCATGAAATTTGCCTTAATTTGGAACAGAGAAAATTACTGAACAAGCCGGAATGAAGCAAAACAACATCATAATCATAGCTCTCCTGATAAGCATTCTCAGTTTAATGATCTACGATAGTTTTATCAAGACAGACAAAGTGCTTATAAGAGAGTATGCAGAAAATCCGGAGTCTGCTGCCAGATTGCAAGCTGTTGATCAGAAATTCACAATTCAATCCGGAAATACCAATCTCGTTAAAGCTGCATCTATGGCAACGCCCGCGGTGGTTTATCTCAGATCGATTACTAGCGTTGAGCATAATAGCTGGCATACATCATACACCGCTTCAGCAGGTTCAGGAGTTATAATTTCTCCGGATGGGTATATTATAACCAATCGACATCTCATTATCCGAGGTGGGAAAATTGAGGTTATTTTAAATGACAGACGAGAGTATACCGCGGAACTTATCGGAACGGACAGTCGCACAGACCTTGCCCTCCTTAAAATTGAGGCTACTGATTTACCTACTCTGGACTTTGGGAACAGCAATAATGTTCAGGTGGGCGAATGGGTCATTGCGGTCGGCAATCCATTTAAATTGCACTCTACGGTAACTGCCGGAATTATCAGTGCCATAGCAAGAGATATTCCTTTCTCGGAGACAGATAGCGAGGTAAATTCATTTATTCAGACCGACGCCGTTGTCAATCAGGGCAATAGCGGAGGCGCGCTCGTAAATGAAGAAGGTAAGTTAATCGGAATCAATTCCGCAATACTTACTCAAAGCGGTAGTTTTGAAGGATACAGTTTTGCCATTCCATCCAATGTCGTTCTCAAGATAATAGAAGATATCCGAGAGTTTGGGGCAGTGCATAGAGGAGAACTGGGGGTAAAAGGTATTTCTGTCAATTCAGATATGGCTCGCGCCAAGAGTCTGCCTTCCGTCAGCGGAGTTTATGTCGATGAAACGATTCCGGGAGGTTCTGCAGATAACGCCGGTATCCGTGGTGGAGACATCATCAGAGAGTTTAACGGGAAAGAAGTCGAAACGATAGCACATCTGCACCAGAAACTATCAACTTTCAGGCCCGGTGACACAATCAACTTAACCGTTTTCAGGAATAAAGAATCCTTCATCGCCAGAACTATTCTTAAAAACAAACTGAATACCGTCGATATATTACCCGTACTTCATTCGACAATTATAGACAATCCTGGCTTTGAAGTGCGTAACCTCTCCAAGGAGGAGAGAGCACTAGTAAAGAAGGATGGAATTAAAGTCATCAGCATAATTTCGGGTAGTAAAATTGCCCGTACCAAAATGGATCCCGGTTTTATCATTACCAAGGTAAATAATGTCCCGGTTAACGATATCCGACAATTGGAGGGGTTATTGAAAAATCAGAAAGGCCGTGTTATACTGGAAGGAGTATATGAAAAATACGAAGGGGAATTCTGGTACGTTTTCACCAATGAAGATTAATTAAAGACCGGCCCCTAATTCCCGGAACTGCTCTTTATCAATCGTTGATTTCCAGTACTTTCTTAGCCAGTTCTATCATCTCCGGGCTACCGGTATGTTTCCCGCGCACGTCTGACAGTTTTACTACACCTGTCCAGGAGCCTTTTTCCGGCAATGCCTCGTACATCTTCACTACAATATTGAGTGGTTCCAGTCCTACATCATTGGTAAAATTGGTTCCGATTCCAAAGGACATCCCTATTTTGCCACGACAATATTGCGCTATCCTATCGACTTTGTCAGGGTTTAATCCATCGGAAAAGATGATAGTCTTGCTCAGAGGATCTATATTCAAGGACTTATAGTGGTCTATTGTCGCTTTCGCAAATTCTATGGGATCTCCGCTATCGTGTCGTACTCCGTCAAATAACTTAGAGAATTTTTTATCAAAGCTTTCAAAGAAAACTTCTGTAGTATAGGTATCTGAAAGTGCAATTCCCAGGTCTCCCCTATATACTTCAACCCAGTTTTCCAGCGCAAGAATATTGGACATTTTAAATCCGTAACGCGCTGCATGAAACATAAACCATTCATGTGCGTGCGTACCTATCGGCTTGGTATTAAATTCACGGGCCAAAGCCACATTGCTCGTACCTGTAAAGGTATCACCTCCGTATTTTTGAAGAGTTTCCACAATCATTTTGTGCACTTCATACGAGTGGCGCCTTCTTGTCCCAAAGTCAGCAATCTTAACACCCATTTCTTTATAATGAAGTATTTTCTCCTTCGCAATTTCCCGTACCTTGTCGTCCGGCAGACGTTCTTTGCCGGTTTCTCTATAGTATAATTCACTTATGAGGCTCATCAGCGGCACTTCCCACAGTATCGTCCTGTACCAGTGACCTTCAACATGCACTTGCAGGTCTCCCCCTTCTTGTTTTATATCAACCTCTGTCGGATTGTAGCGATAACCACGCAAGAAGTCAATATAAGTCGGGTCAAGGTAAGGTCCACTGGTAAGCAAAAATGATTTTTCTGCTTCCGTCAATTTCAAGTCGGCAAGCTTATCCACCTCTGCCCGCAGCACTTCCGCAAATCCATCCGGGAACTCCGTCTTTCCTCTATTTATAAAAGAGTATCTGGCTGAAGCATAAGGGAAAAGCTTTATCACGGCATTCTGCATCGTGAATTTGTAGTAATCGTTGTCCAATATCGACTTGACAACACCTTCTGGCGATTGATTCATAGTAAATCTCCTTAATATTAACGGGAAATGATTTTAAGAATGAGCTCGTGCATATATTAATACGTTATTTGCGTAAGCTTACGCAAATATCTTTCAATTCTATGCAAATTCCTCCTTTGAAACAAGAATTTCAGAAGAATGAATCCGATGTACTCCTGCCTCTGCCATTTCTTCCCAGGCTTGATCGACCGAATTGTTCAGGTCTATTCCTTTTACCGCATCTTCTACCACAAATACTCGCAGGCCTTCCGTGCGTGCATCTAAGGCTGACCATTTTACGCAGAAATCCGTAGCAAGACCTACAATGTAGAGGGTATGAATTCCACGATCTTTCAGATATCCTGCAAGACCTGTAACAGTCTTCTGGTCATTTTCATAAAAAGCCGAATAAGAATCAATTTCTTTACGGAATCCCTTGCGGATAATCAATTCGGTACGTTCTGTATTCAGGTCTTTGTGGAATTCTGCTCCGTGCGTTCCCTGAACACAATGATCCGGCCACAGAACTTGCGTCCCATAATCCAGTTCTATCGTCTCATATGCATTCATACCGGGATGTGTCGATGCAAATGAGGAATGGCCGGTAGGATGCCAGTCTTGCGTCTGGATTACAGCATCCATCTGCTCTGACAATCTGTTTATAATCGAAATTATTGTATCACCATCTTTAACTGCGAGAGCGCCTCCCGGACAGAAATCATATTGTATATCGACAACTAATAATGCTTTCATCTTCTGAAATTATATTTTATACTATATCTACTAAATAACATTTCCTTTGCCCTTGTTCAGAGCCTGTAATAATGTAACGAATTTCTTTCCAAAATATCCTATTCGGATAAAGATATCCTGTTTAAAAGAAAGGAACTAATTAATCTTGAATCACGGATGAGCAAATGTATCTGGAATATATAAGTAGATTACTATGTGAATTTGTAAAACTAGAGATAAGATTGAACTCACTTCGATCAGCTCAATATATCGCATCCAGAGTACAACTATAGCTTTATTCTTCACCGCTAGTTGCTGCGCCTGCGGAGCATTCCACCAGAGGTGGATGAGTACAGCGGTTGCGATTCTTAAACTCCTATCGTAATCACCGTTATTACCTTATGCGGTCTTATTTCCCACGACTACTGAAAGTAGTCGAACAAGCGTAACCCTAGTGAAACTAGGGGCAAGCTACCATAAAATGACTGAACCCCGGATGGGGTTCAATAAGCACATTCAAGGAAATCAATCCTTAAAAAGATACTTTGGATCATAATCAACACCATGCTCATCCAGAAGCCGTCTGAATTCTTCTTCAAAAGATTCAGTCTTATGATGTTCCTCTTGTCCCTTGATGTATTCAAAAAAATCATCTCTGGCATCTACAGAATAAGTAAACGCTCCATAACCTAAAGCTCAATTTGTAAACTCTGGGAAAAGGTTATTTTTCTTAATCATACTTGAGCAGGATATTTTTATATCTTTCACTAATGAGGCTATAGCAATTGTCGGGTGTATATCTACTAAGATATGAAGATGATCTTCTATCCCATTTATGATGTACGGTTTACATCTTTTGTTTTTCAAAATACCTCCTATGTAGCCATAGAGCTGGTCTCTTTGGGGTTTTATTAATGTTTTTTCTCTTCTTTTCGTAGAAAATATTATCTGGTAAAGAACTTGATTATATGAACTCATAGTTTAATAATTTTAATTTCATGTTTACCTGTAAGTGTTGATTGCTTAGAAAGTGTGCCGTGAATTTCCGTTTATTTTTAAATCTTCAAGTAATTTCATATTGAACTCCTCTAGAGTTCACGAGATTTATCTTTCCTTACCGCTAGTTGCTGCGCCTGTGGCGCATTACTAGCGGTTACGCTTATGGGACTACTTCGTAGTCCTCTTTCCTTGTACCTCTAGACGTGCATTACTACTAGTGTAGATTATTGTCTTATTCAATTTTATTTACTGCCACTACCAGTAGTCGAATATGCAGAACCCTTATGATACCACACAGGGGGTAAAACTGGAAATAAGCTTGAACTCACTTCAACCAGCTCAGTGCATCGCCTCCAGAGTTCAGCTATTTTCTCATTCTTCACCGCTAGTTTCTGCGCCTATGGCGCATTCCACCCTAGGAGGTCGAGTACAGCGGTTACGCTTTTTGAACTATTCCATAGTCCCTACTATATCTACTACTAACGGTTACGATTCTTATACTTACTTCGTAGTCCTAATTCTTGCTATCTCTAACTGTGAATTAATAGACGGCACTCCGAACGGGATGCATTTCACCCAAGTCCATACTGTTAAATCTTTTGGTAAATTCAAATGGCAATTGCTTCTTCATGCAATTATTATTGAACTCACTTCAGAGCTCAATAATTTCTTCATTTCACACCGCTAGTTTCTGCACCTATGGCGCATTCCACCCTAGGAGGTCGAGTACAGCGGTTACGTCTTTTGGACTTACTTCGGTAAGCTCAGCACGGCGCCTTAGTTGTCCCTTTTCCTTATATCTCTAACCGCGCATTACTAGTGGTTTACCATATCTTCCCACCTGATCCATGGGACTTCGAAGCAACATTCCATCGAGTTACGATTTTTAGACCACTTCGGTAAGTTCAGCTCAGCATCTACTAAGAATAGGATGTTATCTTATGCGGCCTTATTTCCCACGACTACTGGAAGTAGTCGAACATGCGTAACCCCTCGTATGTTAGCATTTCTTCAAAAACCTAGGTTTTTGAAGAAAAAT
>CAYRFF010000040.1:0-28248 GCA_964423575.1 uncultured Saprospiraceae bacterium | reverse complement strand
AGTAACTCATTATCAAGTATTTATCAGTGATCCAAGTATTTATTAGTAGGCCTTAATTATTTGTTTTCTGATTGCAGTGTTTCTATTTTCTATTGCAAATAGAAAATAATTTCAAAGTTTTTTCAATTTCTTTTCTGATTCAATGGCTTTTGAAGTATAATAGCAGTTATGTTCAAACTTAAAGACAGAATATGAAGGCTAGTAACAAAAAGATTCAAGATCGGATAACACCGGAAATAGCCCTAAGACTCCTAAAAGAAGGAAATGTAAGATATCAGCAGAATAAACGAGAACCTCAGAATTTCACACATCAGATTAACTCCACAAGCAGAGGACAATTCCCATTTGCAACCATTCTCAGTTGCATTGATTCCAGAGTTCCTACGGAATTAATATTTGATCAGGGACTAGGTGATCTGTTTAGTATCCGCGTCGCTGGGAATATTATTAACGATGACGTTATCGGGAGTATGGAATTCGGGACAGAGATAGCCAGCGTCCGATTGATTGTTGTCCTCGGACATACAGGATGCGGTGCTGTTAAAGGTGCATGTGATGATGTACAACTTGGTGAACTTACAGGATTGCTTGCAAAAATAAAGCCTGCCATAGATCTTGTGGGTGGTGTGCAAGATACTGAAGAGTATAGGAATTATGTGTCTAAAGTCAATGTCGAGCGCAGTCTTTCAGAAATTCGCACGCGAAGCAAAATCCTCAGAACCAAGGTGGAGAGTGGGAATCTGTATATTATAGGTGCGATGTATGATATTGCAACAGGTGCAGTTGAGTTTTATGTGTAAAACCCAGCTCTGCTTGTTTTCTTGCAGGTTAATGTACAGGTGAAAATAATTCTTAATCGACTTTTAACTGAATCTTCTCAGAATCTGAATGCAAAAGGACCTTTGTGGTACCGACACCTTCCAGATTGAGATTAACAGGGTTATTGCTTTTCCAGGCACCACGGGTAAAATCCGGAACATCAATAGAATTGGAACGGTTATTTACGGACCATTCACTTAAGGGAACTATAGAACTCCACAAAGCAGCATCATAAACATCCTGATCTAGAGGGATCCCATTGCGTAGGCAATCTATTAGTCTCCAATCCATAATGAAGTCCATACCGCCATGACCGCCGATTTGCTTTGCCATATCTCCGACGCGCTTTACAATTTCGGGGGTGTACTTCTTTTCCAATTCTTTAAACTCTTCCTCGTTTAGCCAAGAATGACCTTTAGCTAGTTTTGCCGGTCCAGGCCATTTACGCGCAAAAGCCTTAGTACCACTGACCAGATGTATCCGCGAGTATGGTCGCGGAGAAGTTACATCGTGTTGAATCATGATTGTACGACCTTTTTCTGTTTTAATAGTTGTCGTATTCATATTCCCTCTGTATTTCCTATTTGCGTAAGCTGTAAAAGTTGCATCTTTTTCTGCCAATTCAGCTGCTTTAGCCGCCATCATGAAATCATCAGAAGAGGTTGATGTCAAGTAATCGAGCCTATCGCCTCTGTTCACATTCATAATCTGGCATATTGGTCCGATACCGTGAGTCGGATAAAGGCTACCGTTGTGCCTTGAATTCTCTTTTAACCGCCAAAAGTCGTAATAATAATCCTTGCTAAAATTCAATGCCATGAGATCGTGGATATAAGCACCTTCGCCATGAATTATTTCTCCAAAAAAGCCCTGTTGTGCCATATTAAGTGTTAACAATTCAAAGAAATCGTAGCAGCAGTTTTCTAGCATCATGCAGTGCTTCCTGGTTCTCTCTGATGTCTCGACCAGCTCCCAACATTCTTCAATCGTCGTTGCAATCGGAACTTCACAAGCGACGTGCTTATCATTTTCCATGGCATATAATGACATCGGAACGTGCCAGTCCCATGGAGTACATATATATATAAGGTCAATATCACTTCGCTCACATATCTCCTTCCATGCATAGGCAGACCCGGAGTAAGAATCCGGCTGATGAATTGTGTCCTTGATCAATTCTTTAGTTTTTTCTACTCTTTCAGGGCGGATATCACAGAGAGCTTTGATTTCTACACCCTGGATATTACTCATCCTTTTTACAGCTCCCGGACCTCTCTGTCCAAGTCCTATAAAGCCTATGCGTACGGTGCCTATCTTAGGGGCAGCATAGCCTGACATATTGAATTCCTGTTTATCACTTCTGTAGAGTCTTGAGAGTAACTCCTTGTGCTTGTCTTGATTTCCTGCTTTCGCAAATACTCCTGTACTCGCAATACCGAGACCTGCCAGACCGGCTAACTTTAAAAACTCTCTTCTATTATTACTCATCTTTGTATGACTTTACTGGATAACACAAATAAATAATCGGCATTTGACGAAAGTCGGAAAGTGGATGGTATCAGTTTAAGACATCTTAATTTTCACAGACTCGACATTTGCAAAAGCTTATATATGATTGTAATAATAGGAAAAATTGATGAGAATTCTTCTGATGTGGGTGGTTTCTTATGAAAATTACTTAGTCCAGAGGACTTCGATAATAGAAGGATCTTTCTTGATTTTATTGACAATTTCGGCAAGGTTCTCCTGGTTAACCGTGGAAAAACGCATCTGATAGACAAATTCTCCGTCATCATTGCGATCCAATGTGAAATTCTTAATATCCATACTTTCATCACTTAAGAGCATATTGAGAAATTCATTGCTCTCTGCATCGATATGCGTTACAACTCTCAGTGTATTATACTTGTATTTCCTGGAAAAGAAGCGTTCAAGCGGCTTGAGTAGCCAGAGGATTATAAGGGCAATTCCTGTAGTGGCTCCGGCAGCGATAAACATACCACCACCCGTAGCAAGACCTATCGCTGCAACCGTCCATAGTCCTGCTGCAGTGGTGAGTCCCCGGATAATACCTCTACGTAGAAATAGAATTGTCCCGGCGCCTATGAAACCGATGCCGCTTACTACTTGTGCAGCAACCCTAGCGGGATCAAGGACAACACTGTCCGTTTTAATTATATCGGAAAAACCGTAAGCAGATACTATCATAATGAGACAAGAGCCTACGCATACCATCATGTGTGTACGTAATCCTGCAGCCCAGTCCTTCCTTTCTCTTTCAAGTCCGATGAGTGCACCGAATAAACAGGCAAGTCCCAAGCGAATCAATATGTCTGCTGTTGAAATCATCTCATTAATTTCGTATTCTTAACTAACAGATACGTTAAAGTATCTGTCCAAAATACAAAATTTTAATAAAAAACTCAGCTCTCTTAAACATAAATGATTGCAAACGAGGGAAAACACACCCTCATAAATTCAGAATTTCACAGTTAATTTATGCCTTTGGAAAGGGATTTCCTAGTGTCAGTGATTATAATAAAATCACGAATGGCTTATTTGTCGCAGAAATTCAAGTTTTGTTCCTTCTTCTTCAAACTTTCCTGAATAATAGGATGTCACTGTAGAACTGTTTCTGTCTTCTACGCCACGTGAGGCGACGCACATGTGATCTGCCTCAATGTATACTGCTACGTCCTCTGTACCCAGAATATCCTTAAGGGAATTTACAATGTCCATAGTCAGGCGCTCCTGTACCTGAGGTCGCTTGGAAAAGTATTGCACAATGCGATTGAGCTTGGACAAGCCGATGACTTTATCGTCTGGAATATATGCAACGTGAGCTTTACCTATGATGGGCAGAAAATGGTGCTCGCATTGTGAATAAACGGCGATATTCTTCTCTACCAACATGTTATTGTACTCGTACTTGTTGTCAAATAAGCTAATTTTGGGGAAATTATCAGGATTTAAACCGCTGAAGATTTCCTGAACGTACATCTTTGCAACTCTGTCTGGCGTATCTTTGAGGCTATCATCATCCATATCCAGCCCCAGTGCCTCCATGATTTTGGCAAAGTGGTATTTAATTGTGCTCATTTTACCTTTTTCACTCAATTCATAACTTTCATTAAGTGTACTCAGGGTTGTTTCTATTTCTCCTTTAATCTTGTGCATTGTGGTCTGGATTTTTGATTCTGTTCATGACATTTTCTACGATGGCATCACAGTAAATTAAATTGAATTCAAATAATTCTTCTGGTGAATAGGCTTTCTCGAGTTTCTCTCTCAGCATTGTCTTGGCTCTGTTCAGTCTCACCTTGACATTGGACTCAGAAATATCAAGTAACTCTGCAGTTTCAGCTACATTGAAACCATTGATTTCACGCAAGGAAAAGACCATTCTGTACATGTGAGGAATCTCGCCTAGGGCGGCTTCGATAATATGTTTCAATTCATTATTATGGATTGAACCAGAAATGTCCTCCTTTCCACTAGAAAATAACGGATCTGATTGCTCATTCACTTCTTGCATAACTTCGTATTTAAACCTCAATTTTCTTCGTTTATTATAGCAATTATTTAGCATGATACGCACAAGCCAGGACTTGAATTGAGCCTTTCCCTGAAACTGTCCGAGATGGCGATAAGCGTCAATAAAAGTATCCTGCATTAAATCTTCAGTATCCTGATGATTATAGTTGTACGATCTCCCTACTTTATATAGATATGGGTTGTATTTTCTTATGATTAATTCATAAAGATCCACCTGTCCCTGCTGCACCTTTTCAATTATTTCTGCATCGGTTAAGATCCTTGATTCTGTTGTCGAATATGTACTTTTCATCACTTTGGTATTTTTAGTTTCTACTTAGTTAGAGTGTATAAGTAGGGCAGAGGTTACAAGCTTTAGGGAAATAAATTGAAATTGAGCTATTTAAGGCAGCTGTAACCCGTGTTGATAAAGAGTTTCGCGTGGGTGAAAATATTTTGATTTTAGCTTTCGCAAATGTCGAATCCTCGATTTCCTAAATAGAAATTGCGTATAGCCTGAATAATTTATTCCTGTCGGAATAGCTCTTCAAATAAGAAAATATTATAACATTGCAGTCGAAACGAAATGACAGTGATGGATACATTCCATAAATGGAAAAGAAATGTAATAAAAGCGTCAATTTAGATAGTTTCTAAATAAGTGAATATCCTTTTAAATAAGGTATATTTTGCCTAACATTGTTCAATAAAGATATTACTCAATAAGATAGATGAATATGGATTACACTTATCCACCATTATGGCCTTTGGTTGCATTTCTTCTGGCAGTCGTAGGATTGGCAGCGGGGATGCTGGTAATGACGCATTATCTGGGTGAGAGACACAAGGATAAAGGGAAGCATGAAGTATTTGAGAGTGGGGTAAATATTACGGGTTCAGCTCGTATTCATTTCCCTATTCATTTTTATATCATTGCGATGCTGTTTATAGTGTTTGACCTGGAAGTTGTTTTTATCCTCGCTTGGGCGATTGCAATAAAAGATGTGGGTTGGATGGGGTACATCGCAGTACTTATTTTCAGTGTTGAGCTGATAGTCTTATTGTTATATCTTGTTAGGTCCGGTGCCTTAGAGTTTGGGCCTAATGGTAAGAAGATCTTACAAGCATATCATAAAAAAATAAAAAGCTAAAGCTATGAAGTGGTGGACCACAAGTGCAGATGATCCTACAACTCCCGTTCATGGGAATGGCTCATTTGAAGAAGAGGTGAAAAAATCAATGGTACTTACTAAGATGGAGGACCTCGTCGCCTGGGGAAGATCAAATTCTATCTGGCCCTTCAATTTTGGTTTATCTTGTTGTTATGTGGAAATGGCAACAAGTATCACGAGTAAGTATGACGTATCGAGATTTGGTGCGGAAGTAATTCGTGGTACTCCCAGGGAGGCGGACATGATGATAATTGCAGGTACTGTTTTTATCAAAATGGCTCCGGTAATTAAACGTTTATACGAGCAGATGATGGAGCCGAGATGGGTTATCGCAATGGGTGCTTGTGCGAGCTCAGGAGGAATGTATGATATATATAGCGTCGTGCAAGGAGTAGATAAGTTCTTGCCGGTTGACGTATACGTTCCCGGATGCCCTCCAAGACCGGATGCATTCCTTGAGGGATTGGTGCAATTGCAGGAATATGTGGGACAGGAGAAGCGACCATTGAATTGGGTGATAGGGCCACAAGGTGTACATAGGCCGGAAAAGATATCATTGAAAGATCAAAAACGAGAAGAAAGAATGCGGATGACTGAAATCCGTTCACCGGATACAATTTAAGTCAACTGTAATACTGAAATAAAGAAACCAGAATATGGCAGAGAAAAACGATGTCATTTTATCGATTGAACGCGCATTTGAAGGAAAGATTCTTGCTAAGCAGGATACTATAGACGGTATTCCTACCCTATGGTTTTCATCTTCTGATATAGTGAGTGTAGTCGATTTCCTGAAAAACACGATCGAAGAGCCTTATAAAATGCTCTATGACCTCACGGCAATAGATGAGGAGGCTAGGCAACATAGAAGCGGACAACCGGCAAGTGACTTTACAGTTGTTTATACATTGCTTTCTCTTACAAGAAACAGTTACGTAAGACTTAAAGTGCCATTGATAGGAAATGAACCTTCAGCCCCTACCATTACACAGGTATATCCTGCGGCAAACTGGTATGAAAGAGAAGTGTATGATATGTTTGGGGTGAAATTTGAAGGACACCCTAATTTGCGGCGTATATTAATGCCATTGTACTGGGATGGGCATCCACTTCAGAAAAGACATCCAGCACGTGCAACGGAAATGGGACGTTTTCAGCTACCGCCGGAGGACGAAAGAAGAGCTCAGGATTTACTTCAGTTCAAGCCGGAAGAGTGGGGTATGGATACCAAAGCACAAGATGGGGATATGATGTTCCTGAATCTAGGGCCTCAGCACCCGGGAACGCACGGTGTTCTGAGACTCGCTCTGCAGATGGACGGAGAAGATATTGTTGATATAGCACCTGATATCGGGTTTCACCATCGCGGTGCTGAAAAAATGGGTGAAAGACAATCATGGCACTCCTATATCCCTTATACGGATAGGGTAGAATACCTGGGTGGGGTAATGAATAATTTCCCTTATGTACTGGCGGTAGAAAAACTTGCTGGAATCGAGGTGCCTGATCGCGTGAAATATATAAGAGTTATGGTCTCCGAATTATATCGGATTTCAAGTTACCTAGTATGGTACGGGACATTTGCACAGGACTTGGGTATGATGACTCCGGTCTTCCTGATGTTTAACGACCGTGAGAAAGTGCTTGATATTTGCTCTGCTATTACCGGAGACAGAATGCACCCTAACTGGTTCAGAATCGGAGGGGTGTCGCAAGATTTGCCGACAGGCTGGGAAACACTGGTAAAAGACCTCCTTGAATATCTACCTAAGCAGTTGAAGATATACGATAAGCTCGTATTGAAGAACGGAATATTTAAGGCGCGTACGCAGGGTATCGGAATTTATACGACTGATGAAGCTATTGAATGGGGAGTTACCGGAGCAGGATTGAGAGCAACAGGACTGGAGTATGACTTCAGAAAGAAGATGCCATATTCAGCTTATCCGGATTTGGAATTTGATATTCCTACAGAAACCGATGGCGATAGTTATGCGAGATCGCTCGTGCGAGTAGAGGAAATAAGACAAAGCTTAAGGATTATTGAGCAGTGCATGAGAAAGATGCCGGAAGGTAGCTATAAATCTACCCATCCTCTGACTACACCTCCACTGAAGGAGCGCACAATGCATGATATAGAAACATTGATAAATCACTTCCTAGGGGTTACCTGGGGGCCTGTTATTCCTGCGGGAGAGGCTTTGGTAGCTATTGAGGCTACCAAGGGGAATAACGGATACTATTTAGTAAGTGATGGTAGTACGATGTCCTACAGAACCAGGATACGGACTCCGTCCTTCCCGCATATCCAATTTGTTCCGTATATCAGTAAAGGATATACGATAGCCGACTTGCTTGTAATATTGGGAAGCGTTGATTATGTATTATCTGATATCGACAGATAAAGTAAAAATGAATTGAATTAAAATGAACGATATTAAACCGGTTATATCAGAAGAAGCACGCAAAGAGATTACAGATCTTTTTGAGCATGTTCCTATTAAACGAGCGGCGTGTATCGATGCATTGAAGGTTATACAGAAGCACAACCGATGGGTTTCTAATGAGGCGCTGGAAGAACTAGCGCCGATGCTTGAAATGGGCGTGGAGGAAATCGATGGGGTGGCTACTTTCTATAATATAATCTTCAGAGAACCAGTAGGTCGACATGTTATATTTGTGTGTAATAGTGTCAGCTGCTGGATTATGGGATATGAAAAGATTCTGGAGGCCCTGGAAAATAAACTGGGCGTAAAGCTGGGTGGGACTACACCTGATGACAGATTTACCTTATTACCGATAGTGTGTCTAGGAGCATGTGATAGTGCACCGACGATTAAAATTGATGAGGATCTGCACAGAGATGTTACCGTGGAGCAATTGGATGAAATTTTGGAGCAGTATAAATAAGTTGTAATGGAAAAACCATTAACAGGACATATGAAAAAAGATGGCACTGCCCTTACTCTAAAAGAATATGAGCAGGTCGGTGGCTATCAAGGATTGCGCAGGGCAATGAGCATGACTCCCAAAGAGGTTCTTGAAGAATTAAAGAATTCTCAACTGAGAGGGCGTGGGGGAGCTGGTTTCCCTACTGGACTCAAGTGGAGTTTTGTTCCTGATGTGCCCGGTCAGAAGTACATCGTGTGCAACGGTGACGAGATGGAACCAGGTACTTTTAAAGATAGATTACTCGTAGAGCTTAATCCTCACCTTCTTATTGAAGGTATGATAATCGGAGCATATACCATTCAGGCATCGGAGGCAATAGTCTTCTTACGTTGGGCTTATCACTTGGGTGCTAAACGCATTCAGACGGCTATAGATGAAGCGTATGCTGCGGGATATCTAGGAGAAAATATTCTGGGTAAAGGCTTTGATTTGAAATTCCATCTGCACCCGAGTGTAGGTAGATATATATGTGGAGAAGAAACTGCTTTACTTAATGCGCTTGAAGGAAAAAGAGCTAACCCAAGAAGTAAACCTCCTTTTCCTCAGGTAAGTGGTTTGTTTGGAAAGCCGACTATTGTAAATAACGTAGAAACTTTCTGTAATATCCCTGCTATCCTTGAGAAAGGTGCAGACTGGTACTTTGGATTAAGTCAATCAGAAAAAGGGGGAGGTACAAAGTTATACGGTGCGAGTGGTAAGGTCAAAAATCCTGCTATATGGGAATTGCCTCTCGGAGTTACTCTCGGAGAAGTAATGGAAGAACATGCAGGTGGAATGATGGATGGTTATGAGTTGAAAGGGCTCCTTCCCGGAGGCGGATCCACGGATTTTCTGACTAAGGAGCATTACGACGTGAAGATGGATTATGAGGGAGTTGCAGCTGCCGGTAGCCGATTGGGTACCGGTACAATTATAGTACTGGATGATAAGACGTGTCCAATAGGTATGGTTCTGAATCTCGAACAATTCTTTGCCCAGGAATCTTGCGGGTGGTGTACTCCATGTAGGGAGGGACTTCCATGGACTGCAAAGATCCTCAGTGCAATTGAAGAAGGTCGGGGAACAGAAAAACACCTGGAAATACTTGCTTTTGAAACTGAATATATGGCGCCGGGTAATACTTTCTGCGCATTGGCGCCGGGTGCGATGGAGCCTTTACAGAGTGCATTAAAATACTTTAAGGAAGACTTTGATCAGCATATTCATGAAAAAAGATGCCCTTATCATTAAATAATAATAAAGAATAACTAATGGCCACTATATATATAGATGATGTAGCTTATGAAGTAGAAGAAGGGAAGAATCTTCTGGAAACGGTTCTGTCTCTAGGCCTTAATTTGCCATATTTCTGCTGGCACCCGGCAATGGATTCAGTAGGTGCTTGCCGTCAATGTGCTGTTATAGGGTATATGGACGAAAATGATACCCGCGGTAGGTTGAAGATGGCTTGTATGGAAAGGGTTACAGACGGTATGCGTGTTTCCATAGAAGCGGAAAAAGCTCATAAGTTCAGAGCCGCCAATATCGAGGCTCTGATGATAAATCACCCCCATGACTGTCCTGTATGCGATGAAGGTGGAGAATGCCACTTGCAGGATATGGTGGTTATGAGTGGACATAACTACAGAAGATACGAGTTTAATAAGAGAACTCATTACAATCAGTTTCTGGGACCTTTCATTCATCACGAAATGAATCGTTGTATCCAGTGCTACCGCTGTGTGAGATTCTATAATGATTATGCTGATGGAGAGGATTTTAACGTCTTCCATGCGCATGATAATGTGTATTTTGGTAGGACTGAAGATGGTATTCTTGAAAATGAGTTCAGCGGTAACCTTGTTGAAGTCTGTCCGACCGGAGTATTCACGGATAAAACTTTGCGTAAGCATTATACGAGAAAATGGGACTTGAGCTCCTCACCGTCAATTGACCATACGAGTGGGCTCGGAAGTAATATTCTTGTAAGTGAACGCTACGGTATTACCAGAAGAATACTCAGCAGATATAACGGTGATGTGAATGGATATTTCATTTCCGACAGAGCTAGATTTGGTTATGAGTATACCAATAGTGATGAGAGGATCTTGCACACTATAAAGAAAATCAATGGTGAGCTAGGGTATATTAATAAAGAGACAGCTTTAAATGAAGTCAACAAAATCCTTACTAGTAATAAAAGATTTATAGGTATAGGATCCCCCAGAGCTTCACTTGAGTCAAACTATATGCTTCAAAAACTGGTAGGAAAAGAAAATTTCTACGGCGGTATTCCTAATCACGAAGGGAAGTTGATAAGGCAGATAATTGATACCCTTAGAGATGGCAGGGTGAGAACTCCATCTATGGCTGAATCAGAAAGTTTCGATGCTGTACTTATACTGGGTGAGGATGTTACAAATACCGCACCGCGACTAGCACTATCACTACGTCAGACTGCAAAGAAAAGACCTAATGACGAGGCTGCTGCAATGAGGATTTCCGACTGGGATAATTATAGCATAAAACAAGTAGTTCAATGGAGAAAGGGACCTTTCTATATTGCATCTACGCATAAGACAAAGTTATCTGATGTAGCTACACGGGAACTTTATGCTACACCGGATGAGATCGCAAGGCTTGGATATGCTATTGCGCACGAGATTGACAATAGCTTCCCTGCAGTAAGTGATCTTTCTGCAGAAACGACTACACTTGCCAAGGCAATTGCCAAGGATCTGAAAGAAGCTAAGAAACCATTGATTGTATCGGGCTCTAGTTTATTTAGTGAGGAGGTTATAGGTGCTGCCGCAAATGTTGCGTATGCCCTGAAGAATGAGAATGATGAGACAGGATTGATTTACACTGTACCTGAAGTAAATACAATGGGCTTATCTATGTTAACTGATCAATTCCTTGGTGATGCGTCTGATAGAATTCATGCTGAAGGAACAGATGTACTCATCACATTGGAAAATGATTTATTCCGAAGAATGGAAGCTTCCAAAGTAAAATCAATGTTTAATAAAGCTTCTTATTCGATAATGCTGGAAAGCTTACAGAACGAAACGAGTAAGCTTAATGATTATGTCTTACCGGCAGGAACATTTGTAGAAGCAAGCGGAACAGTTGTTAATAATGAAGGACGTGCACAGCGATTTTATCAGGCCTATAAACCGGAGAATGATGCACTAAGCAGCTGGGCATGGTTATCTGAAATAAAGGGAGATGATAATGTTCATTTAGATGAAATAGTAGAGGATATGATTATCTCACATCCGATACTTGCTCCTGTTGAAGAAGTAGCTCCTAAAGCTGACTTTAGAGAAGGGACACAGAAAATTCCGAGATCTCCACACAGATATAGTGGTAGAACATCGATGCATGCGGAGAGAGATGTCAGCGAGGAAAAACCACCGATTGACAAGGATTCTGCATTGTCATTTACAATGGAAGGATTCCACGGAAAGCAGCCTCCGGCATTGACCAGTTTTTACTGGGCGCCGGGCTGGAACTCAGTGCAGTCGATAAATAAATACCAGATTGAGGTGGGTGGTGAACTACATGGCGGAAATCCCGGTAAAAGACTATTGGAGCCTGGAAACTCCAATGTGGGAGCTGTAAACAATAGTATTCCGGCACCATTTGCACCGAAGAATGGACAAAAACTTGCTCTACCGATATATTATATATATGGTTCAGATGAATTAAGTGCAAAATCTCCTGCTATTGCAGAACGGATCCCGGAAACTCAGTTTATTCTGAATCCGGCTGACGCTGCTGCCAGTGGAATTGCAGAAGGAGATACTGTATCTGTAGAGTTAAGTGGTAAGAATATAAGTCTGAGAGTGAAATTTGACGAAAGTCTGGCTAGCGGGACTGTAGGGATTCCTATCGGTTTCAAGGAGACTGTCGGTAGTTCTTTCCTCTCATGGGTTGAATTAAAAAAAGGTTAAAAGATAGTTTATGAGCGAAGTCTGGGTACATATTTTAACTGTAGTCGGAGTGTTGCTAGTGATTATGTCCATAGCAGCCTTCCTGATTTATGTTGAAAGAAGGATGTTAGCTGCCTGGCAGGATAGATATGGTCCCAATCGTACCGGGCCATTTGGTTTACTGCAGGTAATAGCCGATATGATTAAAATCTTCTTTAAAGAGGACTGGATTCCTAATTTTGTTGACAGGAAGGTGTTTATCGTCGCTCCGACAATAGTGATGATAACAGCACTGGCATCCTTTGCAGTAATCCCATTTGCTCCTAATATATCCATTGCCAATCTGAATATCGGCTTGTTATATATTCTTGCGATGTCCGGATTGGGCGCCTATAGTGTGGCCTTGGGGGGATGGTCTTCCAATAACAAATACTCATTATTGGGAGCAGTGCGCGGAGTGGCGCAGATGATTTCCTATGAAGTGTTCATGGGACTTGCCTTAATGGGAGTCGTGATGATGGCAGGAAGTTTTAATCTGTATGATATAGTGATGGCGCAGGAAAATCTGTGGTTCTTTATACCACAGGTCCTTGGATTTGTCATATTTCTGATAGCAGGAATAGCTGAGATCCACAGAACACCATTTGACTTGCCTGAGGCAGAGAGTGAGCTTATTGCTGGTTTCCACTCTGAGTATTCAGGGATGAAGTTTGGGATGTTCTTTGTGGGTGAATATATCGGAGTAACTCTGATTTCAGCACTGACAACGGTGTTGTTTTTTGGAGGATGGTTAGGACCGTCATTTTTACCTCCGGTAGTATGGTTCCTCATTAAGATGTTTGGGTTTATTATATTCATCATCTTGTTGAGAGCTGCATTGCCGAGACCGAGATATGACCAGTTAATGGCTTATGGTTGGAAATTGCTATTGCCATTATCGTTAGTGAATTTATTAGTTACAGGAGCCTTTATACTGGCATATTCCTGATAATGAAATATAGAAGAAAGAATTTTTAATTTTAAAAAACTCGTAGTCCGAAATTGCTGAACGTCGATTTAAGGTTTGTGAAGTTTCCCAATGGAAAAAGATTGAACCGGATCGCATAAAAATTTAAAAGAAAACCCTGGGCGGAGATGCTCATCGATAAGCTGCATCGAGGTATTTAAATAGCAGTTATGAAAAATTATAGGTTATGAAGATGTTTTTTAGTAATCTAAGGACGATTTGGCTGACTTTCCTCAGAATCTTTCAAAAGCCGATTACGGTTCAATACCCGGATGAAATGCCGGTGCTTGCGCCGCGATATCGGGGTAGGATTGTACTTACGCGTGATCCCGATGGGAAAGAGCGTTGTGTAGCGTGTAATTTATGTGCTGCTGTATGTCCTACTGACTGTATATCACTACAGGCAACCGAGGATGAGGATGATCGTAGATATCCTGAGTTTTTTAGAATTAATTTCTCTCGTTGTATTTTTTGCGGACTATGCGAAGAAGCATGTCCTACGTATTCAATCCAGTTGATACCTGATTTTGAAATGGCTGAATATGACAGACAGAATCTCGTCTATGAGAAAGAAGATCTGCTAATTGATGGCCAGGGCAAATATCATGGTTATAGCTATTGGGATATTTCCGGAGTAGAAGCCGGCGTAAAAGCAAAAGGAGAAGGAGAGAAAGAGAATAAACCTATTGATCGTACAACATTGATGCCATGAGCATAGTATTTTACATTGCAGCGATAGTAGCTGTTTTAGCAACGATACTTGTGATAACGCATAGTAACACTGTGCATGCCTTATTGTATATGATAACTTCAATACTGGCATTATCCGTAATATTTTTTATCCTTGGTGCACCATTTATAGCTGCGCTAGAGGTGATAATTTACGCAGGAGCAATTATGATTCTCTTTGTATTTGTTGCGATGATGATGAATCTCGGGGAAGAACAGGCCAAGCTGGAACGGAAATGGCTTTCATGGAAAGCATGGACCGGACCGGGTATTCTTAGTCTGATTCTATTAGCTGAGTTTATTTATGTGTTGACAAATTGCCCTTGCGATGCGATGAATATTACTCCTATAAGCCCGCAAGAAGTGGGGACAGCACTCTATACCAAATATATTCTGGGAGTTGAGTTGACTGCTATGCTTCTTATGAGCGCTGCTGTAGGAGCGTTCCACATCGGAAGGCAGAAGATGAAAGAGTATCATAGATTTCTACAAGATGAAAACGATGATTAAGATATGACTGGAATACCGACAGAAGTAGGACTTTTATTGGCGGGAATTTTATTTTTCCTGGGACTTGTAGGGGTGATGGCTCGTCGTAACATCATCTTTATGTTATTGTCAATTGAAATTATGATGAATGCGGCTGCATTGGCATTTGTAGTAGCGGGAGCACGCTGGGGCAATGTCGATGGTCAGATTATGGTCTTGTTTATATATGCTATCGCAGCTGCTGAAGTTGCAGTGGCTCTCGCGTTAGTGCTACAGATTTATCGCCAGCATAAGACAGTCGATATAAACGAATTGACTAGCTTGAAAGATTAATAGGATTAAAGATAAACACTTGATAAGGAATAAAATATGTTGAATCAACTGTGGCTCATACCGGCTTTACCTTTATTTAGTTTCCTCATCCTGGTATTTTTTGGCAGGAAGTTAGGGAAGGGCAGTGGCGTACTCGCGACTGCTGCAATGGGTTTATCCGCTCTTGTAACAATTATCATTGGTTTAGGTGAGTTCAGTAACCTTGCCAATGGGGGCGTCCTGGAGAAAACCTTATGGACATGGTTCAGTGTAGGAGGATTGGAGCCTTCTGTTACTCTTCACATGGATGCCTTGGCTTTGGTTTTTACCTTTGTTATAACCTTTGTCGGGTTTTTGATACATTGGTTCTCTACGGAATATATGGAGGGTGATGATGAATATCCGCTCTTCTTTACCTATATGAACCTCTTCGTTGTATCGATGCTGATGCTGGTCTTATCCAATGATTTGCTGATGCTGTTTTTTGGCTGGGAAGGCGTAGGACTTTGCAGTTACCTATTGATCGGTTTCTGGTATAAAGATAATTATAACAACTACGCAGCACGCAAGGCCTTTATCGTAACCCGAGTGGGTGACGTTGCTATGCTACTTGGGTTGTTCTTACTCGTAAGAGATTTTAACACGCTGAATATTCAGCAGATATTAGATACAGCTCCGGATGTATGGGCTGCCGGTGGATCCAATGTAACTTGGGCAGCTTTATTGTTGCTCGGAGGTGCGCTTGGAAAATCAGCACAATTACCTCTACAAACCTGGTTGCCTGATGCGATGGCAGGACCTACTCCCGTGAGTGCCCTCATACACGCAGCTACGATGGTGACAGCGGGTGTTTACTTGATTGCACGTACACACGTACTGTTTGAGATGGCTCCTACAGTACAGATGTTGGTAGCTGTAATTGGTGCATTATCATTGCTTATTGCCGGCTTTGCAGCGATGGCTCAGAATGATATTAAAAAGGTATTGGCTTATTCAACGATAAGCCAGATAGGATATATGTTCCTGGCATTGGGTGTCGGAGCATGGACAGCGGGAGTCTTCCATTTTATGACGCACGCTTTCTTTAAGGCCTTGTTATTCCTCGGTGCAGGAGCAGTAATACTTGCTATGCATCATGAACAGGATATGTTTAAGATGGGAGGATTGCGTAAGAAAATACCGGTTGTCTACTGGACTTTCCTTGCCGGTTCTGCAGCGCTTGCATCTTTGCCCTTAATCACAGCAGGGTTTTATAGTAAGGACCAGATATTATTCTATGCATTTGCATCTGATAAGGGAAGTTTAGTATTGTGGTTTATGGGCTTCCTCGGTGCATTTATTACGGCTTTCTATACTTTCCGTATGGTTTTCCTGACTTTCTTCGGCAAAGCGAAGATGGATGTGGATCACAAGCCACGTATGAGTTTTAAAATCCCATTATCAATCCTTGCTGTATTATCCATAATTGCAGGATTTATTGACTTGCCGGGTGCATGGGGTAATTTCTCTAAGTTCTCAGATTTTGTCGGGAATAGTTTTGTAAGTGCCCAAGCAATGATTTTACCGGATAATTGGAAATCAACTGAGTTGATGTTGCAATTGGTAACAGGCTTGGTTGCGATTATAGGGATATTCATTGCTTATCGCGTGTATGGGAAGAATGACAAAGAGAGTTATGCATTTGAGCAATCGGGACTGTACAGCTTCTTTAGAAAGGGCTGGATGTTTGATCAGTTATATGATGCGCTGCTGGTTAATCCGATTGTGTGGTTGTCCAAAATCGACAAGCATGACTTTATCGATAAGATTTATGGAAGAATAGGAGCGCTGAATTTAGGTATAAATAATTTCTTTAGCCGTACTCAGAATGGTTACCTCAGATTATATGTCGGAGGTCTTGCACTGGGAGCGGTCATTGCATTAACATTAGCTTTACTTATATGATACTTTTATATCTCATATTACTCTTGATGCTGGGCGGAGTCGTTTCATGGCTCGCCGGGAATAAGAATGAAGTCGCAGGGAAGTGGATTGCCTTTCTGTCTGTGTTAACAGGTCTGGGTGTGATGGTATCACTATGGATTAAGAACCCTGTAAGCCTGAGGGATAGCGGTCCATGGCTGATTGATTATCAGGTTGACTGGATACCGAGTCTGGGCGCGAGTTTCCATCTTGCGATGGATGGATTGAGTATGGTAATGGTAGTGCTTACGCTATTTATAGGAGCGCTAGGGGTATTGGTTTCATTTAACGAGATTAAGACCAAGGTAGGCTTTTATTACTTTAACCTTCTCTGGTTGCTGGCTGGTATCGTCGGTGTTTTCCTCGCTGTTGACTTACTTTTATTCTATTTTTTCTGGGAAATAATGCTGATCCCGATGTTCTTTATTTTGGGAATCTGGGGGTATGAGAAGAGAAAGCCGGCTGCGATAAAGTTCTTTATTTTCACTCAGCTAAGCGGGCTTCTGATGTTGCTTGCCATTCTGGGACTTTACTTTATCCACGGTAAAAATACAGGAGTATATACATTCGATTACTTCGAATTACTGGGAAGTACTATACCTTCCGGAATCGGCTTCTGGTTGATGTGTGGATTCCTGATTGCATTCCTGGTGAAATTACCGGCTGTACCGTTTCATAGCTGGTTGCCGGATGCCTATGTGCAATCACCGACGGCAGGAACGGTTATTCTTGCAGGACTTATGACTAAGACGGCTGCTTATGGAATGTTGCGCTTTGTATTGCCATTGTTTCCTGAAGCTTCCACTCAAATAGCAAATACGATGATGATTCTCGGTGTGGCGGGTATCTTATACGGTGCCAAGGTTGCTTATGCACAGACGGACTTTAAGCGACTAATCGCTTTCTCCAGTATTGCGCACATGGGCTTTATCGTCATCGGAGTGTTTGCATTTAACAGTCTTGCCTATCAAGGTACAATTATAGAAATGCTTGCACATGGTATCAGTATCAGTGCATTGTTTATCATAGCAGGAGCTATCAGAGAACGTACAGGATTGAGGGAAATGGATCAGATGGGAAGATTCTGGGAGAAAATGCCACGTATGGGTGGGTTTACGATCGTATTTGTGATGGCTTCACTCGGCTTACCTGGACTTGCCAACTTTATTGCTGAATTTATGATTCTTGCAGGCGTATTTAAGGTAAGTACCTTATGGGCAACATTGGCGACTCTTGGCTTGATTTCCTCTATGATTTATTCCTTGGTGATATTGCAGAAAATTTTCTATGGCACCAGCAATAATGATCAGAAACTTGAGGATTTCTCAACACGTGAATATGTTGTAATGGCCAGCTTGACTGTAGCTATTGTCTGGCTAGGATTTTTCCCACAGAAAGTAGTGAATACTGTCGAGCCATCTGTAGAAATGATAGAAGAATATATGAACATCGATGCCAATGGCGATACAGAAGGCAATGATGTTGGTGTTATAATGTTGAAAAACGATAAAGGAATATTAAAACATGATAAGTAGTTCAGACTTGACCCTGTTGTGTCCGGAGATAATCCTGTCGGCGACAGCAGTAATTGTGATGCTTGCTATTGCTATAAAGAGAGATCATCTTGCTTCCTATGTGCTGACATTAATCGGAACTGCAGCTGCATTTGGCTCTCTGTTTTACTTGTATGATTCCAGTCAGCAAGTTACTACTCTGTTCATTGTTGATGGATTTAGTACCTTTTTTACTGGACTTATACTGGCTGCTACTTTCTTTATAGCGGTCTTTGCTTATCCATACTTTAAGAATCTGGAAAAGGTAAAAGCAGAGGAGTTCTACATCCTGTTAATTCTTGCATCAGTAGGGGCGATAAGTATGGTTATCAGTAATCACTTTGTTTCCTTCGTTATTTCGCTAGAGGTTATGAGTGTGGCGTTATATGCCTTGATAGCTTATCTGAAAGACTCGAGGTTCTCCATTGAGGCTGGTATCAAATATCTGATTATGGCAGGAGTTTCTTCTGCGATATTATTCTTTGGGTTTGCACTTATATATGCGCATACGGGAGAAATGGAGTTGAGTAAAATGGCATCATCCATTGGTGATAACACTTCCAATCTCCTTTTCCTTGCCGGAATGGCCTTGGCAATCGTTGGACTTGGATTTAAACTCGCGCTGGTACCATTTCACTTATGGACTCCGGATATTTACGCTGGTTCTCCTGCTCCGGTATCGGCTTATGTAGCTACGATTTCCAAGGGTGCTGTTTTTGCATTCCTTTTGCGTTTCTACTTTGATCTAAACGGTACAGTACACAATAGTGTATGGATTACCTTTGCAGTACTAGCTGTTGCATCTATGCTCATAGGAAACTGGTTGGCTTTACAGCAAAAGAACCTCAAGCGTTTACTTGCGTATTCCTCAATTGGACACCTTGGTTATATGGTTGTAGCATTACTAGCAGTAAATCAAACCGGTGCTGAAGCAGCCTCTTTCTATTTGGTAGCATACTTTATCAGTATGTTGGCTGCCTTTGGAATAGTGAGTTACCTGTCTCAATCAGATGGTGAGCTTCTCAGCATTGACGATTACAAGGGTTTATTCTGGGAAAAGCCCTGGATTGCAGCCCTCTTTACAGGAGTGTTGTTGTCGCTTGCAGGAATACCTTTGACAGCAGGTTTCCTCGGTAAGTTCTACTTATTACTTGCCGGTGTAGGATCAGCACTGTGGTTCCTGGTTATTATTCTGGTAATCTCCAGCTCTATAGGATTGTACTACTATCTGCGTGTTGTCATAGCTATGTTCTCTCATCGCGAAGGAGAGGAAAGAGAGCTTACAGTTGCAAGCCCTTCCATGTTCTCCGGAATCATGCTGGTCTGCTTATTTGTCTTCTTGTTCTGGGTGGGAATGTTCCCTTCTGGTCTTGTAGACTTAATAAGAGATCTGGTAGGTTCTATTTATTGATTAGGAGCCTTGTAGAGCTTGTTAATTAATCGGTTTCAATTTCTAAGCGCAGTATCGGTAAATTTGTTTATTCGGTTGAAAAGCCATAATTTGTCCTAGTACAAAATGCTTTTTTAATTGAGATACTTCACTAAGCTTCTGATATTATCCTTACTTCTTGTTATTGTGGGATTAAGCTCCTGCACTGAAACTCAATATTTCAGGAAGAATTACAAAGAGGCGAACGAACTTCTGTATTCCAATAAAGATGCAGAAAAAGTTCCGTTTCTGAAGGCCCACATGAAGAATGGAGATGTTTATATCCTCGAGGATAAATGGACAATTGATACCTTGAATAAGGTTATTTCCGGTGATGGTGTTCAATATGATTCTTACCGTAGGGAGGTATACAGTGGGGAAGTACACATTCCTTTGGACAGCGTCGCCTTATATGAAACCAATCAGGAATTTGTAGAAGGATATGGTGGTATTGTGGCTGTAAGTATATTAGGAGGGCTTAATGTAGCTATGGGGGTGTACTGCCTGATAAATCCCAAAGCTTGTTATGGATCCTGTCCTACATTTTACCTAAATGAAAATGACGGCATACATTATTCCAATGCCGAAGGTTTCACAAATGCTGTTTCTCCATCGCTTGAATATGCAGATATCGACGCTCTTGATAACTTATATATACCGAAGGGCGAATTTAAAATCAGCATGAAGAATGAAGCTCTGGAAACGCACTGTGTAAACGAGGTGAAAATCCTTGCATATCCGATTGGAGAAAGTGAGCGAGTTTATCACTCTAAGGATGATATGTTCTATTTGAGTGATAAAACTTATTCTCTTGAAAAAGCCAGATCTATAGAAGGTGACGTGACAGCTTTGTTGAAGTACGATGATAAAGAAGAAAGATTTTCCCTTGCCGATGAAAAGAACTTAAATAGTAAGGAAGAAATTTACCTTAGTTTCAGAAAAGTTGATCTTACATCTGAGCTAGGACTTGTCATCGATTTTCGCCAGACACTTATGACTACATACCTATATTATTCGGCTCTGGATTACATGGGGTATTATAGAGGCGATATAGCAGCAGATGTAGTGAGGAATCCTACATTGTTTAAAGAGAACTCTGGCATTGTCGATGTCCTGGGAGGAATAGAAATATACTATCAGAGTCCGGCTACCGGTGAATGGATTTACCAGGGAGAAGTGGATGAGACCGGCCCTATTGCTATTAATAAGCAGATTGTTCCTTTGAATCTTGAAAAGAGGGAATTGTCAGAGTTGAACTTGAAGTTAATTCTCAATAAGGGATACTGGAGAATAGATTATGTAGGACTTGCAAATATAGTTAAGCAAGTCCAGCCGGTTGAGTTGTTGCCTGTGCGAGTAGAAGACTATGGAAAAGAGGATAAGAAGGCATTAGCCCAATTGACAACCTCGGATGAGCGTCTGATTTCATTTCCGGGAAGCAACTGGTCTCTATATTTTGATTTTCCGCAAAGTGACCATTATGATTTGTTCCTTTATTCCAAGGGATACTACATTGAATGGGGAAGAGAAGAATGGTCGCAGGAGACAGATTTGTGGAAGCTGAGACAGATGTTTAAAAGGCCAAAAAGATATCTGAAATCCGAAGCAGCTCTTTACAAGGAGTATGAGAAAACTATGGAAGAACAGTTCTGGAATTCAAAGATAGAAACTAAGTTATTTACAGAACATGAGAATTAAATTTTTAATACCGATACTGCTTTTATTCATAAGCTGTGCACCTAGTTATATACCTAAGACAACGGAGCTAGGAACTAATGTATACGGTGGGAAAACCACTTTAAAGCTTACCGGTGGGGACAAAAAAGTACAAGGGGAGTTGATAGCAATCAACTTTGATGATGTAATTATTCTGTTAGACAAAAAAGGTAAACTCGAAAAGGTTCCATACTACAGAGTAGTGGATTTTAAATTGACCTTTGCTACCAGTAAAACTCAGCTTTATTGGACAATTCCTATCTACACGATTATTAGCATGATGAGTCATGGCTTGTACTTTGCGTACACTGCTCCGATCAATATGATATTGACTTCAATCATTGCAATTGAGCAAGCATCAATAAAAGCGTATAGTAAAAAAGATTTATCCCTTGAGGAATTGAGAATGTTTGCACGATTTCCACAAGGAATGCCGGCGCATTTTGAAGAAAACCTCCCGATTAACCAATACAAATAAAACTAAAGACTGTGGCAATTGCATTAATCATATTGAGTATTATCGCTGTAATAGCAGGTATTGCAGGAAGTTTTGTTCCGGTTATTCCCGGGCCTCCTCTTGCATGGCTGGGACTTTTGCTCGCCCACCTATCGGGTTACGTTCATTTTTCAAGTACCTTCCTCATAGTTACTGCCATCATAACTATCTTGATTCTGGCTCTTGATTATGTACTACCAAGTTTCACGACAGTGAATTACGGTGGCTCAAAGGCAGCGCAGCGCGGTGCTCTTATTGGGTCGATTGCCGGAATGTTCTTTGGTCCGATCGGAATAGTTGTTGGACCATTTGTCGGTGCTTTTCTGGGCGAATTACTTGTGAAACCCGAAGGAGTCAAGCGAATCTTGAAAGTAGCCTTCGGTGCATTTATCGGATTCTTACTGAGTGTGGGAATCAAGCTGATATGGGGATTGGTCATAGCCTGGTGGATTTTGAGAGCTCTGATTATCTGAGTGGTGACCTGGGAACTATTACAAAAGCTGTATTTTATATAGTTGAATGACTAGTTTTTAGATTTTCAGAAAACATTAGAAAGGAGGTTGCGGTTGTATCCTTATGTTAAGAAATCAGCAGTTTTATATGAAAAACACATTAATAGTTTTGCTTTTCCTTCCCTTGTCGTTACTAGCGCAGAAACCATGGGATTTATATATTCAGAGCGATATGGGCGAGTGGTTGTCCGGCAGAATTTCCTTTGAAGAAATCGATGGCGAGAGAGTACTCAATGTTATTAATTCAGAGGAGACAATCAGCTTGAGACCTTATCGCGTGACTGACGACAGCATTTTCTACCGCTTTGTTGACTATAATGCTGAAATAGCTTTCGCAAATGAGAAGGAGAACACTTTAAGCGGGTATTGGATAAACTTTGAGAGTTCTGCTTCCAAGAAGAGAGAGATATTTGCTGAAAAGCAAATAATCAAAGGGCTGGGCCAAGAGATAGGCAACTATGATCTTTCCGGTATATGGCGCTCCAAAATTCAAACTGCTACGCATGCCTATAATGCTATGATTATCCTCGAGCAGGATAAGGGAAAAATATATGGTACTATCCGTACCAATTCCGGTGATTATCGCTATCTCGAAGGCGAGGTGCAGGGGAATGATTTCTATCTGAGTTCATTCACCGGACGCTCTATTTTCAGATTGCTGGGAGAAATTAAAAATGATACGCTCTATGGAAAGCTCAATAGCGAGACAGAAACGGAATTGACAATCAGTGGAGTAAAGGATAATGACTTTGATCTTCCGGAGCCTTCAGGACTTACCAAGGTTGTGAATGATAAGCCGTTTCAACTGGATCTGGTAGATGATAAGGGAGTAGAGCACAAATTTGCTGAACTTGTTAAAAACAGGGTTTCCATTGTAAGCATTTTTGGGACCTGGTGTCCTAATTGCATTGACGAGACTAATTATCTGAAAGAGTTACGTCAGCAGTTTCCTGAGATACAGGTAATATTAGTTGCATTTGAAGCCACGGACAACATGGAAGTTGCTCAGAAACGAGTCAGTGGATTTAAGGCACGTAAAGATGTAGACTTCATTACCTTGATGGCAGGAAAACTCGGAAAGGAGAATGTATTTGAGAAATTTCCGATGATGGGTAGCTTTGGAGGTTATCCGACAACTTTCCTACTTGATAAGGATGGGAATATAGAGTCTGTGCATACCGGCTTCAATGGACCGGCTACTGGTATTTTATATGATCAGTTTAAAGAAGCACAAGAGAAAAAGATAAAGGAATTACTGGCAAAATAATTCCTGCTTATAAGGCCGAGCCTTGAGTAGATAGTTTACTATGCATGGTTTTTCTGTGTATAGTTACTTATTTGCGTAAGCTAAATGGGCATATAACTGACTTGAAATGTCATACTTTACCGAATATTTTGCTATAAATTTTAAATTATGGATATTAGACGTTCTCAAAAAAATGCTATCTATCAGAAGCATAAGAGAGCTATAAAATAATTAATCCGACAAATTGAAAACCAGATGAAAAAGTTACTTATTCTTTTTATTTCCCTATGTATAAGTTCCGTTGTCATTGCACAAGGTGCATCCGATGATGGAAATGCCCGCTGGTTGCGTAATCCGGCAATTTCCCCTGATGGAAAGACAATAGTCTTTGGATATATGGGGAATCTGTATTCTGTGAGTGCCGATGGAGGAGTCGCAGTTCCATTAACCGTGGGTGATGATTATAAACAGAATCCCGTATGGAGCAACGATGGGAAAATGATAGCCTTTGCCAGCGACAGACATGGAAACTTTGATGTGTATGTAATGCCGTCCAAGGGAGGGCAGGCCAAAAGGATTACTCATCATAGTGCCCATGATACTCCTTATGCTTTTACAAAGGATAACAGCAAGGTTCTCTTTGGGAGTAATAGGGAAGGGCCGGCTTCCAGTGTACGTTTTCCGGGAATACGTTACTTTGCCAATCTATACACAGTACCTGCCGATGGTGGACGTGAGATTTTGGTAACATCAGCGGGAGCAGAGCAAGCGCATTATAACAGCGAGAATAACCAAATCGTCTTTCAGGATATCAAAGGATATGAAGATTATCACAGAAAACATCATACTTCTGCAGTGACCAGAGATATCTGGATCTATGATATTAATGCAGACAGCTACAAGCAGATAACAACATTTGAAGGAGAGAACCGTGATCCCTTCTTCAGCAAGGATGGAAAGTCCGTCTTTTACACCAATGAAAAGAGCGGAGATCTTAATATTTATAAGAAAGATGTAGCGAGTAATGCTTCTGTGCAGTTGACCAAGTATAAGGACTTTCCTGTCCGTGAGATGAGCATATCTGCTGACGACAAAATTGCCTATGTGTGGAAAGGAGATATCTACACAATGGAAGAAGGGAAGGAGCCTGTTAAGCTGAAAGTACAGATTTATAACGATGCCGGTTATAATGCTGTGAAGAATGTAAGTGCGGGAAGATTAACCGAGTTTAAGGTCAGCCCCAGCGGAAAGGAAATTGCCTATGTGAGCCGTGGAGAAGTGTTTGTAACGGGAGTTGATAATAAATATACGAAGCGCATTACCAATACTCCCGGACAGGAGCGCATGATTGAATGGGCACCTGACGGAGAAACATTGGTATTTGCGGGGGAGATTGACAATAAATGGCATATTTACAAAGCTACCCTGAAGTATCCTGAAGAGAAGTTCTTCCACGTAGCGACTACCATTAACGTCGAACCTCTTATTGCAACGAGTGCAGAAGAATTCTATCCTAAGTATTCACCCGATGGGAAGAAAATCGCTTACATTGAAAACAGAAATATTCTTAAAGTACTCGATATCGAAACCGGAGTAACCGTTACTGTTTTGCCGGAAGGCCGCAACTATTCATATAGAGATGGCGACTGGGGCTTTACCTGGAGCCCTGATAGTAAGTGGTTACTCGTAGATGATGATAAGGGGTATTTTACGCATACCAATACTGCTTTATTGTCAGCAGACGGGAAAGGCGAAACGGTGTATCCTGTGAATGGAGGATTTGGTGAATATGGAGCCAAGTGGGCAATGGAAGGGAAAGTAATGACCTACAAGAGTACAAAGCTCGGACGTAAATCACTTGCATACCAAGGAAGTAAAGAGTCTGATATCTATGCGGTTTTCTTTGATACAGAGGCTTACGATGAGTTTACTCTATCGGAAGATGATTATAAGCTTAAGAAGGAGCTGGATAAAAAAGATAAGAAAGACGAGGATGAGGATAACGGAGAAGATGGTAAGGATAAAAAAGGAAAGAAGGATAAGAAAGACAAAAAAGAGAAAAAGGAAGTTGAACCTCTCAAGTTTGATCTCGATAACCTGAGAGATCGTATCGTAAGATTGACCATAACAAGTGCCAGTCTGAGTGATTACGTGTTGAGCGATGACGGTAGCAAACTATACTATCTTGCTGCTTATGACAAAGGCTTTGATCTGTGGCAGACTGAACCACGTACTCGCGAGACTAAGGTGCTTGCCAAGTTAGATGGCGGTGGAAGCAGTCTTCAGTTGAGTGATGATGGGAAATTTATCTTTTTGAGTTCCAAGGGAAGCTTGAAGAAAATTGAGCTTAGCAATGGCAAATCAACCACCATTTCTACGGGTGGAGATATGGAGCTTGATTTAGCTGCGGAAAGAGAGTATATCTTTGATCACATGTGGAGACAGGTTAAGGAGAAATTCTATGATCCCGCTATTCATAACATTGACTGGGAAATGTATCATCGCGAATATGCGGCATTCTTACCACATGTAAATAATAACTATGATTTCCAGGTGTTACTCAGTGAAATGCTTGGAGAGTTAAACGCATCGCACACCGGAGCGAGGTATTCTCCTAGCTATAGTGATGCAGATCAGACAGGAGCCTTTGGCTTGTTATACGATGAAAGCTATGCCGGTGAAGGGATTAAAATCACGGATGTAATACCGGGTGGCCCTATGGATAAATCATCTATTGATGTGAAGAAAGGCGATTTTATAGTTGCTATAAATGACAAGAGAATAAGTGCAGACGAAGATTGGAATCAGTATATGAATAATACGGCTGGTAAGAAAACTCTCGTGACAATCAAGCGTGGTGCCAAGACATTTAACCTGACAATTAAGCCAATAAGTCTCGGTGCTCAGAATAATCTGATGTATAAGCGATGGATTGCAATGATGGAGCAGATGACTGATTCACTCAGTAACGGTCAGGTAGGATATGTGCACGTACGCGGTATGAATGATGGTAGTTTCCGTGATGTTTATGATATCGTAATGGGTAGAAATATCGATAAAAAAGCTCTGCTCGTGGACACGCGTTTCAATGGTGGTGGCTGGCTTCATAACGATCTGAATACATTCCTGAGTGGTAAGGAATATCTGAAATTTGCTCCACAGGGGAACGTGACTAAGGGAGGTGAGCCTGTCGACCGCTGGACCAAGCCTAGTATTGTTGTAATGAGCGAGGGCAACTATAGTGATGCACATATTTTCCCTTACGTCTATAAGCAGAACGGTATCGGGAAACTCGTCGGTATGCCGGTTGCGGGAACTGGAACAGCAGTGTGGTGGGAGCGTCAGATTGACCCGACTCTTGTATTTGGAATTCCGATGGTGGCTACTATCGGTGCCGAGAATAGAGCAACTGAGAATCTGGATCTGGAGCCGGATATTAAGGTTCCACTGCCTTTCGGAAAATGCCTGAATGGAGAAGATCCTCAGCTTGAAAGAGGGGTGCAGGAGTTGTTGAAGATGGTGGAATAGCCCTTCGAGTCTGCGGAATAAATTTTGCTCCGCAGGACTCTTTTGAGAAATCAATAAAGAGAAGAATGAACAAAATTCGTATATTTGCGGGAGGGAAATTGTTATAGAAAATGGCAGAAATAACATTAAAATATAATCCTAAAGATGAATTAGCCAGAAAAACTCTGGAATACATCCTTTCATTAGGTGTTTTTAAAGAAGTGACTGAAGTAGAAGAATCTATGGAGGAAATCAGGAAAGGAGAGGTGAATACATACAAAAATGTAGATGAACTCTTTGAGAAAGTTTTGAAAGAATAATGTATCAACTCAAAACTACTAATCGTTTTAATAGAGATCTCAGAAGATGCAAAAAGAGAGGATATGACTTGCAATTATTGAAGGACGTAATTAAGATTCTTGTCTCAAAAGGCAGATTGCCTAGGAAATATAAACCTCATAAGCTGGAGGGCAAATATAAAGGACTTTGGTAATGCCATATAAAACCAGATTGGCTTTTGGTTTGGAAACAAGATGATAAGGAACTTATACTGATTCTTATGAATACCGGGACCCATAGTGATTTGTTTTAATGACTCTTATTAGTTAACACATCATTTCGCAGGATTTTATGTGACCTCAGTTACATCTTTCTATATTCTTGTTTCCCAATAATTGCCATAATTTCTACAATTTTGTCATTAAGCCTGAAAAAGATACTATCAACGCCACAAACACAGCGTCTATAGCCGGGTTTAATAAAATCAACTGATTGAAATAAGAAAGGATTTTCCGCAATTAATTCGAAACAGTCAAAGAATTCATTGAAGTATTTATCAGCTTGGCTAATGCCAAACTTTCTCACTCCATAATGATGAATCCTTATAAGGTCTTCTTTTGC
>CAYRFF010000039.1:0-28841 GCA_964423575.1 uncultured Saprospiraceae bacterium | reverse complement strand
AAAATGACAGAAGAAAAGAGAGAGGAAACAATCACTACTGGGTTCGTGCGTTGTAAGAATTTCTCATTTCCTTGGTTAAAGATCCTGGTTATTGAGGTCCCTCGAAATGCGCGGGCCCAGGATGACTAGTGGAAAAAGGAAGAGTGTGAAATCACATGCCAATTGCTGCGAATTTGGAGCGAATTTTATGCGAATTGAGCGGTAGTTCAAAATGAACATCGACCATGAGTGAAATATTAATGAATAAGCAACCAGTAAAATATCAAGAGCTATCGTAAAACGAAAGCTTCACCAGCAATATGTCGTCCGATAAGCGAAAGTGCGGTTCTGCGAGACGTGCAAACAATCAGAAAATAAATCATCATAGGATGTAAAAAGACAATCAGATAAACATACTATATGTCGCAGAACAAAAGCATGTAGCGACCAATCGGATCGACGGTTTCAGCTTGCTGAAAATTGCCTTTGAAGCTTTCTTGATTTTTTCGTCATTTTTTATCAAGAAAAAATGACAGAAGAAAAGAGAGAGGAAACAATCACTACTGGGTTCATGCGTTGTAAGAATTTCTCGTTTCCTTGGTTAAAGATCCTGGTTATTGAGGTCCCTCGAAATGCGCAGGCCCAGGATGACTAGTGGAAAAAGGAAGAGTGTGGAGGAAAAAAGTAGATAAAAAAAGATAATTCGTAAAAACAGTATTAATATTATCATCAAATTATAACAAATGGAAAACTTAGACTTAGAACAAATTAAAAAAGAATTTACGGAAGCAGACAAACGAATGGAACAGGCAGAAAAAGACCTGAAAACACTGGAGAACTTCAGAGAAGAATACAAGAGAATCATGGAAAATATGAGAGAACTCGCAGATCTATATTTTCACCGCAACTGGCTTGAGAAAAAATACTTCCTGGAAGAAGCCGGTCAAGCCGAATACGGTGCAGCGAGCGAAGACGGAATCTGGAATCTGCATGCAGAATTTCACAGCCAGAAAATCAATATGCTCAAACTGGTTTCAGACGATATCTACAACGATACTTTTAACTAAATAAAATATAACAATCCTAATTCGCATAACGTGTCCGCCGATGGAGGAAATTCAGAATCTTGTCCGCCGAAGCGTAGCGTAGGAGGAAATTTGCACTAATTCGCATCTTCTGAACCTTAACCTCATTTCTTTTACCTGCAAAACTCAAATTCTGGTCGCTGGTCACTGGTCACTATTCACTGCAAAAACCTATCTTTACACCTGAATAAAATCCTTTAAAAATCAAAATCCTCTTCGTTTCCAATACTTCCTGGAGCATGTGGAACTACAGACGACAAGTTCTGCAGCACTATCTGACCAAAGGCTATACGGTATATGTATTGGCAGCACCGGATAGCAGCGTAGCCAAGCTTGAATCCCTCGGAGTTAAATATATTCCACTTCAGATAAATGCAGCATCAGGTAATCCACTGGAAATATTCAGTCTGACCAATGCTTTTACCAAAATATACAAAGAGATACAAGCCGATCTCATTATCCACTACACGATAAAACCCAATACGTTCGGGAGCTTTGCAGCACATAAAGCGGGAATTCCATCCTGGATGATGATTACCGGGCGTGGATATGCATTCAGTAAAAAAGGGATTATGCAGGCTGCCGCCAAATACCTATATAAACGCGCGGCTAAAACCACAGATAAAGTCTTCTTCCTCAATCGTGACGATATCGATTTCTTTGTGAATAATCGCATTATTCCTGAGGATAAAACCGTCTATCTGCCCGGCGAAGGCGTAGACTGCAATTATTTTGCGCGTGATACTGCATATCCCGAGAAGCTCTCTTTTTATTTTATCGGCAGATTACTCAAGGATAAAGGAGTAGAGCTATATGTACAAGCAGCCAAAAAGCTGTTAAAACAACATCCGGATATTGAATTTAATATCCTTGGACCCACGGACTTTGCAGATAAGAATTCCGTGGATTATGCCTTTGTGGAAAATCTGAAAAAGGAAAACAAGATTCATTATCTCGGTGAAACTGATGATATAAAAAGTCATTTGGAAAAAGCGGGATGTGTTGTTCTTCCCTCCTTTTATGAAGGCGTTCCGGTAAGTCTGCTGGAAGCTGCTGCAATGGAAATCCCTATAATCACGACTGACACTATGGGTTGTCGCGATGTTGTTCAGGATAATAAAACCGGTTTTCTTGTAAAAAAGAACGATGTCGACGATCTCTATCAGAAAATTATGCAATTTATCTACTTATCCACAGCTGAACGTGTAAAAATGGGAAAAGCCGGCCGGGAATACGTTTGCGGTAAGTATTCTATAGGAGAGGTAATTTCGGTGTATGATGAGGAGATTAGAACTTTTATAATTTGACCCGCCCTCGGCGGCGTCATTTATTTTTTTATTAAAGCGACCCGCGGAGTCGGGTCGTATTAGGTTAGAACATTGTTAAGTAAAATCTCGACCTCAGAGAGGTCGCATTAGAGCATTGATTAATAGTCTCATGGAGTTTATTATTAGAAAGCCATAAAAATATCATACGAGAAACAGCTAACTATCTAGCGATCTGGTCCCAGTGAAATAATTGCCTCCGGCAATTTCACGGGATAAATGATTGAGTGATCTAGCGATAGGTGACTTCCCGCTGCTCAATTGAAAACGTAGTCATCCTGACGGTAGGAAGGATTTTTTGCAGCTTGAGTTCGTGCGCTGTATTAACACCTTATTTCATTCAGGAAGACCAGAGGAAAAAGGGAAGTGTAATTGGATCTCGTTTTGTCTTATTGAACTCCTACCGGAGTTCTGTAGAGCGTGAGACTTGCTTACCCCCAGTTTCTTCTCAGCTACGCTGTTCATTACTGGGGGTTACGCATCTTAAACTGCTCCGCAGTTTTTAATAATCCTGAGCATATTGACACACTGCCTCCACAAGAAAGAGAGACAGAAGTTGAACCGTAATATATAGTATGCTAATTCCTGCGAATTATCAAAGACCTCGAATAAGTGATATATAGAATATCAAGAGCTATCGTGAAATGAAAGCTTCTACAACGATATGTTGTGAGTTAATGGTTAATTTTAACGTGAATTTAATTCGGTTCTTAAGATTCAGCGAAGCCTTTTCAGCAGAGATGTAAGTATAATTAACGAATCAACGGTTTCGGCAAAGCCGAAAATCGTCTTAGAAGCTTTCTTGATTTTTTCGTCATTTTTTATCAAGAAAAAATGACATAAAGAAATTCAAAATTATTAACCCCCCAACCCCCTATGCCTCTCACTATCCCTCCTCGTCTTCTTCTCCATATTCTTCTCCAATGCAGACTCGAGATCAATGTCTAGCTGATTGGCCAGACAGGTAAGAACCCAATAAACATCGGCAATTTCATCCGTTATACTGGCTTTAACATCTGCAGGTTTCTTCCCCTCTTTGTAGGACTGTTCTCCGTATTCTCGGGCAAATAAACGGGAAAGCTCTCCGACTTCCTCCATTAATACAGCATTGTTAGTAAGTACGTCAAAGTAGCGTACTCCGTATTCCTTAATCCACTGGTCTACCCTTTCCTGAAACTCCTTTATTCTCATTATTCGCGGTTTTTAGAATCCATGATAATGGTAACCGGCCCATCATTAATCAGGGCGACATCCATCATCGCAGCAAATTCACCTCCGGCAACAGGTACTGTGTATTCCCCGCGTACATATTCCATAAACTGATTGTACAAAGCCCTGGCTGTATCAGGCGCTGCAGCATTGATAAACGAAGGTCTGTTTCCTTTTTTTGTGGAAGCATAAAGAGTAAACTGCGATACAAACAGTACCTCGCCGCCTATATCTATCACACTGCGGTTCATTTTTCCTTCATCATCCGCAAATATCCGCATGTTCTCAATCTTGCGGGCAATCCATTCCATATCCTCTAGGCTATCACTATCTTCAAAGCCCGTCAATACAAGCAATCCCCTGCCTATTTCTGAAATTTTCTGCCTTGAAACTGTGACGCTTGCCTCTTTGACAAGTTGTATAACAACACGCATAATTTTCCTGCCGATTAATCAAATAATGTAAGCTCTTCCGGTATCTCCTTGTGTATTTCAGCACTATTTAAGAGATCAAATTTATCCGTAATGCGATAAATATTCAGATTCTCGAATACGGGATTCTCCAAGAGGGAAATAGCTTTGCGATAATCCTCATTCTTAAGCCAGTCAATCCCTTTATCAATATCCTCAAATACCATGGGCACGCGATTTCCGAGTGACTCGCGGTAATCATCCACCTTATTGGTAATGATGGCAAAGGTCAGCATAATTCCATAACGGGTTTCCCACTTATCCCAAAGCCCGGCAATATACATAGGTTCTTCATTGCGAAGGCTCACTCTGTACGGCACATCTTTTCTGCTGGTTTTATGCCTTATATAAAAGCTATCCACAGGAATTAAACAGCGTTTCTGCCGTATCGGAATCCTGAAAGACGGTGAAGTTGTCAGATTTTCATAGCGGGCATGTATCAATGTACCACGTGTAGCGCCTGTGGACCATTCCGGAATTAATCCCCATTCCGCTTCAAAGCTACGCAAGCCGTCATTATACAGAATGATACTCGCCTTATCTCGCACCTCAACTTTGTATGATCTGTTTAAATCCTTTTCAAATCCACAGTATGCAGATATTTCCCGCCATTTTTTATTCTTAATTACAGTCGAAAAAACCTTAGTCATAATCCTTATTTTCAGATATTAGCAATATTCAGGAGTAAATATATTACAAATATTCGTAATATGTTATTTTTAAGGAAGTTTTTCATATAAATAATTAATTTAATATATATTTGATTGATTATAAGAAGTGATTAAAAATAGTTTTCCACATCAAATCGTGAAGAATCGGGAATAAGTATGGAAATCACTGTGTACTAAATCGTACTTATTCAAGAATATCACATGACGATAATTAATATGGGTATAAAGCAGATTTCTTTCACGATTTATCCCAATATTTATGCGCACGATTCACAGTCGGGTGGAAAAGTATTTGTACACATGTTATTTTTATCCATCTATGGGGACACAAATATAAGTATCGGAGCATCAATTAATTGCAAAGAATAAAATCTGTGAATAACTATGTGTAAAATGGTAAGATTGATAGTTCAAAGAAAATTTAGGACATTCTTTCTACAGTACTAACAGCCCTGATAATGATGATAATCTATTTATATATTTAAATTATCATCTTCATTAGGGGAGGGGAAAATTTGACGCAAGGCTGAAAGCAAAATTTCTGAGACTTAGAAAGAAAACCCCTATGTTTACATCATGAAATTCAGTTCAAGAGAAAATTATGGCAAATAAAAATTTTAGTATAGGGTTGAAGCTCTGGTTGTGGATAGGGCTAGTCATGGTTTTTATCCAGGTAATGATTGGCGGGATTACCCGTCTGACGGATTCGGGACTGAGTATCACTGAATGGGAGGTGATTAAGGGAGTAATTCCACCGACCAATGAAGCGCAGTGGAACGAGGCATTTGACAAGTATAAAACCGAGGCAAGGAAGCAATTTGAGACTATCCATGCCGATATGACACTGCATGAATTCAAGGTAATTTACTACTGGGAGTATATTCACAGGATGTGGGCCCGCTTGATGGGGCTAGTATTTGCTATTCCCTTTTTCTATTTCTACTTCCGCAAGCAGATTGATAAAAAGCTCTTTCGGAAATTAATGGTTGTTATTTTCTTTGCCTCTCTTGCCGGGATATTTGGTTGGTTGATGGTGAAAAGCGGTCTGAATAATGATGACAGAACCTGGGTTAATGCCTACAACTTGGTGATTCATCTGCTGATAGCCTTTGCAACATTTGCTGCTATTTATTGGGCCATTGCTTATGTCAGTGTTGAGAAAGATGTTGAGATTCGTAAAGAACATAGGAAACGTATAAATTTGTTGATTTATACCGTTCTGTCAGCGACTGTTTTACAGGTTATTCTGGGAGGACTTATGGCAGGGATGCGTGCCGGGTTATTGCATCCACACTGGCCGGTATTTATCAACGGTTCCTGGTTTTTCTCCGAGCTGGTCAATCTTAGTTCATTCTCCCAGGACGATTTATTGAACTATGAGCCATCGGTATTTGTGAAAGCATGGGTACAGGCGCTGCATCGCACACTTCCCTATGTGATACTTATTTTCTCAGGGATTATCTATTTTTATGCTCGAGGCAAATATTGGTTCTCCACAGTTAAGACACCGATTCTACTTATGATAGCCTTTGTCCTGCTTCAGGCAATCTTCGGTATATTAACAGTTATCAACAGTATAGGAAGAATACCGGTATTCTGGGGAGTAGTTCATCAGTTGATGGCACTTATTCTTATTGCTGCACAACTCCATTTACTCTATAAAGTAAAAATATCAAAAGCATAAATACTTTTCTGTTTTATTACTACTGGATACGAGGGCTTTAAGGACACCTCGTTTCCTTGGTTAAAGATCCTGGTTATTGAGGCTGCTCGAAATGCGGAAGCTACTATTGACACAATTACAATTATGATTGCCCATCTCTCATTGTTTCCTTTGATTTTATTTTGCATCTTGATTCCAGAGTAGTTTATTTTAAGGCGCGACAAACCAGCCTGGTTTTATCGTCTTGCATTTTATTTTGTGCTTTAGGCAAAAGAAGTTGAGGTTAAATAGTATCCAGAATAAACCAGGTTGGTTTTACAGGGTTTTAAATTAAAATCGATTATTATATATCCTTTGAGAGCTACCCCTACTGTACAGTACTGATACACTTATGTAACTGCAGCAGAAGTGTCATTTTCAAAAACCTTGTTTACACTCACAAAAATTCATACTCAGGATGACCAGTGGAAAAAGGAAGAGTGTGATGTAACATGCGAATTGAGTGGTGCTTCAAAATTAATAGCGGAATACAAAGATTGAGGCTTAGGCTTAGGTTAAGAGATTGAAACTATAAATAAGTTTCTGTATAATGGTAATATTGAGCGAGAAAACGGAGCTTTCACCAGCGATACTCGTTCGCCAAGCGGAATTGCGGTTCTGCGAGACGTGCAAACAATAAGAAAGATAATTTATCATATGAAATAGAAAGAGTACTCGGAAAATGCTCTATATGTCGTAGAACAAAAGCATGTAGCGACCAGGCGAATCGAGGGTCTCGGCTTGCCGAGAATCGCCTTTGAAAGCTCCTAGCCTTTTTTGATACTTTTTTTGGCAATGAAAAAAAGTATAGAATAAATAGGATGGATTAAAGTAAGTAAGAAAAGAGTAAGAAATAAGTATCAAAAAAAAGCCCACAGAACTCTCATCCTGCGGGCTTCAATTCTTTAAATTATATCGTCTGACTTATCTTAGAACCCTTGGTTATGATATGCCTGATTATGTACCAATGCCGTACCACATACTGCACAACGGCTACCATCGGATGCTGCACCACCTTCATGACCATTAGGGCATATATAATGATATACTCCACCGGCAGTCGAACTTCCTGATTGAATTGCAGGGGTTGTAGTTAGCTGTGGCTGGAATGAAGGATCAAACTGCATAGTCTGATTCTGGTTAGCGTGATAAGCATCACTATGAACAAATGCTGCTCCACATTCTGAACAAGTACCACCCATATTATCTGAACCCTGCTCGTGACCATTAGGGCAAGCGTAATGGAAATTAGCTGATGTGTTGCCGGAAGAACTTGTAGTTATTCCCGGATCAGCAGAAGGAGTCGGATCAAATGTTATCTGATTGTTATTATTGTTTTGATTATGGTAAGCATCGTTATGCACATAATCAGCTCCACATTCAGGACAAGTACCGCCTAGATTATCCGCACCGTACGCGTGACCATTAGGGCAAGAATAGTGGAAAACACCTGAAGTACTACTGCTAGAAACAGTAGGATTAGTTGTAGCCGGCTGATTATGGTAAGCGTCGTTATGAATAAAAGCCGCACCACACTCAGAACAGACACCACCGTCTGAATCAGCACCCTCATTATGCCCATTTGGACAGGTGTAATGATAAACGGTACCGGCAAATCCGGTTTGCAAATCTCCTACACGTGAACCTACATTTTGCTCCACTTTTTCTCTAGCACGTTTTTGTGCATCACTTTCGGAATTGGCGCAGGATTGCAAAGTCAGGAATAATACTGCTACTAATAGAGCCGTAATTGAAATCGATTTATTGAAGGATTTTAAAAATGACATTATGATTTTCTTTTGATTATTAATGAAGCAACATCCTTTTACAGCTTGTAGTTCATTTACAGGAATTTGTTTTATATATAAATCTAAGATTACACTTGAATCTTTTTGATTATACGATACTCAAACGTAAAGAAACCATTGCTTTTATCAAAGGATTTCATCAGAATTCTATATTTTAAGTGGGTTTTGTTTAAGCTTGCGCAAATATATATGCCTTCTTTAGAAAATCATTTTCTACTAAAATATATGAACAGGCAATAGTTGATAACTGTAATATCATAAGTCACTTATATCAGAAATTATTTTTCACTATCTTAGACACCTATTTTTTAACTCAAATGTATAATTGTGATGAAGTACAAATTCAGCATATTAATCCTTTTTTTATTTGTGAGTAGCTATGCATTTGCACAAAGCGAATACATGACTCCTGAATTATTATGGAAGTTAAACAGACTTAGCCCTGTCGGATTATCCGACAGTGGAAATGAGGTAGTTTACAGTATTACTATACCTGATGTAAATGAAAATTCCTTTTCTACAAAATATTATACTGTATCATTAACAGGTGATAAAATAAATGAAATTGAAGATCCTAAGACACTGATAAAAAACACTGCACTATCGCCGGATGGAAAATATGAGGTATTTCATCAGAAAGCTAAGGTAGGAAAAGTACTTGCAAGTGATTATTATCCTGAGCTGGATAAATCCGATGGACATATATATTATGATTTGGATTACAGACATTGGGATCATTGGAATGATGGGAATTACAATCACGTCTTTTATCGAAACTTAGCAACCGGTGATACATTTGATATTTTGGGTGGAGAACCATTCTATTCACCACAATCCCCATTTGGTGGCAAAAATGATTATACCTGGAGTCCTGATGGGAAGTCTATATATTATGTATGTAAAAAGGAATCCGGAACTGATTATGTAACAAGTACCGATACGGATATATTCCGATATGATATAGAAACCGGAAGTACTGTTAATCTTACTATGGATAATAATGGCTATGACACATCACCTTCTTTTTCAGTAGATGGTAAACTCGCCTATATGCAGATGAAAACACCCGGTTATGAATCTGACAAAAACGATATTATCGTAATGGACAATGGTCAGAAAATTAATTTGACCTCAAGATGGGACGGTACTGTATACGGTTATAAATGGTCCAATGACGGAAGCTATATTATTTTCAATGCGCCTATTGACGGGACAGTACAACTTTTCAGGGTAAGTATTCCCGGTAACGTTAAAACTTTTCCTGTAGTAGAGCAGCTTTCTATGGGCGAATTTGATGTCACTTCTATTATTGGACAGCGAGGAGATAAATTACTTGTGACCAGAACAGATATGAATCATGCACCGGATATATATTCATTTGACCTTGAGTTAAGAGAATTTGTGCAATTGACCAATGTCAACGAAGAGATTTACAGCAAGATAAAAATGCCCACAGTAGTGAGACGTTATGTCAAAACTACAGATGATAAGGATATGCTTGTCTGGGTAATTTTACCTCCTGACTTCGACTCCAATAAAAAATACCCAACTCTCCTGTATGCGCAGGGAGGACCACAATCTGCCCTATCACAATTTTATTCCTATCGTTGGAATTTCCAGCTGATGGCATCTCAGGGTTATATCATCGTTGCACCCAATCGCCGAGGAATGCCCGGGCATGGAGTCAAGTGGAATGAAGACATCAGTAAAGACTGGGGAGGACAGGCAATGCGTGACTACTATTCAGCCATAGATGCATTAGCTGAAGAACGTTATGTAGACAATGATCGCCTTGGAGCTATAGGAGCTAGCTTTGGTGGATATTCTGTATTCTATATGGCCGGGACACATGAAGGCCGCTTCAAGTCCTTTATCGCCCATGACGGCGTCTTTAACGTAAAGAGTATGTACGGAACAACAGAAGAAATCTTCTTTATCAACTATGATGCTGGCGGACCATATTGGGAAAAAGAGAATGAAATAGCACAGAAAGCCTATAATGAATTTAACCCCATCAACTACGTTCAGAACTGGGACACCGCTATCATGATAATACAAGGAGGCAAGGACTTTCGTGTACCATTAGGACAATCTTTGGAAGCATTCACTGCTGCCAAGTTACGCGGTCTAAAAAGTAAATTCCTTTATTTCCCAAGTGAAAACCATTGGGTTTTACAACCCCAGAATGGTTTATTATGGCAGCGCGAGTTTTACAAGTGGTTAAAAGAAACTCTATAAAAATTTAATCAGAGTAGTTCTCGTGTCATAACGACAATTATTATGCTAAGGTGATTTAGGGTGGGCGCCTGCGCCCGCAACTCGAAATGACCTTTCCACCATCCCGGTGATTGAGGAGGTCGCTTGCGACCGTCTCGAAATCACCTATCCACACCGGTGGCTGAGGCACTCGAAGCCACCCCCACTACTCTCCCCGGTCAGAGAGGGCAAGCTATGCTCGCTACTCGAAGTGACCCTTTCACTATTCCGGTGATTGAGGAGTCGCTTGCGAATGTAACTCGTAACCAGTTTTATCACTGGTGGCTGAGGTTCTCGAAGCCACCCATCCTCTATCGGTGATTTAGGGTGGGCGCCTGCGCCCGCAACTCGAAATGACCTTTCCACCATCCCAGTGATTGAGGAGGTTGCTTGCGACCGTCTCGAAATCACCTTCCACAACTCTCCTGGTCACTGAGTTGGTGCCTGAGCCTGCCAAAGGGCTCTCGAAGTGACCTTTCATTACCGGTGGCTGAGGCACTCGAAGCCACCCACACTACTCTTCCCGGTCACTGAGGGCGAGCTCCTCTCGCTACTCGAAGTGACCTTTCCAACCTTTTTTTTAAAAAACTTCGTTCCACGTGGAACATTTTCCTTTCTTAAGACACTAAGTAATATACACTACTATAAATTAAATGTAACTATGAGAGGATTTGCATATATACTTGAATGTTCCGACGGCACCTTTTACACCGGCAGCACCAATGATCTTATCTTTAGATTTCTTCAACACAAGTTTGGTCTCGGAGCTGAATACACCCGTTACCGTCGTCCATTAAAACTCGTTTACGTTGAGATCTTCGAAAGAATTGACCACGCCTTCTATCGTGAAAAACAGATACAGGGTTGGAGTCGTCGGAAGAAAAAAGCGCTGATAAACAAAACCCCTGAATTACTACCACAACTCTCCCTTGCCTATCGCGATTTAAGTGATGAAGAATTGAGGAGAATGCTGGAATTAGTAAGATAGTGATAAAGTCATTTCGAGACGCCTCGCTCCTCAATGACCAGCACGACCGTGAAAAGTTATGGTAATTGATCCGGTGGCTGAGGCGGTCGAAACCACCTTTTCTCTATCTCGGTGATTGAGGGTGGGCGCATGCGCCCACAACTCGAAATCACCTTTCCCCACCGGTGGCTGAGGTACTCGAAGCCACCCCCGGTCACTGAGGGCGAGCTACGCTCGCGACTCGAAGTGACCTTTCCATTACCGTAACTTATGGCTAAATCACTTAAAGCCGCTGTTATTGTAGATTCTCGCATTGAAATATTTGAGATTCCCTTAAATTTGAATGGTATTTTTAAATGTAGTGTTCCAGTCATTTCGAGACGCTTCGCTCCTCAATGACCGTCTCGACCGCGCGGATAGTTATGGTAATTGATCCGGTGGCTGAGGTGGTCGAAACCACCTTTTCTCTATCCCGGTGATTGAGGAGGTCACTTGCGAATGTAACTCGAAATTATCTTTCTATATGCCTGGTGGCTGAGGTACTCGAAGCCACTCTTCCTCTATCGGTGATTGAGGGTGGGCGCAAGCGCCCACAACTCGAAATCACCTTTCCACTACATTAACCGGTCACTGAGGTTCCCGAAATCACCTTTCCCCACCGGTGGCTGAGGTACTCGAAGCCACCCCCGGTCACTGAGGGCGAGCTACGCTCGCGACTCGAAGTGACCCGCCCATTTTCCCTGTCACACTCAAAGTGACATATCCACAAATTTTCGTATTTTCACCATCCATTTTGTTTCATTAGCCAAAATCTATATTTTGTTTCACGTGGAACAATACTCTTATTTTTCATTCTTAAACACCATACCTATATGAATCGCATTGCAATTTTAAAGCCCTTCATTTTCTTATTGTGTTCACTCTTTTTTACAGCTCTGTATGCACAATCTAATACAGACCAAAACAAATTTAAACAGCTGGGTACTGAACTACCTACACCCAATAACTACAGAACTGCTTCCGGTGCACCGGGACACGAATACTGGCAACAGCAGGCCGATTATGTAATGGACATCAGACTGGATGATGAAAAACAAACTATCCACGGCGAAGAAACAATTACATACCATAATAATTCACCTGACGCACTATCTTATCTTTGGTTGCAAATGGACCAGAATTTACGGAATAAGGATAGCGATACATACAGCACCATGACAGGCAAATTTGAAAATACGCAGCAGATAAGATTACTGCAGATGGAAGAAGATCGCTTTGATGGAGGCTTTAATATTATAAGTATTACCGACCGGAATGGCGACCCTATGAAATACACCATTAATAAAACGATGATGCGTATAGACCTGGATGAAATACTACAACCAAAACAAAAGATTTCCTTCACTATCAAATGGTGGTATAATATCAATAACCGCGATACCGATCCGGGACGATCCGGTTATGAATACTTCGAAGGGGAAGATAATTACATCTATACCATCGCACAATTCTATCCAAGAATGGTAAAATACTCTGATGTCGATGGATGGCAGCACAGACAATTTCTGGGAGGAAGTGAATTTACTCTGGAATTTGGAGACTTCGATGTAAAGATAACAGTACCGGATGATCACCTCGTCGCAGCAACCGGTGAACTGCAGAACCCGGATGAAGTTCTCAGTAAAACACAACGCCAAAGACTAGAAACCGCAAGAACTTCTTTTGATGAACCGTATATTATTTTCTCCCAGGAAGAAGCAAGTATAGTAGAAAAGAGCAAAAGTTCCACCTATAAAACCTGGCATTTTAAAGCAGAAAGCGTCCGGGATTTCGCTTTCGCTAATTCACGTAAATTTATCTGGGATGCAATGGCCGTCAAATTTGAAAATGGACATGTCGCAATGGCTATGTCGCTTTACCCAAAAGAAGGTAATCCTCTCTGGGAAAGATATTCTACTCGCGTAGCTGCACACACACTTAAATGGTATAGCCATTACAGCTTCCCCTATCCATATCCGGTTAATTGGACAATTAATTCCAAGGATATAGCTATGGAATACCCGATGATCAGTTTTAATTATGGTCGTACAAATGCTGATGGCTCCTATTCTGAATATCTGAAAAATAGATTAATCGGAGTTATTATCCACGAGGTCGGCCATAATTTCTTTCCAATGGTTGTCAATTCGGATGAGAGACAACTTACCTGGCTGGATGAAGGAATTAATGCTTTCCTAGAATTCCTGACTGAGAAACACTGGGATCCTAATTTTCCTAGCCGAAGAGGACCGACTGAAAAAGCACTGGCATATATGAGCAGCGATAAGAGCAAACAAGTTCCGATGATGGCAGATGCAGAAAGCATTTTACAACTTGGGAATAACTCCTATCTGAAACCGGCAACCGCATTAAATATTCTCAGACATACAATTATGGGAGAAGAACTCTTTGACCATGCTTTTAAAACCTATGCTGAAAGATGGAAATTCAAGTACGCATCTGCAGCAGATTTCTTCAGAACTATGGAGGACGCATCCGGAGTTGATCTCGATTGGTTCTGGAGAGGATGGTTTTATACAACCGACCATGTGGATATCTCCATTGATGATGTCAGATATTTCAATTCGGAATCACTTTCGGATCTTGCAATAGAAGCTGTGGGAGACGATAAGCATTTTTACGAAATTACTTTCAGTAATATTGGAGGTCTGATAAGCCCCTTGGTAATTCAATTTAATTATCAGGACGGCAGTTCTGAAATTAAAAATGTTCCGGCAGAAATATGGAGGAAAAATAATGATCGCATTACAAAAGTATTCCCCACTGATAGAAGAGTGAAATCATTTGTTCTGGATCCAAATGGAGAAATTGCAGATACTGATGACTCCAATAATTCTTTTGAAATGAAATAATAGCTTGCGCAAATATTTATGCAAAAGTTGAATTTTAATCACCTTCTGCGTGTTTTATCCTGTATCAATACCAAGCTCGGTATAATATAGCGCACGCAGAAGGCGTTTAAATTTTAATAATCCTGTATATAATATTGATTATCAATTTATTATACATTATACCACTTTTTTGAAGCCAGGTCATCCTCAGAGCAGAATTTGATGAAAATCGGTAGAAATTTATCCTATCCCGCTTTTTTCTTATCTTACAGACTCGAACAATTTACAGATGGAGAAAAACAAATTTCATGATTAAAATTGCAGCACTGGCCGATTTACACCTCGGTAAAAAATCGACACAAGCTCCTCCCAATTTTCCTGCATCGACAAAACATGCATTGGAGAAAGTAGTCAATTATTGTATCAGGGAAAAAATTGATATTCTTCTCATGGTCGGAGATATTGTCGATAGAGAAAATAAACTGTTCGAAGCTTATGATCCCCTAAAAATTGCACTGCAGAAATTAACTGATAATAATACAAGCTGTTTTATTGTAGGGGGAAATCACGACTTTGATACCCTACCCAATATTTTAAAAACAGTGGAAAACTCCAATCATATATTCCTTGGGGAAAAAGGAATATGGAAATCCTATGTATATGAAAAGGAAAATGAGCAAATTCAGATAATAGGCTGGTCCTTCCCAACGGAACATTATTTACAATCCCCATTTACTAACTACGATAAATCGATACTTAATCCCAACTTGCCTTCAATAGGAATGGTCCATGGCGATTACTTTGATAAGTCGAGCCAATATGCACCCTTAAAACTCAGTGATTTTACAGGTACCGGAATCAATACATGGATTTTGGGACATATTCACAAGCCTGAGGTATTAGAAAATCAACCTCTTATACTTTACCCCGGATCGCCACAGGCTCTCAGCCCAAAGGAAAAGGGTGAGCATGGTATTGTTACTTTTGAGCTACGTGGAACATCATTCACTGAACCTCAATTCGTTCAGATATCAGACATTTTATATACGGATATTGAAGTTCATATTCCTTATGAAAAAATTGGAGAAAACTTACAATCTGAACTCACAAGTTCATTGGAACAGAAGCTTGAAGGTCTCAAAAGTAAACACGGAATGAGACGATATATTGCGGATGTAGAAATGACAGGATTTACTTCTGATTATAAGCAATTAAAAAATATATTAAATAACTTTGATAAGGACGGCTTGACTATTGGAGAATTGACTGTAAGGAAGTTAAGTGCCGAGCAATTAAGAACAGTTGATTATGATTTAGACGAATTGAGTAACCAGTCTGATATGATAGGCAACCTCTCACGGATAATATTGAGTATTGGTATTGACGATAATGATATTTCTCAAGAACTTATGATTAAAGTAGAGAAAGAGGCAGAAGAAATGCTTAGCAAAAATGCGTACACGAGACTTAATGTTGAAAAAGCAGTTCTCGATGAGGAAGAATTGAAATCATTGGTCAAAAAAGAAGCAAGCATTATATTATCTCATTTTATGGATCAGCTAAAAGAGCAGGATAATGGATAATAAAGCGGTTAAGGTTACTTCTTTATCGATTAAATCCATGCCCGGAATCGGAGATGGAATGGCTGCTGAATTATTTGATAAACTGGGAGGCAATATTGTCCTTGTTTATGGCCCCAATGCCTCCGGAAAAAGCTCTGCTATCCGTGCCTTGAAACAACTATTATGGCAGAGTAAGGACAAGGATTCAGATATAAGCGTAAAATTTAATTTAAATGGGGATAGCTGGGAGGTATACCGCAATAAAGGCAGACAGGAAATTTTCAAAAATGGCGTAAAAACTGCTGAATCTCTTCCCGGAAGTGAATTTGCCGAAAGGTACAACCTAAGTATCAGTAATCTTTTCCTCGATGCTGAAGATCAGCTGGCGCAGAAGGTTCAAAACGAGATTTACGGAGGCTTGAAACCGGAATCTATTGTTAAGGACAGAGAATACTCTACAAATGTAAAACCGGCAAGAGGAATTGTTTTTGAAAATCTTACAACTGCGGAAACAGAACTGGCAACAGTAAAACAGTACCAGAATTCACTTAAAACCAAGGAATTGGATCTGGTTCTTCTGCAGGATAAAATTGAAGATTTCCAGAGAAAAGAAAGTCTGGTACGAGCTATAGAAAAAGCCCTTGAATATAAGTTGAAGAGTAAGGAAGTGGACTCGTTGAGTACGCAATTTCAGGGTTATAACCCTTTACTCAGAAAATTGGAGAATTTCTCTTTTTTCGCGTTACAAGGAAAAGAAGAGGATAAACAAGAACTGGAAAAAGAGCTACAACATCTGGAAAGTCAAATGACTACTCTGAATACGGAAATCGAGGAACTTAACATGGATTTTCGGGATCTGAATGAAACAGAGCTTAGAACCCTTGAAGAATTAAAAGACAGTATTTTAAACCATTATAGAATAATTGACGACTTAAAATCGGATGCAAAGGAAGCTTATGCCCGATTGAAGATTATTTCACAAAAATTTGGTTATCAAGAAGATGTAAAGATAGAGGACTGGAATAAATACAGACTTTTACAAGCTTTTTCTTTTGCGGAAGCGGGTGAGCTCTATACATTAATTGACCAGTATCGCGCACATAATATTGACTTTCTACAGATTAGTGCATCGGAAAAAGGACTATTGGCCCGATTGCAAGAAAGTGAATTAAATGCCACGGAAAATGATCTCTTGCAAGCAATTACAGCCCTCTCCGACTGGCTTAAGAACAGGAAATCAAGGAATTTTATCAGTCCTGTTTTTTTTATAGGCTATTCCTTGATACTCGCAATTGCTTTGGCGGTATTTCATAAGCACATTAACTCCGGAAACGCGTATTGGATCAGTGGAGTTATTGTGATTTTGACACTTATCCTCTATTATATCAGCAAAACCTCCACATCCGATGGTAAAAGTGCTGTAGAGCAGTACAATAAAACAGCTTTCGCAAATATTGCAGACTGGAATATAGATTCTGTTTCTAAAGAACTTGACAATCTGATTTCTATAAAGGAAAAACAAGGTGCAAATAAAGAAGTCGAGATTCAACTCAATGCTTTACAGAGTAAAAAAGCGGAACTCAGTACAACTATTGATAATCAAAAGCGCAGTCTTGAATCCTATAAAGCTAATATCAACGCTCAACTGGATTTAAGCCCTGAAAGCGTAAAATCAAGAGTTCTGGAGCTTTATCTTGAGAAGATTATTGAATGGCAAGAAGTAAATACAAGCTTTATTACAGCTCGGGAAAATTTGAGGCATCAGAAAAACATACTTGATGAAAAAACAGATGCCTTTAACCGGATAATTGCTAAGGTTAATTATGATCCTTGTGATAGCCTGGAATGTGTAAGGGCAAGCTATTCTGAATTAAGCCGTCAATACGCATTGAGTAAGGATAAATACAGGGAATTAAGCAGACATAAACAAGAGAGTGAAATAAAGCAGGCTCAACTGCAGGAACTTCAACAGAAAATCATTGAGCTCTTTGCAACTATCGGCTTGACTGAGAGTGATCGAGCAATGATTTTCAATGTCAGCAAGCAATTGGATGAATATAAAGCAGCAAAGGACGAGCTCGACAAGCAAAACAGAATTTTGGCATCGCTGGAAGAGAGTTATAATAAGATAGCTGCTGAAATTCAGGTACAAGAGCGACTCCTGGAAATGTCAGAAGAACAATTAGAGGAATTACTGGATAATAGTCGCAGTGCAGGTAGAGAACTTTACGATTTAAACTCACAGAAAGGTGGGATAAAGCAAGAGATCAAAAGTACAATGACTAAGGATGATCTTGAAAAAGCCATCCACAAGAGAGATGAAGCCTTGGAAGGGCTGAAAGATATGTATATCGACAATCTCTCTAAAATCACCGGATTTCTGATTATTGATAAGCTTAAATCTATCAACAAGCAGAAACAACAGCCGGAAATCCTACGTCGTGCTAACGACATACTAAAGAAAATCACCAAAGGTGTGTATGAAATCAGAATTTCAGAAAACACTGAGAAGCCTTTATTCATGGGACACGACTTGGAGAGAAACAGAAGTTTTCCTGTTGAAGAACTTTCTTCCGGAACTCGTATTCATTTACTTATGGCTCTGCGTCTTGCTTCCATTGAGCAGCAGGAAAGTACCGGAATGAACTGGATGATGCCTTTGTTTGCTGATGAGTTGCTTGCCAATAGTGATTCCGAGAGAGCGGAAGCTATTATAGAGACACTTATTGAAATCAGTAAAACAGGAAGACAGATTTTTTATCTTACACCGCAGGTTGAAGAAGTAGAAAAGTGGCAGGAACATTTGCAGAAGCATAAAGAAATTTCATCAGATATCGTAAAATTGGATAAGGACAGCATAAATAAATAATCTATGGTAATCATCGACGGAATATTTGTCAGCGAAGACATTTTCAGAGAACAGTTTGTCTGTGATTTAAGTAAATGTAAAGGCGGATGCTGTGTAGAAGGTGATATCGGTGCTCCGCTTACGGATGAAGAGGCGGATAGCCTGGAGCGTGCTTATCCCAAAATTAAAAAACTCCTGCCCAAAGAGCATCAGAAGAAAATCGAAAAAGACGGCTTTTATGAGCACGATAGAATATTTGGTAAAGTAACTCCATCCATGGATTCCGGTATCTGCGTATATGGTTTTTACGATCAGGGAGGAATAGTGAAATGTGCTCTTGAACAACGTTACAGAGAAGGAAAATCCAAGGTGCCTAAACCAATAAGCTGCCATTTATTCCCGATCAGAGTGAGGGAAGAAGGAGGCTTTACCTTTCTTCATTACTCACCGCGTCCGGGATTATGTGATTCGGCTTGTACACTGGGGAAATCCTTGAAAATTCCGGTATATCAGTTTTTGAAGGAAGCAATTACCAGAAGTTTTGGGGAGGAATTTTATGCTGCAGTGGATTATGTCGGGCAGAAATACAAGAGAACAGGAGAGTTATAGGGAAATTATCCCGCAAAGAAGTAAAAGATTTTGTTTTATTTTTCGGTAAAATAAATTTTCTCTCTTTCATCATTTGCGGAAGCAGAATACCTTTTTGTTTATCATAAATTTTCAACAATTAGTTTTATTGATAAAATAAACATACCTTTGCAGCTCATAATACAAAATGAGGCGCCTGTTTATAAGTTTGCTGTATTGTTAAAAGCTTATTTCTCTTTCAGTTTTACATATCCAGTTGCCTAACAAAACAAATATTTATTATTTGTATAAATTATTTCTCTTCAATTAGGCGAGACTTACACTTTGCAATCATAATAAGCATGATTTAAAGTTTATGCTACGGCATAGGGCTATACTATTGTGAAAATAATGGGACTTTCATTCCTTATACAACTGGATAAATAGATTAAAACAAATTTAAAGTAATAAGTAAAAACATTTAATAGATGGGATTTCAACAATTCAATTTAGATCAAAGATTAATCCGTGCAGTTTCCGAGATGGGATATGACACCCCGACAGAAATACAACTGAAAGCCATTCCGGCTGTATTAGAAGGCAGAGATGTGATGGGCTGTGCTCAGACAGGTACGGGAAAAACAGCTGCCTTTACCTTGCCAATTTTGGAAACTATAAAGGAAAGATCATCCAGAAAAATAAGAATTAAATCTCTTATTTTAACTCCTACACGCGAACTTGCTCTCCAGATTAATGAGAATATCAGATCGTACACTAAATATCTGCCTTTAAGAAGCACAGTAATTTATGGAGGTGCATCTCAGAAAAAACAGGTGGATAGCCTGAGAAAGGGTGTTGATATCGTTGTAGCAACACCGGGAAGACTGCTAGACTTGATGGGACAGGGATTCGTCAATATGAATGCCCTTGAAGTATTGGTTCTGGACGAGGCTGATACTATGCTTGACATGGGTTTCATCCGCGATATCAATAAAATCATTAAGCAACTTCCGAAAAACAAACAAACTCTGTTTTTCTCAGCTACAATGCCAAAATCCATTCAGAAACTTTCTAAGGAAATTCTTAAAAACCCTGTAAAAATCTTTGTTCAGCCACAGTCCACAGCTGCCGAAACGGTAAAACAGTCAGTTTACTTTGTAGATCAGAGTGAAAAGACTAAGTTGCTTCTCGACCTGTTAAAAGGAAATGAGATTAATCAGGCTCTTGTGTTTACCAGAACTAAGCGTGGTGCGGATAAACTGACAAAGCAGTTGAGCAGAAACGGAATTAAAACGGGAGCGATTCACGGGGATAAGTCACAAAGCAAAAGACAGGGAACCCTATTGGATTTCAAGAAGCATAAAATTAATGTTCTCGTCGCTACGGATGTTGCTTCCAGAGGTATCGATATAGATGAACTACCGCATGTAATCAACTATAACCTACCCAACGTTCCGGAAATATATGTGCATAGAATCGGAAGAACGGGTAGAGCCGGTAATGAAGGAATAGCAATTTCCTTTTGCGATAAGCAGGAGATGAAGGATTTTAAAAATATCCAGAAGCTGATAGGAAATAAAATGATAGTGAATAACTGATTTCACTATCCCATTTTTCCTAAATGCGTATTCTTAAAGTTGTCTTGGTATTTCAAGCCAAAACCAAATATGCGGTCCATTGCGGAGTGTCCAAATAGGATAATTCCCGCTAGTCCTATCATAGGTTCTATAAGAGCGTAACCAAGGATAATCAGTATGATGCCCAGTAATTTGTGGTGAAAGAAATTATATATCCGGGCCCCGATTTTGGGTCCGGATATATATGCAACGATGGAAATATCAGGCAATAAAATACAAACGGGAAACACCCACCAGACATAAGGTAACTGTGTAAAGAGAAATATTGCTAGAGCAAATTGTGCGACTTCTTCAAGTCGTAGAAGTGTTTTCATATATGAGAGAATTTCAGGAAATTATTCGGTAGTTTCTTTTCTCTTGAACATGGCTCTTATTCCATAAAGAATTCCGATTGTAAAGAAAACTATCATAATATATCCTATTATGAGAGCAGGCTTAGCCATCGAGTTATCGGGTTGATTAGCTACAACTCTTATAAGATATTCTCCTAAAAATATAAATAAGATCGATGTACCTATTCCAAACAATGGCTTAAAATTCTTCATGGTAACTCTTTTAGTTCAAGACAAATCTAGTGAATAAATTAGTAACGTTCCATGAACACGAGACACGCAGTGTCTCGTGTGAGAAGGCGGTCACTGAGGTGACTGAGTGAAGTCTCGATTATCGAGACTTATGGTCTTAAATCGACCATAAACGAAGGAACTGTGAGCTCCTGCGAACAGCAAGTAGTATATTGAAAGCTCAGAAGCGGTGTCTATTTTTTTATAAAATTTTAATAGCAATTCAGAGCCCTCATCCACGGTTCCCAAGTGACGTATAGAAGGTTGCTTGGAGTGGTCACGAGACACGCAGTGGCTCGTAAAAAGCGGTCCCTGAGGTCGACACAAAGTGTCGAGTACTCGAAGGGTGAGCTTTTCAAACCTCATCCAGAGACTTCCTCCTTTCTATCCCAATCTTACGGAAATGTCCCGGACGCAACCCGGTCACTTGTTTGAATTGATTGCTTAAGTGTGAAGCGCTTGAATAGTTGAGTAGATGTGCAATTTCACCCAGACTCAATTCATCGTATACCAGTAATTCCTTCACTTTCTCAATCTTCTGGGAAATGAAGTACTTCTCAATAGTCGTTCCCTCAATTTCCGAAAAGAGATTGGAGAGATAACTGTAATCATGGAGCAATTGCTTACTTAAAAGATCTGAGAGGTTTTCATCGGATTTATTGCCTTTATTCTGTACCAGATCGATGATAATGTTCTTTATCTTCTCTATCAGTCGGCTCTTTTTATCATTGATTATCTCAAAACCCAGCGGAATTAAGGCTGCTTCAAGTTGTTGTCTCTTTTCAGAACTCATTTCCTCAGCAGTAATAAATTCTCCAAGGCTGATTTTTTCAATTTCTATGCCCAGCTCAGCCAATACTTGCTCAACTGCCATTACACAGCGCGCACAGACCATGTTTTTGATGAAAATCCTTGCCATAACTCTCGGGTTTATAACTATAACTGCAATCAAGCCATAGAGTTGATTTTAGCGGGTAGAACAGCATTTTTTATAATCTTACTTATAACATAATCGCAAGAAGACCATGAAATGGTCTAAGAATCGTAGCCGTTAGTAAGGCGCGATAGCGCAGCAACTAACGGTGGAGATGAATAATATGTCAGAGCCCGCCGGCGGGTTCAATAAAAATAGAAGATATTTTTGCAGAATTCACTTACTTTTGTCAAAATGAAGCACAGAAAACGTCTGATAGGGATAGTTTTAAGCGTAGCAATACTTGCGGTGCTGTTGTTCATGTATTTTCGGGCAGGTAACAGCAGTTTTTTACGCACATACAAAGCCGGAGATATCATCGACAGCCTGAATGGTGTATATGTCTATTATGAAGCTGAGGGAGGGAACACTTTAAGAGTGGATATGTCCGAAGAAGGCTTTGTCTCTGCTCTGGATTATCCTTCAGAGGAATTTGTTATACGCTATTATCGCGACGTATATAATCATATCATGCCGGATATATCGGGACATCCCAGAGATTTTTATGACAAGACCATTCCCGATGGTGGATTTAATCAGAAACGCGGTTTAATCCAGTATGCTAATCCCGGAAACTATCAACCTAGAGAGAACGATATTCTCGTGTACACGGGGAACGTGCACAACCGGTTTGGGCATCTTGCAATCGTTTCCAAAGTAAGTGGGAATAAAGTCCATGTAATACAGCAAAATACCGGTAAAAGAAGCAGAAGTACCTATGTTCTTAGTCATGCGGATGGAAGATATGAAATTAAGAATTCAAGGGTTTTGGGCTGGTTGAGAAAAGAACCTGAAAAAGAGAATTAAAATATTGATTACCAATATGTTAAATATAAAATATTTCTTCAAAATACCCTCACTTTATGAAAACAATTTGTCCCTGAAACCGTTATATATGTGAATTCAATTTATAACTTAAACCAATTTATATGAATTACTTAGGATTAAATAAGAACGGGACAAAAGCTATTGCAAAAGAGTTAAATGATTTGCTTGCGAGCTACAGTATATATTATCAGAATCTCCGAAATTTCCACTGGAATGTAAAGGGATATAATTTCTTTGAGCTGCACACACAGTTTGAAAATCTATACAATAGCGCAATGGCAAATATCGATGAAATCGCTGAACGTATATTGATTCTTCGCCAAGCACCTGTAAGTAATTATTCCGAGTATTTAAGTATGTCTGAAGTAAAGGAAGCATTGGATGTAGTTAAGGATTTGGATATGGTTACCACAACCTTAGAAAGCCATAAAACACTGATCAGACTTATGAGAGAAGTTCTGCTTGTAACTGAAGAATATAGTGACGATGGTACAAGCGATATGATGGGCAGCTTTATTGCTGAAATGGAAAAAACATCATGGATGTTGGCTGCATGGTTACAAGGTGCGGAGAAAAAAGAGCTTTCAGCAGTTGATATGTAAACTGAGCTTAGAAAAGGATAAAACAACAAGTGCTGTTTAAATAACAGATTTTAGTGAAACCGAGTGAACCGGGCTATGTCGTTAAATGATTAGCCCGGTTTTTTTATACCAAAATTCGAATAATAAATTTGCCTTCCTTGCCAGAAAAATCATTTATAATTATCTTTAACAAAAAATCCATGAAGACTAAAATCCTTTTCCTGCTTTTTGTGATAAGCATAACATTCTCTACTGTGAATCAGGCACAGATTATAGAGCCTCACGGTGATTATTCTGCAATTGAAGCAGAGTACAATCAAAGAGTTCAGACCTATCTGAAGAAAAGTAAAACCCAAAGGATTTCCGGTTGGGCTCTTCTCGGTAGCGGACTTGTTCTGATGGCTTCAAGTGATGCAATTTTTCGTACGCCGGGCAGGGATCCGGGGTCTTTAAATATGGTTGCTGTCGGAAATGGTATTGGCTTTGCTGCGATAGTTGCAAGTGCACCGATACTTTATATGGCTTCAGGCAATAAATACAAGGCTAAACAGCTCAACTACGCCATGCTCGTGGACTTGGCGAGTTCAGAAAGTGAAAAGGAGCTCAATCTGTCGAAAGCTGCAGAATACTTTCAATATCGCGCCAAAGTTAATACCAATACGGGTATCGTCCTCAGCTCTATCGGAGGAGCTGCAATGATAGGAGCTCTTGTATGGCCTAAGCAAGATAATCATGGCTCCTGGATTGATGATATGGGAGAATTTATCGGCCGCGTCCTGGTATTTACAGGTGGTACTACTCTCGCGGTTATAAGCATCCCGTTTTATATGAGAGGTGCACAGCTCAATAAAACTGCCAAGGCTATTGTACACACAGGAAGAATTCCACAAGTGAGTTATAATACTGTCGTTCCGATTGTTGGCGGAGGGCAATTTGTCTCTGTCGGAATCGGTATACCTATAGGCTATTAATTAGCTTCGTCAAATATTCTAACAGGCTCTGGAAGATCTTTCTCTGTAAAAGACCATAAAGTTGTAAACCTTACTGTATTCATAACTGAGCTATTGTGACTTACATATCAGGAGATTCAATATTACAATCTGCAGGTGGTTTTGCTCCCTGTATCTTAGTCTCACCTAATATAACTTGCTCCGCGATTAAAAGCTCAAACAATTATCCTACAAATGACTGCGGAGGATAAATTAAGTCTCTTCTTTGCAATAGGCAGATTATTCTACTGCAACCGCTTTTACCCCGCCTGCCCCGCTTGCCCCATGGAATTGCGAAGCAACATTCTACGGGGTTCACCCTGTGAAATACGAGCCGTAGGCGAGTTGCGTAAACCATTTAACAGGGTGAACTAAAAGCCGTAGGCGAATGTCATTTCACTAGGGATGCGGTCGACTCTTTATACAATTATTTTTGCCAACTCATTACTAGTGAAATAAAAGACATTCTGACAATAATGACCATTCCATTAAACCCTTGTTATGTTAATGATTTGTTAATGGAGCGAACATATTTCATTTTGTCCCCCCCCCCCCCCCGACATTAGGTACAGATTCAATTAAAATTTTGAATTATAGTTGGATTCCGAAAATAACTTGAAACGAGTAGGGTAACCGAGACTTATTAATTATGAGAAACAAAATAATCTTCACGGGAATCTTTTTGGTTTTTACCACAATCTCCATTTTTAGTCAGAATAATGGTACTTATCTCAAACAGAGGATAAATGGGAAAATCCATTTTGTTAATGTAAATAACTCAAAAGATATACTAATGGTGTATTGCTCTCCAGCAAAGATTGATAACAAAATCAAAGGACAAGTCTACCCAACTATTCTAAACCCTGGTGATTTAATCAATATTGAATACCAGGAAGACGTACTTATGTACAGATTAATTTCTATAGACGGAAAACTCCTTAATGAATCAAAGCAGATTGAAAAAAAACACTTCGATATTAAAGCACCAAGTAACTACAAAGGAGTTGTGATTCTTCAAATATATACGAAAAACTCCATAATAGATTCTCATAAACTTATTCTTCTATAAAATCGAATACTATGAAACAATTTTTACTATTTTTATCTTTAAGCCTATTCTTATTTCAAGGAAATATTTTGTCTCAATCTATAGATTTTGATGCGGTTTACTCTAATAATTCAAATGATTATGAGTTGAAATCATTATATGATGGAGAAAAATTGATAGGAAATTTCTATACCTCAAATACGTGGATTGAAATTTTCATAGAAGAATACACTACAATCGATTCAATTGTATTATTCAGTAATGAATTTCTTGAGAGTTTTTATTTGAGTTTATATAACCAACCTATGTATGAGCTTGACAAATGTGAGATTCTTGAAAATGATGATATTGTCTCGTATAAAATCATTACGAAAAAATTCAAGACTACCATCAAATTTAATAATACAAATCATATAAACTTTATAAAACTGTGGAGTGATTTTGATTTCACATTGAATGAAATAGAAATATACGGAAACAAAGAAGATTTGGTTCTGAGAGCACGAAATCCATATTTTGAAGGGGATGACATCTTGATAAATGGAGGTAATTCTTGTCATGATGGAATTGACAATGATGGTGATGGTTTAACTGATTGCGAAGACTATCCATGTTCTGTAGGATATATGACAGTATTTTATGAAAACCCAACTTGTTCCTTCTGTAATAATGGGAAAATTTGTATTAAAGTTATAAATGCAAGATGGGTAAGTATAGATGGAGGGCAGACATGGGAGCCAATCCCGCCCGGTAGACATGAAATGTGCTTTGACAACCTAGGCGAAGGCGCATATAATGTTGTGGCTAAGTCACCTGCTGCATGTATAAAAGAATGGGAGAAAAATCCAGTTATTCTTGAGGCAAAAGAGATTGTTGAAGAAGAGTCTTGTGAAAATGGTGGAGTAGAATATGGTACATTTATAAACTGGTCTGGAGGTGTCGGCAACAGAACAATGGTGGGGATAGCACAAGATGAATTTCCCAATTTTGATAATGATTTAATTGTAAATGGCCAACAAAATATTATAGCCAGTGCATCTTTTCATGACAATATTCTAAATAATGCTATAGTACCTGAAAATGGCAATTTTTTAATTAAGCTTGGAAATGATTGGCCTGATGGATCAATGCAAAGACTAAATTATTCCTTTGACATAACAGATGCTAATAGCCTTTTTTCATTCTGGTTTGCGGCAGTATTGGATGATCCAGATATTAAAACCCATCATATAGACGAATTACCATTCTTTGCATATAAAATTACAATAAATGACAAAATTGAATATTTTGAAAAAACCTCTAGCAATGACCCTTTTTTAATCGGAGAAGGAGGTACCGTTAGATATATTGGTTGGTCATGCAGAAAGTTTGATTTAAGTGAATTTATAGGAGAAACAGCATATATCGAATTTGTAACAGCAGATTGTGCAAAGACTGGGCACTATGGTTATGCTTATATTGATGCACTATGTCATCCAATAAACTCTGATAACTATATTACAATCGTAGCTTCAGATTTTATCTGTAATGATGTGTTTAAGGTTCATGTTGATGGTAAGGGTTATAATCAATATCAATACTCAATAAAAGTCAAAAAACCTGAAGGAGATATCATTGGTTCTTATGTTTTACCACAAGAAATTGGATATAATGCTTCAAAAGACGATTTTATAGGATATCTTGCTGATAATGAAATCTCTTTACCTTGTCCAAGTGAGCTGGAAATCAGATTGGAATTATTTAATGATTGTAGAGAGTTCGAATCTTTAAAATACACATCTTTCTATTATTGTCCAATTGAACAGTTTTATCCTTGTAAAGATATTTGGGTTTACTATCCATACTTAGTTCAAAACTTTAAGATTCCAGGCAAATATGATTGTGAGGGCTGTGAATATAACTGGCAGCCAGCATCTTATTTCGTTGATAATACAGTGCCGAATCCGGTGTTCAAGTCAGAATATATTACAAATTTTGCTGAACAAAACCTTTATTTAACAATAACAGATGAATTGTGCCCTATTCAGACAGAATTCACAGTCCAGCTACATCAGCAAAAGGAGGTGTCAATACTTGAAATAAATCCTATTGATAACTGCTCGGGTGAAGCTGAAGTTAGCTTAAAATTTAAGCTATCTACTTCAAATTATTATTTTGACCACTTCTATGACATTATAACAGTTGAACTTGACAACAATTTCTATACTTTTGAAATAAATATAGGAAGGTCTGGGCCTGATTATATAGTATATACTGGTATGTTGCCTAAAATACCAGGTAGAATTGAATTTGATCTTAAAATAAGGAAAGATTTTCCTTGTGATGTTTTTGGATCTCAAACTTCTCGATTAAAATATGATCCGTTAAAAGCAGCAGCTCCAGTTTTTTCAAGGATATGGCTTGCTCAGCTTTTCAATGGTTATAGACCATCTGATGGTAACTATTATTGCAACCTATATTCACCTGAAATAGATAGGTGCTGGAATGATGAATGGGTGCAACATAATCTTAAATCAAGTGTATATAAAATAGAATTATCGATATTTGATGAGTGGGGAAATATGGCCTATAATACTATTGCTTCCGTACCTTTTGATTCGCCTTATGGTCTAGATGGGCCGGAAGCTTTTTGGGATGGAACTTACGGGAATGGCATGGATGCTCCTAGCGGGGTATATATTGCTCAATTTATTTTTTATTCTTGTTCTGACAATTCCTTTTACCAAGGATGTTATGAGGCAAATCATCCGCTAGATAGGACTAGTAACACTAATGTACAAATTGAAACTGTAGACGTTACATTAATAAGATAGTTTGTAATATCCTTTAAAGTAACTAAATTACAGAATTAAAATAATTATAATGATATGAAATGGTTTTCT
>CAYRFF010000038.1:0-29400 GCA_964423575.1 uncultured Saprospiraceae bacterium | reverse complement strand
AGTTAATTACTGATGAATAAATGAAAGCCTGTCTTGGTTAACCGAGGCAGGCTTTTTTTATTTTGTGATCTAGCGCGTGTCCGCCTGTGGCGGAATCTAGCGATCTAGTGATTTTGCCCAGTGAAATAAATGCCTACGGCAATTTCACCCGGTGAAATGTTGCTACACAAATTCATAAGGCAGGCGGGATAAATGATTTGGTGGTTTGGAGATTAAGTGATGTGGTAGAATTGTGGAACTTGGAAGTGCTCAAATATTCGGACAGTATAGAAAGGTTTATTTTTAATCCAGGGTACTGGCTCTACCTATGGCATCGGTTCCATACTTAGTTCTGATATGATCCATAGCATTCATTAGATTCATTTCTTTCTGTGTGTCCTTAAATAAATCCATTTGATAATTACCTTCTATTAGATGGCTTAATTTTACGCCGATAAGCCTGATAAGTTGACGACGGGCATATAGTTGATCGAAGAGCATCAAGGCCGTCTCCATGATATCTTTGTCCAGTGAGGTATACGATATTGTACATTGCTTGGTATGTGTGTTGAAATCCGCATAGCGAATCTTTACTGTTATACAAGCAGTGAGCTTGCCTGCTTGCCTCAATTCAAAAGCCAGTTGTTCACAGAGAGCAATTATCAATCTCTTAATACTGTCTATGTCGAGAATATCCTCACTGAAGGTGCGTTCCTTGGAGATGGATTTCTGTTCGTCATAAGGCACTACGGGGCGATTATCGACAGCATTAGCTCGTTGATGTAGTATAAGCCCGTTCTTCCCAAAAGCATTCTTAAGCATGGGGACGGGGACCCTACTTAGAGTGTCAATATTACGGACCCCCATTAAGGTTAGTTTCTTAAATGTCTTGCTGCCTACGCCCGGTAGTTTTCTGATATTAAGCGGTGCTAGAAAAGCTTTTTCCTTTCCCTGCTCTATCGATATACGGCCATTGGGTTTTGCTTCTCCTGTTCCGACCTTTGATACGAGTTTATTTACTGACAGTCCGAATGAAATGGGCAGTCCTGACTCCTTTATAATGGTTGAACGCAGTTCATCCGCCCATTTTAAACAACCGAAGTGTTTATCCATACCGCTGAGATCAAGATAAAACTCGTCTATAGAAGCCTTTTCATATATGGGAGCATTGTGCGCAATGATATCGGTAACCAGTCTGGAATATTGGCTGTAACTATCCATGTCTCCACGCAAAATTATCGCCTGAGGACATAGACGCTTAGCCAGTTTCATGGGCATTGCTGAATGTACGCCAAATCTGCGCGCTTCGTAACTGCAGGAAGCAACTACTCCACGATCGCTATCGGCACCGATAAGCAATGGCTTGCCCTTGAACTCGCTGTTCTTCAGACACTCTACCGATACATAAAATGCATCGAGGTCGAGGTGTGCTATTGCTCTGTCGGTATACATAATCTCTGTTCCTTAAATCGTCTTTATCACTTTTCTACAAGTTAAATAAAATTAATTATAATATGAATCTTTATGTCTAAATCCGATGCTAATGCGTTGCTTTTTTCCATCTGTCTTTATTTTTAGCTTCTATGCGTAGCGTTGATCTGTTATATAAGGTAGCTTTTCCATCGAGTGTACTGTTATGCTCGGAAAATCAAAGTCCAGAGTAACTTCACCGTGAATGAGATAACAACCTTTTCCCTGAAAGGGATACCTCTCCATTGACTCCGGGAAATGCGTTGTGTCGAAGAAATTACCTTTACTATCCAGCCATGTCCCAAAGCTCATGCGCTTCCCATTGACTGTTGTCAAATATTTTTTAGTTACGAAATATGCCAGAACCGATATGTTTTTATAAGCTCTACTGTTAAAGTCCTCAGCGGTTATGAGGTCTATATCCTTGGGTAATTCATCTAGCAGTGAAAATGGTGAAGAAAGAGGGAAACCCAGGAGTTCAATCTCGTCAAATGTCTGCTCGTGAGTTGTTTCTTCCATAAGCGGCAGTGTGTATTCCTTTTGCTCTATGCTGAACAGGCTTGCGTAGTTCTCTTGCTTGGGAACACTGTAGGATTTCCACATGAGTTCGTATTTGCTGAGTCCGGTAAATCTGAATGCGTTTATGCGTATGAGGATCTCTGTCTGTTCATCGCTGAGAGAGGTGCGTTGCCTGAAATTGCTGAAAGAAGTGTAAGGACCTGAAGCCTTGCGTTCGTCAACAATAGTTTGAGCTGATTCACGGTTAAGATTATGCAAATGTATAAAGCCTAGATAAATCTTCTTTCCTTTGATAGTCGTCATATAATTACTCTCATTTACACAGGGAGGGTGGATTTCTGCACCTGCCATTCTCGCTTCATGGACATAGAACTCCGTCGCATAAAATCCTCCGAAGTTATTGATTACCGCAACCATAAATTCCAGGGGATAATAGGTCTTCAGGTAGAGACTTTGAAACGACTCCACTGCGAAACTGGCCGAATGTGCCTTGCAGAAAGAATAGCCTGAGAAGCTTTCAATTTGGCGCCACACTTCAAGGCTGAGTTCATCGGAATGCCCACGGTCTCTGCAGTTGTTGAAAAATTTGTCGCGGAGTGCTTTAAAAGTATCTCCGTGTTTTCGCTTCCCGCTCATGATGCGACGGAGTACATCTGATTCATTCAGGCTGAGTCCTGCGAAATGATGGACGATTTTCATCACGTCTTCCTGGTATACCATTATCCCGAAGGTTTCTCCCAGATGCTCTTCAAACGTGGGATGTAGATACCGGGTTTCTTCCGGTTTATGGAATCGCTTGATATATTCACGCATCATGCCTGACTTAGCTACACCTGGACGGATTATTGAACTGGCGGCAACCAGATTGATATAGTCATCACATCGGAGCTTGGAAATGAGACCTCGCATGGCGGGAGACTCAATATAAAAACAACCCATGCACTTTCCGCTTTTGAGCTGGCGACGGACATTGGGATCTTGTTTAATCTCCTCGATTCTGTGGATATTGAGTGCCTGGCCGCGGTTTTCTTCGATGATGTCCACTGCATCTTTAATATGGCCGAGACCGCGTTGACTCAGAATATCAAATTTGTGAAAACCGAGGTCTTCCGCCGTATACATATCGAAGTGCGTAATGGGAAAGCCCTTGGGCATTTTCTGTAATGCTGTATGATGAAAAAGAGGTTTTTCACTGATTAAGATTCCGCCCGCGTGAATGGACAAATAATTTGGGAAACCTTCAATCCTCTCTCCATACTTAAAGATATAGCGGGAAAAGGGGTGGTGTTGTTCCGCCTTCTCAGGATGTCGTACGATGAGATCTATATCGTTCTTGGGCAGACCCATGACTTTTCCGAGTTCTCTGATGATTGAGCGACCTTTGAAAGTGTTATAGGTTGCCAGGAGAGCGGTGAACTCACTTCCATATCGTTTAAAGATATAGTCAGTGACCGCATCCCGCTCATCCCAGGAAAAGTCGATGTCAAAGTCTGGTGGTGTACGGCGGTGTGGGTTGATAAAGCGCTCAAAGTAAAGGTCTAGTTCCAGTGGATCCACATCTGTAATACCGATGCAGTAGGCAACCATAGAGTTGGCTCCGCTACCTCTGCCCACATGGTGAAAGCCTGCAGACTGGGCATAGCGGATTATATCCCAGGTAATCAGGAAATATGCCCCAAAGTTCATTTTCTCTATTAGGTTCATTTCTTTCTCCATTCTCCAGCGAGCCTCTTTGTTGTGGCTGCCATACCTTCTGATGCAGCCGTCCTGAGCAAGTTTTCGCAAAAGAGCAATATCTTCAGCAGTATTGGAAGTGAAGTTCTTTCGGTTGTTATGAAGTCCTGCTTCGAGTGTGTAGTCGCAGGAATCAATAAGGTCTCTGCTACGCTTTACGAGATCCGGATATATACTGAAGTATTTCATCACTTCTTCCGGTGTCATGAAATATTCCTGACCGTCTGCATAATCTTCCGGTTGTAGTCTGGCTAGCAGGATGTTGCGATCGATACATCGCAAGAGCTTATGCGTGCTGAAACCGTCCCTGTCAAGAAAGGTCACAGGTTGTATCGCGAGTAACTTTTTGCGAAAGCTAAGAAGTCCTGAAGAATACAGTTTATGGACATCCTGTGGGCGTATGCCTATAAATTCATATTCTCTTAAGTCCAGGGCGCTGAATGCGAGATGCCGGTAGATGACCCAGCAGTGTTCAAAGTGCGGTGCTCGGTGGCTGAGTAGGGAAGGGTCGTACTGAATGATGGTCAGATGGCGACAGAGCTCAGCCCAGCCTTCTGCATTGCGTGCGATACCCGTATAGTACAGACGATTCCCTTTGCGGAATTCAATTCCGAGAACGGGCTTGATGCCTTGTTCTTCGCAGGCTTTGATAAAGGGGAAAGCAGCTGATGTATTATTAATATCTGTCAGTACGAGGGTGTCAACACCTCGTTCAACAGCAGCTTCTACAAGCTGACGCGGCGACAGGGTCCCGTACCGCAAACTAAAATAAGTATGACAGCTTAAATACATAGGCTTTAAAATAATCAAATAGGATTAAAAGATAGTCAAATATATAAAATTATTTAGAAAGTAGAAGGCGAGTCAAATAAATATCAAAGGAAATTGTAGAAATGGAACTAAAACATGGTTTATCGGAGTTTAGAAATTTGTACTTATCTGTTATGGAAATGGGAATAAAGGAAAATTCTTCATATCTTAACTGAATAACAATACGCAGAGCAGATTTTAGTCATCTGCACACTGGAACGAATAATTAAAAAAGGATGAAGCAACTTAAAATAACACCGCGATATACCAATCGGGATAGTGTGTCTCTAGAGAGTTATCTCAAGGAGATACGCAATATTGAGATGCTTAGTCCGGATGAAGAAGTAGAGCTCGCCAGGAAAATCAGGGAAGGTGATAAAGAGGCTTTGCATAAACTCGTCAATGCCAATCTCCGCTTTGTCGTATCGGTAGCCAAGCAATACCAGTCGGATAATTTGTCGCTCAGCGATCTTATCAATGAAGGGAATGTAGGACTGATACGCGCGGCAGAAAAATTTGATGAGACGATGGGCTTTAAGTTTATTTCTTATGCTGTGTGGTGGATCAGGCAGTCGATACTGCAATCCATTGTGGAAAATAGCAGGCTGGTGCGACTCCCATTGAATAAGGCGCATCTGTATAATAAACTTACGGCTGCTTATCAGGATTTTCTGCAGGAATTTGAGCGCCCTCCGACCAATGCCGAACTGGCTGAACAGTTTGAGCTGACGGTATCAGAGGTAGAGGAAATCATCGCCAACGGTCCCCGTCATGTATCTCTGGATGCTCCGCTGGGCGAGGAGAGTGACGGAAGTACGCTCATCGACCTTTATGAGGGAGAGGACAATCCCAAGCCCGATGTAGATCTCATGGCTGAGTCACTCAAGCAGGAAATCTACAATGAAATGCAGTTCCTTTCGGCTCGTGAAATCGAAGTACTGGAGAATTTTTATGGATTAAACGGGAAAGAAGCGATAAGTCTGGAGGAAATAGGAAGTCGGATGAATCTTACACGGGAGCGTGTACGTCAGATAAAGGAACTCGCTCTACGTCGTTTACGCCATAAGGTGAACTCTTCCAAGCTGCTTTCCTATCTTGGGTAAACCATAAAACCCGGCCGATATCGGTTGAAATCCCGATAGCTACAGTTTTGTAATGCTGAGTAGAGAATAAAATGTATCTTGTTGCTTTAAAAAAAGAGAATTTCAACGAAAGCGTTTCCATCTGTTTATGAAGAAGCTACAATTGCGATTACTTGTTACGGGCACCTTATCGATTCTTTTTTTCTCAGCTTCCGCTCAAATAATTATTCCGGAGCGTTCCTTTTGTGATAGCTGTAGTACTCATCTCAACCTGAGTATTAATGCCAATGCCTTTATGAAGAACAATGAATACTTCAGCCCGTATACTGAAGGGTTTACAGGCTTGGGTTTCTTTTTACGGCCTACGCTTGGCTACTACTTCAGTAAATCAACCAAGGTTGAAGTAGGCGTACATCTTCTTAAGTATGCAGGAGTTTCTAGTTTCAGCCAGACAATCCCTATTTTCAGGCTGGAACATCAGTTTACACCGGACTTTGCTGTTGTGCTTGGGAATATCTATGGAAATCTTCACCATAAACTGGAAGAGCCGCTGTATCGTATCGATTATTATTATCAGGACAATGTCGAATACGGGATTCAGTTCCTCTATAAACCTAACTGGATGCGCTCGGACACCTGGATAAACTGGGAGAAATTTATATTTCCGGGAGATACGATACAGGAAGTGTTTACAATAGGGAATACGACCGAATTTACGCTGTTGAATCAGGATAAGTGGTCCATCAGCTTGCCGATTCAGTTTCTGTACAGGCATAAAGGAGGCCAGGTAAATAAGACTAATGATCCCGTGTATAATTTTATAAATGGAGGAGGAGGCCTGAATCTGCGCTATCAATTTAACGAAACTTCATTTGTTGCTCTCGAGCCTATGTTTCTGTTTCATAGCGGGCCGGATTATGACGCTAGAATCGGAAGTCTCTCGCACTTTTCCAGCGGTAGGGGGATGTATTATAAAGCGCGATTTGAAGCGTGGCTTCTATATGGGATGGCCGGATACTGGACTTCCAAGGGCTTTATCGCGCCGCACGGTGAGTATTTATTCCAGAGTATTGCAGAGTTCAGACCGGAATTTAAGGCCGAAGACCGGAATATGCTAGTTGCAAAGATTGGATTCAAGAAAGATATAGGTGAGACGATGAGCTTTCAACTGGGTTTTGATGGATATTATGATCTCGATATAAAGCACTTTGACTATTCTTATGGATTATACTTCCTGATTAATCACGACTTTCTGCTCATGAAATTCAAGGGGAAATAATTGTCCGCGACGAAAACCAATAAGTCCTATTGCTTTATCACTTTAAGAGAATGTGCACCGCCATCTGAATGGAAATGGATGTAATATAATCCCGCGGGATAAGGAAAGTCAAAGCTATAAGATCTATTTCCTGCTGCGTGAATAGTTTCTCTGGAAAGTTGTTTTATTTTTCTTCCACTTTCGTCAAATACCGTGATAACCATGTGATCGGCATAAGCAAAATTAATCTGCATATTTAGTTGGTCAGATAATGGATTGGGTGTAATAGTAACTTTAGGTAAACTGATTACTTCCACAATGGGAAAATTCTGAGTGCCGCTGATATTATCCGTATACTTATAGATGCTGTTACCTGCTGCGTAAACGAGATTCTGATCAAATACGAGGAAGCGGTTTATATGCCATAATTTATAATCGTAGGTTTCTTCCCATGTTTTACCACCGTCTTCTGTCAGCTTCAATCCGCTTTTATGGCCTCCCATCCAGCCGTAATCTTCTGTAATAAAGCCAACGGCCTGAATATAGGACTCACTTTCTTCCGGATTGTCGGTGACAACGTCTTGAGTAGACCAGGTAATTCCTCCATCGACTGACTTGGCGAGTTTGCCGGGAAGAGGATTGATAGACTGCACTGCTCCCAGCATTACATCCGGATTGGAATACAGGATCTGTAGTTTCCATACCAGCTCTCCGGGGATTCCCGAGTTGTATATTTCTTCCCAGGTTTCACCACCATCCATAGTCTTGAGGATAGTGCCTCCGTCATCATTCCCACCGCCGGCATAACCGGTATTCTCATCTATAAATAGAACTTCTATCAGTGCACTTGCATACTCGCCCATATCTATAAAAGTCCAGCTGTCTCCACTGTCTGTCGATTTTATAATATATGCAGGCTGGAAGTATGCTCCGCAGCCGTAAATTGTGGAATCTCCTACGGCATTCAATCCGCATATAGCTTCTATTCCGGGTATTTCTACCTTTTCCCAGTTGTAGCCACCATCAAGGGTTTTATAAAAATTGGGCGTCAAAGTTCCGAGAAAGCCTATCTGAGGATTGAGGAAGTCAATGCTGCGCATATAGATATTGTCCAGCTCAAATACCTTTTCCCATACTTTTCCCTCATCGACAGTTTTGTATACCGTACTACCCAAGCCATCCGCTGCCCATCCCGTGTTCTCATCGATGAAGGTGATATCATCATAGCGTAACGGAGATGCCGGTGTTGCCAGAGCATCCCATCCCTGAGCTACCGAGATAGTAGAAAATATAACTAAAATTAAGAACAGTGTAAATATCCTATCCATAAAACAGAAGTTAAGTAGCTATAAATATAAGGTTTTTCCTGCTTCACAAGATAGTAATTCCTGCTAGCAGTTTTTGCGGGATCTTAATTTAAAGTCGATTTTACTCTATGCGCACTACGCCCTTATACTATATTGACACACTTATATAATTGCAGCCGAGTAAATTGTGAATTTGATACAGCACTATTTAATAAAACCCTGATTAATTGCAAAGCTAACACTCAAGACGCAGCGGTGTGCTCTCGTTCCGGGAGAGATTATCGCTTCCAGACCAGTTCCGGAAGTTCTGTATTAGGATTTATGATATTCGCTCTGCCCAGGTTGAAGACAACGCTCTGTAGCATTTTGTCGCTGACCCAGCCGTGAATAGCCCACTCAGTTCTGTGGAACCACTTTTCCAGATCTTCTGCAGGAATATCATGGTACTTTCTTACTACATCTATGGAGTCTTTGCTATACATAAAGCTGTCACTGCTATCGTGGATTGTGCGCAGCATACGTATAATTGCTTCCGGTTTCTCTTTCAGAATTTTGTCGGTTGCTGCGATGACAAAGCAAGGCCATGGTGATTGAAATTCTCCGATACGTCTCAGGGTGCCATTGTCAACATAGGGCTTTGTCATATATTTTTCCCAGTAAAAGACATCAGATTCCAGCTTGCTAAGGGAGTCAAGCGCTCCATCCAGATCCTGAATGATTCTGAACTGTTCATCTTTTATTTCCCGATTCTTTTCTATAGCGTCTACGATTGCCATGAGCTGTGAACCTGAACCATAACGGCTGATTGCATAGCGTTTATCGTAAATTTCTGCATGATGTTTAAGCTCGTTATTATACCCGGTATGTATCCCCCAGATCAACGGCGTATTTACATAGACGCTGATGATTTTGCTGGGATTCCCATGAATAATATCCGTTATAATCCCTTCGGTAAGGAGGATGCAGGCATCGATTTCTCCGTTTCTTAAGGCAGCAGTCATCTGTCCGGTTCCCCCTTTAAAGGTCGTCCATTCCACGTTTACATTTCTGGAGAGAAAGGATTTATTTTCTATAGCGATATGAATAGGAACGTTAAAGTGTTCCGGTACGCCGCCAAGTCGTATTGTATCGGGTTTCATACTTTATTCAATAGTTTTACTCCTCTGGGGGAGATTTTTACGAATGTCTTGTAGCACTTTCGTGCAAATGTCATAAGGATAAGACAGAAAAGAGTTCAATTGTTGCCGGTTGTTCAAAGGGAATTTACCCGCAGCTGTATTGAACTCGTAGTGAGCGGCGCCATTGAATTGCAGGCTGAAAAACATTTGCCGTAAGGCCGCATCTAATTATTCATAAAGATTGTTCAGTCATTTTGTATATTTGCGACATATTATAACTAATCGAAGAAAGGATGCTGAACGCTTTTATATTACTTGTCTTATCGTTGTTGTTTTTTACGGCACTTTTCTTTATCGCCTATTACTTCTCCCAGTATTTTCTGAATTATAAACCGAGCAAGAAGAATATTGAGAAGGATTTAAAGGTTCTAAAGGAGGAAATGAATCCGATGCTTGAAAAGCTCGTGCCGTGGAATGAGGAAGAAATGAGCTTGCTGTCTCTCAACAATACGGAGACGATGAAAAAGAAGGGAGGGACGAGGACGAGAAAGGGGATTCTTTATTCTATTTATCAGGAGCCGCTGATTGCTTACGCCTATAGGAAATACTCGGATGGCAAGCACGGACTTGTCTATGCAAGGACGAGTAAGCACGAGTATGTGTACCGCATTATGCCTGCGGGGACGGAAGTGTATATTAACGGGCATGCTTATGGGCGGCTTATTAACGGTAAGGAGTTGAGGGATCCACAGAATAAAAAAATACTTGCGAGTTTAAATGATACGGGAGACAGAGCGATTCCGGTACTGATGGGAAGTACTGAGGTGGGGCAGCTTGTGGATTTTGAAAAGGCGGAATTTGTCAATCCTCGTGCTTATGAGTTTTTGCAGCAAATGGCCGACAGGGAGAGGCTGACATTCCTTGCTCTGACACTCCCACATATTATTATGAGTGATCGTTCTTCTACCAAATAATGGTATGGGGATATGTTAAAGTCTGGCTTTGGTTTTATTGAAGCCTGACAAATATTTGTCTTTGACTATATGTTTTTATACTTTAGTGAAAGATTTCAGTGAATTACTGCTTTATGAAAAGAATATTAGACACTGTCAAACTGATAGTTTATCGAGTTCATGAAAAGGGGCTTGAAGTTTTTCTTGTGAATGAGGAGGATAAAGAGCAATGGAAAATACTTGAGGGTATTGTCCAGGAAGAGCTCGATGAAGATAATGACGATGTGATTCTTCTTGAACCGATTGAAGAAGAGGGAGAGGTGATTAAGGCAGTTGCGATTAAAGGAGACTGGCATGATTTACCATCGATAAGAAAACTCGTTTCCAATGATGTGGAACTCGTGAAGTCCAAGATAAAATCCTTTATGCCCGATATTGAAAAGGGGATGTTCTTTGCAGTGAAAGATGCGTTTCACCGGGTTATGCCCAAGAATTATGCCTTTATCAAGGAGCTGGTAGAAATTATCTCTGAGAAAAATCTTACAAAAAATATCTGATAAGCATTTAATTGCGCACCGCAGATTATTATGTCCAAAACTCGTCCTGTTCCTGAGTTAATCAGCCTTGGAGAAACGAATTTAAGTATCCCCGGTTGCAGAAATATTTATAGGGGCAAGGTACGGGATGTATATTTCCTTGATGATAAGATTGTAATGGTTGCGACCGACAGGATATCGGCATTTGACCATGTTCTGCCACGTCCGATTCCATACAAAGGCGCTGTACTTAACGGAATAGCTGCCTATTCACTGGATGCCGTGGCGGATATTGTTCCTCACTGGCTTGAGGCTGTTCCGGATCCCAATGTAAGCATAGGTAAATTCTGTGAGCCGGTTAAACTCGAAATGGTCGTGCGGGGCTATCTCGCGGGGCATGCCTGGCGTGAATACAGAGATGGAAAGAGAATGCTATGCGGAGCAAGTATGCCGGAAGGGATGCGCGAAGCAGAGAAATTCCCCCTGCCGATAATTACTCCTACTACCAAGGCAGATGAAGGGCATGATATGGATATCAGTCCGGAAGAAATATTGAGACAGGGAATTGTCGAAGAACACATTTACAGAAAACTGGAAGAATATACTCTCGCACTTTTTCAACGAGGCAGTGATATAGCACAGAAACGTGGCTTAATTCTGGTTGACACCAAATATGAATTTGGATTGCACAATGGTGAGATTGTACTGATGGATGAAATTCATACACCGGATAGTTCCAGATATTATATAGCCGAAGGTTATGAAGAGCGCCAGGAAAAGGGAGAAGCTCAATTGCAGTTGAGTAAAGAATTTGTCCGGGAATGGTTAATGGATAATGGGTTTCGCGGCAGAGAAGGTGACAGGATGCCGGAAATAGATGATGCATTAGTCTATGAAATATCAGATAAATATCTCGAATTGTATGAGAGAATCTGTGGTCAAAAACTCGATTTAAGCCAGTTTGATATTGCTCCTGAAGATCGTATTCAAGAGAATATTAACCAATGGTTTAAAGCACAATAAGCAATAAGCTCCTTTCAGCGAAGGCACCGGATACCGTATCTATTCTTACCTTCCTCCTCTCAGATAAAAAGTTTCAAAGAACTCAGTATAATCGACAATTGTCCTCGTCTTGAGGATTTCGCGATAGTTCTGCTGATTGGTCGCTAATATGATATATTCTGCTCCGTCCGGCATAAAATTATCCTTGAATTGAATTGCAGTTTCATAATAACTCATTGCCTTCTTCTTGTCCTTGAACTGTCTTACGATAATAATCGGATTGTTGTTGTCTGAGACATCCAGGAAGATAGTCGATACTTTAAGCTTGTCCAGCCCGAAATACTTTTCATTGAAATCGGAGACTTTAATCTTAGCGTTGTTTCTATTTACCTCCTTAGGGTTTTTGATGAAAACCATGATATAGTGAATCTTGTCATCATCGATCTGGAAGTTCCCTGTATCGACTTCAGCACCGAATGCCGTAGGGCTGCCATCGAGGAATCGCAGGATTTCCCTGGCATGAGTCGCTTCAGGAGAACCTTTGTAATTGTCGATGATTTCCCTGAGTGCCTGTGCATACTCGGACTCACCTTTGGTCTTGCCCAGTGCCATTGCATCCAGCAAGGCAAATTTGGCAGCATATTTATTGTTTTCTCCGTAGTTAGTAATGGATGTCTGTACGCGACTATGAACGATATCGTAACTTCCCTTCTGGAAATCGTCATAGGTGCTTTGGTAGAAGAGTGCAAGCTTTTGCTTTGCCTCATCTTCCTTACTTTCCTGATTAGGATTTTTAATGTTCTTGGCTATGGCAGAATTAGGGAATTTATCGAGAATAAATTCTCTATACTTGTTAGCCATAGCAGTATTACCCTGTGCCTGATAGGCAAGGTAGAGGTTGTAATAAGCATCTATACTGATTTTTCCATCCGGGTATCTTCTCAGTAGCTCTTCCAGAATTTCCACTGCGAGATCCGGCCTGTCAAGATTTGATCGGTAGAGGAATCCCAGTTCTTCCATGGCAGCTATGATAGCAGCATCAATTTGCTTTAAATCTCCTTCATTCTTCGGGACATCCTTGAGGTAGCGTTGCAATTCTGCTTCTGTCAGAAGGTCTGCCGGATCGATACTGCGATCTGTATCCATGTCATCACCTCCGTCGATAAGACTGTTGTCCATTAAAGAAGAGACTCTCCAGTTATCGACAAGCGGTATATCTCCCCATACATTTTTAAAGGTTTGTTCTCTTTTAGCTTTATTGTCTTCCTGATAAGCAAAGAACGAGCCTCTGTATTTACCTTGTCTTGGCTGTGGCCCGGGTTGTAGATTCATTCCGGGAGCCGGGGCAGACATTCCACTTTGTCTGCCTTTTAATCCTTTGCCTTGAGAATCGCTCGTACCTTTTCTCGCTTCTTCCTTTGCTTTCATTTCAGCTGCTATAGCTTTCTGCTCTTCAGGAGACATTTTAGATATAGCGATAAGACTATCCTTGTCCTGGATAGTCACCAGATTCTTGGCAATAGGCTTTATTTTACCTGAAAGACTAATTACTTCAGAGTGACTTGAATGTCCCTTATTCATCAGTATCAATGTACTGTCCAGATACTTGTCTGAAGGGATAAACTCGTCTGTTGTGTAATATAAGTTCGACAGAGCATGGTAGCAATCCAGCGCAACTGTGGTGTTTTTTGACTTATTGGCAAGTGCCAAGGTATAGTGTTCTATTGCCTCAGGGATATCACCTGAATGTTCATAGATTTCAGCCATGGTAAAGTATATGTAGTCGTAATAATCCACATTCTTCCCGTCTTTTGTCATTTTTTCAAGACTTGCCAATACTGAAGAGCGGCTTCTGCTACCATTTGTGTAAGCTGATTTCAATTGATTTAACTCTGAGTTAAAGACTAGCTCATAGGAGTCAGCAAACTTCTTGGCATGATCGTAATAGACTGTTGCCTTTGCGTGATTTCCATCAAGACCATAGAGTTGAGCTGCAATAAAAGCATATCGCCCTTTCTGGTCACGGCTGGCAGCGTAATCCATTGCTGAGGCCAGTTCGTTGGCAGCTTTGCCATAATTATTCTGATAAATATATACTTCTGCCTGTGTCGTGTGGAACAGGTTGTCCATCGTCTTGCTGCGGTTGTACTTCCCCCTGACATCGTTGATGAGACCTTGAGCCTGACCCGGCATATCTTTTTGTAAAAAGGTTTTTGCAAGCCATAGACGACCTTCGTTAAAGGCCGGATCTTTTTTCAATCTGTCTCCGCCTCTTGCCTCGGCTTCATATTTGTTTTTAACTTCTCTGGTAGTAGGCGCTTTTGTCTTAGCTTTACTTTTCTTAGTCTTTTTACCTTTCTTGGTTTTGGTTTTGGTTTTTGCTTTCTTGTTTTTCTCTGTAGGATTCTTTTTGTAGCTCCAGTATTGGCTGCCCGGATTAGTAGGGTCAAATTCTTTTACCAGGTATTTTAATGTGCGTTCTGCCTCATCAAAGTCTCTCTTTATGTACTGCGCTTTTCCTGCAAGTAAATAGCAATCGTCGGTCCATTCACCTACTCTGTGAACGGCAGCTACGACGGAAACTTTCTTAATAGCCGTATCCAGCTTAGAATAAGCGGACTTATAATGAGGAGAACCCATATATTTATCAATCGGTAATAATTCCGAGAAATTATCCTCGTGATCATAAGTGAGATCAAAGACGGCTTCCTCCATTAAAACATTGGCGTTGAAATAACCATTGTATAAGGAAGTAGTAGAGTGATAAAACTTGGTAATAGGAGAAATATCAGACTTTTTCTTGGTTGTCTTACAAGCTCCTGCAAATATCAGCGTTGTTGCAATTAATAACCCTAAAATGTAAGGTTTCGCAAAATGCTTAAGATTGAAATTATTATTCATACTGTAAAAATCGCTACATTCGTTATGTTAACATATACGGGTTCAAATATATTATAGAATAAACGTATAATAATCAATTGTATTCTATTTCGCTTAAAGAATTTATCCCGTTTAAACACGAATGAATGAAAGACGAAGGTAAAAGAAATTCCTTAATTAGCCGACTCAAACAATCATATAGATTGATATTGTTAAAAGATGTCACCTTTAGAGAGGTTGGCTCTTTTAAAATAACGCCCATTGCAGCCATATTATATGTTCTGACAAGTATATTTATTATTATTTTCCTGGCGGGGATGCTCGTTATTTACACGCCTTTGAAGGAGTTGGTTCCGGGTTATGGAGAACTGGAGAGCAATCGGCCGTATATGGAATTGCGCGAGAGGGTAAATGTATTGGAAACCGAGCTGACCAACTATCAGATATATGTAAACAGCTTTAAGAATATGCTGTCTGACTCAATTGTCTATTTAGAAGAGGAGGATGATGGTCCCGTTACTGTGCATGAAACGCCCAGACTTATAGAGCGTATTGCTGAGGATGATTCTCTCCGGGCAAAGGTCGATATTACCCGTGATTTATTGCGCATTGCTACTGCACGTTCATCTAAGGGGCAGGTAGAACCCGGTGCCTCCGGTTCGCAATATTATTTTGCTCCGGTTAATGGGATTATAAGCCACAGATTTAACCGGGGAACGAGTCACTTCGGAATAGATTTAATAGCTCCGGAAGGCAGCCCGATTAAGTCGATTGCAGACGGTGTGGTTATTCTTGCAGGCAATATTATTAAAACTGGGCATACGATTGCTGTTCAGCACGACAATGATCTCGTCACATATTATATGCATAATTCCTCTCTCTTGAAAAATAAGGGAGATGTTGTGAAGGCGGGAGAAGTAATCGCAATTATCGGGAATACGGGAGAACTTACTTCAGGGCCGCACCTTCACTTTGAAATGTGGTATAAAGGCGAGGCACTGGATCCCGAGAAATATCTTTCCGGGATGAGATAAGGTTATTTTTTGTTTTTAATAATATCTGCAATTGCTGAGTCTAAGTCCTCGTACATGAAATTGTACCCGAGCTTGCGTAATTTGTCGGAAGACATTCTAGTACTTTCAAGCACCATTTCGGACATCTGTCCCAAGGCCGTTTTAAGAAGGAAAGCGGGAGTCGGTACAATGGGTAATTTAGAATTGACTCCTTTTTTTATCGCTTGCGCAAATTCTCTGTAGGTCGCTGTGCCTGCATTTATGTTTACAATGCCTTTAAAATTCTCGTTTTCGATACAATGCAGGTAAACCCCTGCAACATCATCGATGTGAATCCAGGAAAGGTAATGTCTGCCAAACTGAGGAATAATTCCCAGTTTTGCTGTCGGCATCATCTTGGCGAGTGCACCTCCTTTGGTACTCATTACAACTGAATTTCGCATGATACAGAGATCGATATTTTCCGGAACAGTTTTCTTTATTGTCTCTTCCCATTCTACTGTTAGCTGACTTTGGAAACCATGCCCGGATGGCTTATCATTCTCGTACAATATTGTATCCCCACGGTCTCCATAAAATCCCTGTGCAGAGGCTGCAATGTATTTATGGATGGAGGAAGACTTTTTTAAGTGTTCTTTAAAAATGAGGTTGGAAGCAATGCGACTCTCTCGCAGCAGCTTTTTGCGCGCACTTGTCCATCTGCCCGCCCCGATATTTTCGCCTGCAAGGTTTATAATGATATCAGCTTCCGCAAATACTGCTTCATCGATTTTATTCTCTGACGGATTTCAGTAGTAGGCATCTGCGTTTTTTATTTTTTCAGGAAAGCGACTCAGGATACGGACATTATAGCCGCCTTTTCTTTCAAGGGCAGCCGATAAAGCGGCTCCGATAAGTCCTGTCCCGCCGGCAATTATGATAGTTTTTAAAGACATCGCTTGATTGTAAAATAGTCTTAAAAGGATTGATTATATTTGATACCTATGAAACGCAATATAGGCATAAATCTTATCCTTTCTCTCTTATTGCTGCTATTCCTGGCTTCCTGCAGTCAGGATTCCAATGCACCTGATTACGATGAAAATTTCATCATAACGGATAGGGTTTCACAGGAACCGGATGCACTCCTGCCTGTTTATTCCGGAGGAACTCAGGGAAACCGCGTGATGCGCCTGATTTACCAGTCCTTAATGGATGTAGACGCTCAGACACTTAGCCTCATTCCCGTTCTCGCTGAAAGCACACCGGAAATAACTAATAATCAAGACACTTTCACTTATCTTTTTCACTTACGGAAAGAGGCTGCATGGGAGACAGGAAAGCCATTGACTTCTATGGATATAGAATTCACGATAAAGTCGGTGCTGCTACCGGGACTGGATAAGAGTGGTATTCATACTTATTTTGGGGCGATGGAATCTCTTGAGATTATCGATGAAAAATCCTTTTCTGTTTCATTTTCAGGGAATCCGTTTCTTTCCGAGGAGCTTATCAGTACGCTGCTGATAATACCGGCTCATATCTACGATGAAGAGAATATTCTATCCGGATATAGTGTCAGAGAACTGAAGGAAATGGAAACTATGGATTCAACCCTGAGTATTTTTAAAAGCAAGCTGGACAACATGATTTATTCAGAGGGAATTTATGTGGGAAGTAATGCTTACAGGGTGAAAAACTGGATAAAGCAACAGGGGATAAGTCTTATGCGTAAGAGTGACTGGTGGGGAGATAATATGCCTGAAGAACTTGGAGTATTTGAAGCGAATCCTTCCGAAATCAATTTTGCTATTATCCCGGATGACGGGACGGCATTGACCGCATTTAAAAACGGTCAACTTGATGTTCTGATCGATGTCAATGCCCGTGATTATAAAAGCTTAAGAGCGGGGAATGCCGATTATGGATTCTACGAGACGACGCCTATGAGCTTTTACTATCTTAGTCTTAATAATAAAGACTACTTCCTGCGCGACAAGGCACTGAGGGAAGCACTTTCACTTTGTTTTGATGCGGGAAAATTTATCGATACGCACATGGATTCTATGGGAACTCTTATTCATGGCCCTATTCATCCTTCTTCACCTTATTTTCTTGATGCTGAGCTTGAAACAGAGATCGATATAGAAGCTGCAAAGATGCTTTTACTCGGGAGTGGATATACCTTAAAGGATGAAGTGTTAATCGATAGCACGGGACGGAAAGTTGCCCTGGAGATATTGGTTTCAGAAGGACTTCTCGGAAGGACAATGGCTTTGATTCTGAAGGAGAACGCAGCTAAAATCGGTATAGAAGTCGCGATTTCTGCAATGAAGTTTTCTGAAATAAGAAAGCGGCTGGTCGCTAAGGATTATCAGATTACACCGCTTTCCCTCAGCACCAATCCCTTTAAATACGATCCTTATCAATCCTGGCATTCTGATAATGCGGATGTTGGAGGATCCAATGTAAGCGGCTTTTCAGATATACAGGCCGACCGCTATATAGAACTTATTCGTTCCACAGATTCCGAAGAAGAGCGACATCGGGCTTACCTGGGTTTTCAGGAAAGACTGCAGGCAGAGATTCCGGTAATTTTTGTCGCAGCTCCGGTCCGTTGTGTCGTTACGGGAATGGAAGTAGAAGTACCTGTAACTCCCTTATCTTATGTATGTGACCTTGGAAAGGCGCGAAGACGTTTAAAATAAATCGGAATTGATAAGCCTGTGTTTCCGGTGCCGGCATGGAGGAGCAGGAATGCATTTGCGAAAGCGTGGAATTATGCAAGGTCATGAAAAAATAATACATTTGGATAGCTGCAGAGCGGCGATTGCGTATTCTCAATGAAGCAAAGTGCATGAAGAAATTTATTATAAGATTCATAAGTGGACTTGTCCTTCTGTTTTTCATAAGTCTGGTAAGCTTTTTTCTCTTTAAAGCCTTGCCGGGTGATGCCTATGCAGACAGGATTTATCAGTCTTATCTCAGTGGAGGGAGTCGCGCCAATGTCGAACTTCAGTGGAATGATTATGTGAAAGAAAATGCACTTGATAAACCGCTTTTTGGCATCAGTATCAGGCCGGCTTATATCGATAAAAGGGCAGCGGAAATTCCTTTGAATTCCAGGTATAGAGAATATGCTGGAGCAGCGCGATATTATCAACCGTGCGATGCGTTTTATGATTTTTGGCAGAGAATAGAAAAAGCGGAACTACCGGAAAGTGAAAAGGCCGGTCTCCGTGAAAAGCTTGCAAGTGGAGAAGAGCCGACAGAGATTATTGCTTTGGTGTCAGGAATTGATGCCGAAATCGATGAGAAGCTCCTGGAAGGGTTGAAAGAACTGGAGGTAAGTAAAGCCAGAATGCCTGTGCCGGTTTTTCAATATAACGGCACCGATAATCAATTTCACTTTTGGTTAATGCAATTACTTTCCGGGAAATTAATATCCGAGAAATTGAATCAGCCTGTGTTTTCAACTATATGGAAAGCGCTAGTCTGGACCTTGAGTATCAATATACCTGCTTTCCTTATGCTGTTTGTAGGCGGAGCTCTTTTAGGCGGCTTCAGGAGCTTGAGAGATAACGCAATTGTACGGATACTGGAAAAAATACTATACAGTTTTTACTCAATGCCATTGTTTTGGTTGAGTACACTCGCGCTTACAATTGCTGTGAACTGGTTGCCACAGGGGAGTTTCAGGATATTGGTAGGGCCATTTCAATACGAAGATGTACACTTTTTATCCATTTATAAGAATCACTTTGCCAGTATTTATCTTCCGATTCTGTGCATTTTCTTACACAGTACAATATATATAAGCAGACATGTGGAGCAGAGTGTCGACAGCGTTAAAAATTCCAGGTATGTGCTGGCTGCAAAGGCACGCGGTCTGACGGACAGATTGCTGCTGCGCAGACATATCATCCCCAATTCCATTCGGCCGGTAATAACCTTGATTCCTCAGCTATTGCCTGGATTGGTAGCGGGTTCAGTAATTGTAGAGACGATTTTTAATATTCCCGGAATGGGGAGATTATTTTGGGACTCACTGATGAATCGCGACTGGCAGATGATTTTTGGTCTCGTAATCTTCATAAGTATCGTGGTGTATCTGAGCATGTGGGTGGCAGATGCTCTGTATCCTAGAACTGAAAAAGTGGATGCTTATGACTGAGAAAAGGCATTTACTTCCGGCCAGATGGTTTCTGTTACTGGTGTTTATTATGGTCTTTGCTGCAATATTCAGGGATTTCCTTGCAGGAGATAGAGCAATTGTGCAGTCTTCTGAGGTGGGAATCGAGTTTCCGATTTTTAGTAAAAAAGCCGTTGGAGAGGAAGTGGACTGGAAGATTATGCCACTTGTTCCCTATAATCCTGAAAGCATGGACAATGCCGATAGAATTCTTATTCCGCCTTTCGGCAAAAATTTAAGTGAACCATTCGCAAAGTACAGACATTGGCTGGGTACAGACGGCCTTGGCAGGGATGTGATGGCAGGTATTATATATGGATTTAGAATTGCCTTGATTATCGCTCTTTTATCCGGCATAGTATCTCTATTCCTGGGGTATTCCCTCGGTGCAATTGCCGGTTATTATGGTAACAAAGGATTCAGAATGAATATACTTTATCTGATTGCACTTGTATTAATCTTCCTGTTTTATACATTCTACGCATACTGGTCAGCGGTAGTGGGCGATAGTTTCTCTATAGTTTTATTGCTGGCGGTTCTCGGCTTGGCTGCTTTAATGATTTATATGGGATTGAAATCGGAGAAGTTTAGGCTGAGGATCCCGATGGATAGTATAGTGATGCGCACAGTGGATTTCTTTAGTTCTATTCCTGCCCTTTTAATATTACTGGTGTTAAGTGTTGCCTTGCGAGGCTGGAATGTATATGAAATTGCAATTTTGATTGGTTTTCTGCGCTGGCCTACTTTAAGCAGACACGTCCGTGCTGAAGTGATGCATCTGCGTAATAGTGAAGAGATTGAATATACCAAAGGACTTGGTTTTTCCGATTATTTTATTCTGAGTCGACGCGTATTAATGCGTTCAATTCAATCGGCATTAGTCGTTCTTGCCTTTGTGACTGCGAGCAGCATAATACTGGAAGCTACATTGAGTTTTCTGGGGCTTGGATTGCCACCTGAAACGATAAGCTGGGGAAATCTTATGCATCAAAGCCGTTCCTATCCCGATGCCTGGTGGCTGGTTGTTTTTCCCGGGATAATCCTGTTTTTAATTGTGTATGGTCTTAATGACTGGGGAAGAAAAATCAATAAGGCAGTATTCCAAGGTACTCGATAAAAGCTTAAAAGAGCCTCCCGGATTGTGACTTGTTTTTCTTGAACATGCCCTTTTTACTGCTACCTTGATCTGAAGAGTTTTTCATGCTTTCAGTGGCTTGACAACCGTATCCTTTATTGCATGCAGGAAGGGAGATAAGCGCTACGCTTGCTAGTAAAAAGAGGCCTAAGAATTTACTTTTCATGATCTTTACGTTAAATATCCTGATGCCAAAGTTAGTATTTTTTAGGAATTAAAGTCTAAAAAATGAATGAAAAGCCCTAAAACCCGCATGATTGCTATAAAATAGTGAAAATATGTGTTAAATAATTTGGTAATATTAATGATAGAAGTCTATTTTTGCGACATTATTTAACTAAAAGTTTATTAAACTATGAACAAAGGTGAATTAACTGATAGCATTGCAAAGAAAGCAGAACTTACAAAAGCAGATGCAGGTAGAGCTCTTAATGCATTCCTTGATACAGTTCAAGAACAATTGAAAAAAGGTGATAAAGTTACTATCCCAGGATTTGGTACTTTCTCTGTTTCTGAGAGAAGTGCAAGAACCGGTCGTAACCCACAAACAGGTGCTGCTATCAAAATCAAAGCACGTAATGTTGCTAAGTTCAAAGCAGGAAAAGGTCTTTCTGACGCTGTGAATTAAGAACTAAGATTTAATTAGTATTATAAGGCACTTCTGAGTTTTCGGGAGTGCCTTTTTTTATTTGCGAAAGCTAAAAATCCTCAATAAGCATTCTCTGAACTATAAATTAACGAACAATAAATTCAGAGTATAAAAATGACCGTTTTGAAACAGGAATAGAAGAGGTCCGGTGCAAGGGGTTTGCAATCTTATTCCTATCTTTACAGTCATATCAAAGTATTGCAATATGAAAGAAATCGCAGAGTTAAAGAAGATTGCGAGTCAGGTGCGGAGAGACATAATCCGCATGACACATGGATCTCAATCCGGTCATCCGGGCGGGTCATTGGGTTGTGCCGACTTATTTACGGCAATGTATTTCAGAGTTTTGGAGCATGACCCGTCATTTAAAATGGATGGAAAGGGAGAGGATATGTTTTTCCTGTCTAATGGTCATATTTCCCCTGTATGGTATTCCGTACTGGCGCGCAGTGGCTACTTTGAAGTGAAAGAACTTGCTACCTTCCGTGAAATAGATTCTCGCCTGCAAGGGCATCCTGCTACACATGAAGGATTACCCGGAATAAGGGTTGCCTCAGGTTCTCTCGGACAGGGAGTGTCGGTAGCGATAGGAGCAGCACAGGCAAAGAAGCTCGATGGAGATGATCATCTCGTATATGTTCATACAGGTGACGGTGAGCTGCAGGAAGGACAGGTCTGGGAAGCATTTATGTATGCTCCATTTAATGAGCTTGATAATCTCATTGTAATTGTGGACTGGAACGGGCAGCAGATAGATGGCCCCAATAATGCGGTTCTTGCATTGGGAGATCTGCCGGCTAAGTTTGAGGCGTTTGGCTGGAACGTAGTGCACATGGACGGGAATGATATGGAGGATACTGTCAATACACTGGAAAGACTTAAAAAGGACAGACCGTCTGACATTCCTACCGTGGTACTTATGAAGACCGAGATGGGCTATGGAGTAGATTTTATGTCCGGAACGCATGAATGGCACGGAAAAGCTCCAAATGATGAGCAGGCTGAACGTGCATTGAGTCAATTGGAAGAAAGCTTAGGTGATTATTAGAATATAAATTATGATTGAAAATATTAATTCAACAGGAAAGAAATCCACGAGAGATGGATTTGGTGATGGGCTTCTTGAAGTAGGTCGCCGGAATAGTCAGGTCGTAGCCCTTTGTGCGGATCTTACGGGTTCGTTAAAAATGGATGATTTTAAGGATGAGTTCCCGGAGCGATTTTTTCAGGTAGGTATAGCTGAAGCAAATATGATGGGAATCGCTGCCGGACTTGCGATAGGAGGTAAGATTCCCTACACCGGAACATTTGCCAATTTTTCTACCGGCCGCGTCTATGATCAGATAAGACAATCGATTGCCTATTCGGACAAGAATGTGAAGATATGTGCTTCTCACGCCGGACTAACACTGGGAGAAGATGGTGCTACGCATCAGATTCTGGAGGATATAGGGATGATGAAGATGTTGCCCGGTATGACGGTGATCAATCCTGCGGATTATGCGCAGACCAAGGCTGCTACCATCGCTATCAGCGAGCATGAAGGACCGGTTTATTTGCGATTTGGAAGACCGGGCTGGCCGATATTTATGGAGCAGTTCCCATTTGAAATAGGGAAGGCGATCAAGATGAATGATGGTAGTGATGTGACGATTGTTGCTACCGGTCATTTATTGTGGAAAGCCGTTCTAGCCACCAAGGAACTTGTTAAAAGTGGTATAAAAGTTGATTTGATTAATATACATACTATTAAACCACTTGATGAAGAAGCTATTCTGGAATCAGTCAGGAAGACGGGTTGTGTTGTAACATGTGAGGAGCACAACAGTATAGGAGGTTTAGGAGATTCTGTGGCACAATTGCTTGCAAAGAAGCAACCTTGTCCACAGGAATATGTTGCTGTTGACGATAGCTTCGGCGAAAGTGGCAAGGTTGATGATTTGTTGAAGAAATATAAATTGACAGAAGACGATGTCGTTCATGCTGTCAAAGAAGTTTTAAAAAGGAAGTAATAAAAACAGAGAGATGAAATTTAATACAAAGGCAATTCATGCAGGTGTAACACCTGATCCGAGTAGTGGTGCAATTATGACACCTATTTTTCAGACATCCACTTATGTGCAGGATTCTCCCGGTAAGCACAAGGGATATGAATATGGAAGAACCGGCAATCCCACGAGAGATGCGTTACAAGCGAGCATAGCTGCTCTTGAGAATGGACTGGGGGCAGTGTGTTTTGGTTCCGGACTTGCGGCAATGGATGCCTTGTTAAAGACCTTGAATCCGGGAGATGAAATTATTGCTTCCAATGATTTATATGGTGGTTCATACCGCCTTATCAAAACTCAATACGAGAAGTACGGGATAAAAGCACATTTCATCGATATGTCTTCGGTTGAGAACGTAAGCAAGCATATCAATGAAAATACTAAGCTGCTTTGGATTGAAACTCCTACTAATCCTACTTTGAAAATAGTAGATATTGAAGCTCTTTGTAATCTGGCTCATAGCAAAGGAGTAAAAACTTGCGTAGATAATACATTTGCTTCTCCATATCTGCAGAGGCCAATTGATCTCGGTGCAGATTATGTAGTGCACTCTGCCACAAAGTTTCTGGGAGGCCACTCCGACGTGATATTGGGAGTGGTTGTTGCAACTAATCAAGAGGATCTGGATGCATTGTACTTTATTCAGAATGCTGCAGGAGCAGTACCGGGACCAATGGATTGTTTCCTTATCTTGCGCGGAATTAAAACTCTTCATCTCCGAGTGCAAAGAGCTTGCGATAATGCCCGTGAAATAGCGGAGTTGTTACGTACAGTCCCAGGAGTGAGGAATGTATATTATCCGGGATTTGAGGATCATCCCAATCACGATGTAGCTGCAAGACAAATGGATGACTTCGGAGGAATGATTTCCTTTGACCTGGAAGACGATACTACTGAAAATGCATTCAGGATTCTTGAAAACACCAAGCTTTTCAGCCTTGCAGAATCACTGGGAGGAGTGGAATCATTAATCGGCCACCCTGCTTCCATGACACATGGTTCTATTCCGCGAGAGGAAAGATTGAAAGCTGGACTTACTGATTCTCTTATCAGAATGAGTGTAGGTGTTGAGGATGTTGAAGACTTGAAAGAGGATATCCTGAAGGCTCTTGAAGTAGTGATTCCCGAGAAAGTTTAAAAATAATCGATTTTTAACGGCACAGTTTGTCAACTGTTAGACACTAATGTGTAGAACAGCTTAAATTACTATGTATATGACGAACTATGCACAAATGAAGTTAATGCCGATAAGTTCCTGGGCGGAAGATGAACGTCCAAGGGAGAAGTTGATGAATATCGGACCCCGAAATCTGTCAAACAGTGAGTTGATTGCAATTTTACTCGGTTCAGGAAACCAGGAGGAAAACGCAGTTCAGCTTGCACAGAGAATATTACACGCAGCTAGTAATAACCTGAGAACACTTGGGCAAATGACCGTGGATGATCTGCAGAAATTCAAAGGGATAGGCGAGGCTAAAGCGATAAAGCTTGTAGCAGCAGTGGAACTGGGACGGAGAAGACAATTTGCGGAAGCAGAGGAAAGAGTAAGTATAGGATCATCCGGTGATGTATATCAGTATGTATCGCACTTTCTGCGGGATTTACCTTATGAGGAATTCTGGATACTTATTCTCAACCGCGCCAATAAAGTAATCGGCAAGGAAAGGATAAGTCAGGGCGGAGTGTCAGGAACGGTCGTTGATGCGAGGATTATCTTCCGGACGGCGATTCAGAAACTAGCCTCTTCCATCATTTTGGTTCATAACCATCCGTCTGGGCAATTGAGACCATCGCAGCAGGATATTCACGTGACTAAAAAGCTAGTAACTGCCGGCCGCAGCCTGGATATTTCTGTAGTCGATCATCTGATTTTTACCGATGATGGCTATTATAGCTTTAAAGATGAGGGACTGATGTAATGCTTGAGCCAGGTTGTTTTCTAGCAATTAATTTTGCGTAAAAGGCAAAACAAAAGCAGAATAAGGCTTGTTTTGACTCATTGAATATGCAGAAGCAACAATCCTTTGATTTTCAGACATTCGTAAGATTACTTAAGCAGGTTCTGCCTTATAAGCTGCTGTTTATATTGTCTTGTGTTCTGGCAATTGTGCTGGCACCACTGGGGGCTCTGCGTCCTTTTTACATCAATAAAATGGTCGATGGCCCGGTTGCGACGGTGGATTTTCAGGGATTGATAAACTATACCTTATTACTCTTTGGGCTTCTGATCCTTGAAGTAGTGTTGCGCTATGCGTTTATCTATCTGACAAATTATCTAGGGCAGTCGATCATCAAGGATCTTAGAATCCGGGTCTTTAATCACCTGCTGAGTCTGCGCGTCAAGTATTTTGACAGGACTCCCATCGGTCAATCGACTACGCGTACTATTAACGATATAGAGTCGATAAACCGCGTCTTCTCAGAAGGTTTAATAACTATTGTTGCCGAAGTGCTGAGCTTATTTGCAGTACTTTATTTGATGTTTGCGACAAGCTGGAAACTGACTCTGGTAGTTCTGGCGAGTTTCCCGATTCTGATATATGGGACATATCTGTTCAAGGAGGCAGTACGCCTTTCCTATCAGAGGGTAAGAATGGAGATTGCTCGGATGAACGCTTTTCTGCAGGAGAGGATTTCCGGAATGCGAATAGTTCAGATTTTTACTGCAGAAGAACAGGAACAGCAGAGATTTCAGACGATAAACAGAAATTATACTAAGGCCTATCTCGATTCCATTCTATACTATGCGATATTTTTTCCCTTCGTGGAGCTGATGTCGGCGATTTCTCTGGGTTTGCTAGTGTGGTATGGTGCCGGTAAAGTTCTCGACAGTTCTCTTACGCTCGGCGTTCTGATTGCATTCCCTATATACATCAATATGTTGTATAGGCCGATAAGGATGCTGGCAGATAAGTTCAATACTTTACAGATGGGGCTTGTTGCTGCCGAACGCGTTTTCTACGTGCTTGACAATGAAGATACGATGCCGGATTCCGGCACAATAGCGGTTGAGAAACTAGAGGGCAAGGTTGAATTCCGCAATGTTCACTTTGGTTATTCAGAAGAAAACCCTGTATTGAAAGATGTAAGTTTTGTGATTCAGCCGGGTGAAACAATGGCACTAGTAGGGAGTACAGGTTCAGGTAAGACGACGATCATTAATCTGATGAGCCGTTTTTACGATATTGATGAAGGTGAGATCTTATTTGATGACAGGACATTGAAGGATTATAAGCTGGATTTTATCCGCTCCAGGGTTGCGATAGTATTGCAGGATGTATTCTTGTTTACGGGAACTGTATTTGAGAATATTACTCTGAAAGACAGTGATATAAGCAGGAAAGAGGTGATAGAGGCGAGTAAGATAATCGGTGCACATCCTTTTATCGAGCGTCTCCCGGGTGCTTATGATTTTAAAGTAACCGAGCGAGGTAATAACCTTTCAATGGGACAGCGCCAATTGATTTCCTTTGTGCGTGCGCTGGTGTTTAACCCGGATATTCTGATTCTGGATGAAGCTACGAGTTCCATAGATTCAGAAACCGAGGCTGTAATTCAATACGCGATTGAGAGGCTGATAGAAAAGCGAACTTCGATAATTATTGCTCACAGGTTGAGCACTATTAAGCATGCCGATCATATTATGGTACTGGATAAAGGTAAAGTTGTGGAATGGGATACGCATGACAGATTACTGGAGATAGAGGATGGCCATTATCACAAGTTATATCAGAAGCAGTTTCTACAACCGGCGAAAGCTTAATAGGAATGAGTGGCCCTAGTGAAATATAATCCGCCCAGGCGGAAATTTCATCCCGATGGAATATTGCTTCGCAATTCCATGGGACAATGCGGGACAAGTGAGTGATGAGCGTAGCAGAAAAATATTCAGGCAAAAGTGAACGTTGAGAAGGAATAGCGGGTTATACTTAAGTAAGAAGTTATTATGAATTATAAATTATCTCCATTACAAGCGATTTTAAGTTTTGTCTTCAGTATAGCTGTGATTGCTATGCTGTTGTACTTCGGTGTATATGTACTGAAAGGATTATTTAAAATCCTGTCTTTTCTGGCGCCTATCTTAATTTTTGCTGCTCTTATCATTGATAGAAGAGTTGTTCTGAATTATGGACGGTGGTTGGTTGATCTTCTCAGGACTAGAACTCTATACGGTATTATTGCTGTAGTTTTAACTGTTTTCTTTTTTCCGGCAGTCGCAGCTTGGTTGTTCTTCAGAGCTTTAATGCGACGGAGGATCAAAAATAGAATCAATTCCATACGCGGTGGAGTCCGTGAGGAATACATTGAATATGAAGAAGTAGATAGTGAGATTATCCGCGAAAAATCGCTACGAGATGGATTTAGGTAGCTTTGTTTCATTGAAACTTTGATACGTTTTTATCTTGTTGGATTCTTAAAATCTAAGTCATGTCTGAAATAACCCATAATCATCAAGTAGAAGAAATAAAGGAAGTCATAAATAAAGTTACTACAAGGGTTCCTGACTTTCTTGCCGATAAAATAACAGCGGATGAAATGGCCCACACTATGGTTGATGCCATTGAAGCGTATACTGTAAGAGCTGATCATGGAAATGGCATTGTGCCCGAAAATATCGAAGCCAGAAGGCTCCTGTATATCTTACAGGAAATCATGGGATGTGGTTCGGGCTATCTTGCCAATCGATGTGATGGAGCTTGTGTAGCAAGAACAGTGAGATCGTTAGTTGATGAATTTCACAAATAATGGCCGCAAAAGTTGCCAGTGTAGAAACTTAAGTCAAAGTCAAGGGAAACTATTCATTTGCGAAAGCTGATAAAAGAGCAAGTCATACAGTAAAAGCCAGAGTTTCCTGATTCTTATCGTCTATAGGAATGAATTTATGAAACTATGGTAGAAATGGTACGCCGTAGCCTAAAATGATTGATCCCCTTATCCAAATCATTGATTATTTCTGATTATTCGCTTATTTCCTTTGCAGGGCCAGAGCATCTTTAACCTGAGCTTCCTCTTCATCAAAATCAAAGTAATATGGTTTACTGACCTGATTCACCCCTTCTATAGTGTAGAAGGCATGTGGATGATAGATGTCTACCCCTTTCATAACTTCCTTTAACCTATCCCTTTTGAAGACCATAAATACGATATCGACTTTTCCTCGCCTTCCGGCAGCAGGCAGTACCGAATATCTGTAATCGAGATCTTCAAGAAAAGAAATAAATCCGGCATTTAAATCCTTGACAAAAAGGCGCAGTACAACATTACCATAAGCGAGTTTCTTCTCAATGGTCATTCCGATAAACGTGCCTGCCGCAAATCCACTTGCATAAGCGATATATGACCATACATTATCGATATTGCTTATTATCTGGCCGATAGCGAGGAGCCATATCAGAGCCTCGAAGAAGCCAAGAATCGGAGCTATTAATCGATTTCCGCTCATCAGAAAAATGATGCGGATAGTAGATATAGAAACGTCACCTATCCTGGCTATAAATATCAGGAGAGGCAATACCAGATAGTTGAGTACATTTGGTGTAATGCCAAAGTTATTAAAGAAAAACTCTTCCATTGTGGATATGAGATTATAATTGTTGTTGTGAAAAAGGAACTGAGGAAGATATATGATAAAATTTGTTGTTATATATAGCTCTATTCCCCAGTATTCTATAAAGTAAAGGTAACTAAGGCCTACTAATAAATACTTGGATCACTGATAAATACTTGATAATGAGT
>CAYRFF010000037.1:0-31860 GCA_964423575.1 uncultured Saprospiraceae bacterium | reverse complement strand
TGATATCATCACCACAGATATTATCCGTTTCAGGCAAATCAACTTCAACATAAGCACCGCATTCTCCCGCATCGTTATTTACCGTAATATCTGCAGGGCAGACAATTACAGGCGCTATCGTGTCGATCGCATGTAATACCATAGTAAAGTCACTGGTATTGCCGCTACCATCTGTTATCACGACATGTATATTCAGATCTTGATCAGCAGGGTATGAAAGCAAATCACCTACATCAGGGGACTGATCTAATAGTACAGTACCGCAGTTATCCCAGCTTGTCAGATAATCGTATACACTAGGTACACGGAATGTACAGTCTTCATCAAGTTGTACTGTTATCGTATCTGGACCGGTCACTACCGGTGGTATTGTATCCACCAGGGTAATCCAAAACTCACAGCTGGCTGTCATTCCAGGTCTGCTGGCTGTCAACTGAACACTTACATCATTATTAATTACGGTCCCGGGTGCCGGAGTTTGGCTTATTGTCACATCCGTATATACTTCACAACTGATAATATCAGCCAATCCGGTATAATCAGGCACTGTGGCTACACAGTTTTCATTTACATACAACACTTGCTCGGCTGGACATTCTATTACTAATGGATTCTCCTTGATTACAGTCACTGTAAATTCACAAGAGTCCATCAGACCATAACTATTAATGGCATAGTATTTCACTTCGGTTACACCAATCGGATAAATACCGGATGCATCTTCACCTCCTGTATAATCATTATAAAAAGTTTGGATACCACATGCATCGCCAACTTCAGGAAGTGAAATGCTCACATCTGCTTCACATTCACTACCGATTAATGTAATGGTAATATCATCAGGACAAATTATCACAGGAGCTATCGTATCGATAAGATTCAAGTCTATCTCTACATTTGTCGCATTCCCGGACTCATCTGTTACTGTCACATATATCTTATGCGGAAGAACAGTGTGCGCTATTAATTCTCCTGCTGCAGGAGTCTGGTTTACAACCGGATCATCACAATTATCTGAATACACCAGATAGTCTTCTGCATTCGGAACTACATATTCACAATCCTCATTCAGAATTACATCAAGACTGGATGGAGCGTCAACAATCGGAGCTATAGTATCTATAGCGGTTATCTCTACTTCACAACTTGTTGTGTTTCCACTTGCATCTGTCACTGTAATAACTACAGTTGTGTTTCCACTTGCAGTACTACCGGCTGTAGGTATTTGTGTTATTTCCAGAGTTCCGGTTCCGCAATTATCACTTACTTCAAAATCTGTTAGGAAATCAGGAATCTCATACACACAATTTGCATCGACATAGATGTCCATCTCTGCATCAGGACATGTAACAGCCGGTGCTTCTGTATCCAATACCGTAACAGTTACTGTACATGTGGATACATTACCAAATGCATCCTCTACATAATAAGTCACTTCTGTTACACCTACAGGATAGATCCCGCTTGCACTTTCTGTACTGGTAAAGCTATTGCTGATTATATCATCACCACAGATATTATCTGTTTCAGGCAAATCAACTTCAACATAAGCACCACACTCTCCCGCATCGTTATTTACCGTAATATCTGCAGGGCAGACAATTACAGGTGCTATCGTGTCGATCGCATGTAATACCATAGTAAAGTCATTGGTATTCCCGCTGCCATCTGTTATCACTACGTGTATATTCAAATCTTGATCAGCAGGATATGAAAGCAAATCGCCTACATCAGGGGACTGATCTAATAGTACAGTACCGCAGTTATCCCAGCTTGTCAGATAATCGTATACACTAGGTACACGGAATGTACAGTCTTCATCAAGTTGTACTGTTATCGTATCTGGACCGGTCACTACCGGTGGTATTGTATCCACCAGGGTAATCCAAAACTCACAGCTGGCTGTCATTCCAGGTCTGCTGGCTGTCAACTGAACACTTACATCATTATTAATTACGGTCCCGGGTGCCGGAGTTTGGCTTATTGTCACATCCGTATATACTTCACAACTGATAATATCAGCCAATCCGGTATAATCTGGCACTGTGGCTACACAGTTTTCATTGACATACAACACCTGCTCAGCAGGGCATTCTATTACTAATGGATTCTCCTTAATTACAGTCACTGTAAACTCACAGGTATCCGTCAGGCCATAACTATTGATGACATAGTATTCTATTTCGGTTACACCTATTGGGTAAATTCCGGATGCATCTTCGGTTCCTGTATAACTGTTATAATATGACTGTACCCCACAAGCATCTATTACCTCAGGAAGTGGAATGCTCACATCTGCTTCACATTCACTACCGATTAATGTAATGGTAATATCATCAGGACAAATTATCACAGGAGCTATCGTATCGATAAGATTCAAGTCTATCTCTACATTTGTCGCATTCCCGGACTCATCTGTTACTGTCACATATATCTTATGCGGAAGAACAGTGTGCGCTATTAATTCTCCTGCTGCAGGAGTCTGGTTTACAACCGGATCATCACAATTATCTGAATACACCAGATAGTCTTCTGCATTCGGAACTACATATTCACAATCCTCATTCAGAATTACATCAAGACTGGATGGAGCGTCAACAATCGGAGCTATAGTATCTATAGCGGTTATCTCTACTTCGCAGCTTGTTGTATTACCCGAAGCATCTGTCACTGTAATAACTACAGTTGTGTTTCCACTTGCAGTACTACCAGCAGTAGGTGTTTGTATCATTTCCAGTGTTCCCGTTCCACAATTATCACTTACTTCCAAATCTGTTAGGAAATCAGGAATCTCATACACACAATTTGCATCAACATAGATATCCATCTCTGTATCAGGACAAGCAACAACCGGAGCTTCCATATCAAGAACCGTAACTGTTACCGTACATGTAGATACATTACCAAATGCATCCTCTACATAATAAGTCACTTCTGTTACACCTACAGGATAGATCCCGCTTGCACTTTCTGTACTGGTAAAGCTATTGCTGATTATATCATCACCACAGATATTATCTGTTTCAGGCAAATCAACTTCAACATAAGCACCACACTCTCCCGCATCGTTATTTACCGTAATATCTGCAGGGCAGACAATTACAGGTGCTATCGTGTCGATCGCATGTAATACCATAGTAAAGTCATTGGTATTCCCGCTGCCATCTGTTATCACGATATGTATATTCAAATCTTGATCAGCAGGATATGAAAGTAAGTCACCTACATCAGGAGACTGCACTATGTTAACAGCACCGCAATTATCCCAGCTTGTCAGATAATCAATTACACTAGGTACACGGAAAGTACAGTCTTCATCAAGTTGTACTGTTATCGTATCTGGACCGGTCACTACCGGTGGTATTGTATCCACAAGGGTAATCCAGAATTCACAGCTGGCTGTCATGCCAGGTCTACTAGCTGTCAACTGAACACTTACATCATTATTAATTACAGTCCCCGGTGCCGGAGTCTGGCTTATTGTCACGTCCGTATATACTTCACAGCTCACAATGTCTGCTAATCCTGTATAGTCAGGTACTGTAGCTACACAGTTTTCATTGACATATAATACCTGGTCTGCAGGACAAACTATGATTAAAGGATCTGTCTTCACTACAGTTATCTTGACCGTACATTCTGCTACTAGTCCTGAAGCATTTTCAACGTAGTAAGTTACCGTTGTTTCTCCTATTTCATAATACCCCGTTGCAGACTCTCCTGATGTATAATCATTAGTAATGGTAACATCACTGCAAGACTCAATTATAGCAGGAAGTGGTACTTCTACAAATCCTTCACATACATTTTCTCCTTCAATTTCTACCGTAATATCTGCAGGGCAGACAATAACCGGAGGAACTAATTCTTCAAAATCCAGATTAATTTCTATGGTAGTTGAATTTCCATATATATCAGTTGCTGTAACTGTAATACTTTGTGGACCACCGGTAGACGGAATTATTCCGCCTGCCTCTGGAGTTTGTATTATTGTATCGATAGCGCAATTATCATCTGCACTTACCAGACCGATAACATTAGGTACTTCATATTCACAGTTTTCATTTAATTCTACAGTGATTTCTGCTGGCCCACTTAATTCAGGAGCCTCGGCATCTACAACTGTAACGGTAAAGCTACATTCCGCTTCATTGCCAAAGTCATCTACAACGGTAAATGTTACTGTTCTCGTGCCTACTTCATAATAATCACTTGCATTAGTAGTGCTATTATAACTATTACTAATTGTATAGTTTCCACATATTCCACCCACAACAGGTTCACCAATCGTCACTTCCGTGCCACATTCGCCCGGATCGTTTTCTACTGTAATGTCTCCAGGACAGTCTATGGTAATTGGCCCTGAATAAGTAAATATTACTGTGATATCTTTTTCATCGGTATTACCGCTCACATCTGTTGCGACGATTGTAATTATTACTTCTTCGTCAACATCATATTCTCTTTCATCACCCGCCGCAGGAGTCTGGACTACGCTTTCAAGTGCACAATTCTCTTCTATAAATCTACCAGTGATTACGTCAGGCACGAGGTATGCACAATCGCTATACAGGGCAACATAGACTGTGTCCGGACCCGCAATTACAGGAGCAATAGTATCAATTGCAGTTATTGCTACCTCGCAAGTAGTGGCGTTTCCGGAACTATCAACTGCGGTTATTACTACTATAACATCACCACTTATCCAGTCTCCGGCTTCAGGTATCTGACTTAGCTGTATTTCGCCTGATGGAGTACAATTGTCCTGTGGATTTAAATTCCCCAAAAAGTCTGGAACCTCATATTCACAATCCTCATTCACATAGATGTCCATCTCTGAATCAGGACATGTCACTGTTGGCTTCTCACTGTCGATTACGGTAACCATAAAGCTACATTCTGCTTCATTGCCAAAATCATCTACAACTGTGTATGTTACTATTGTTGTTCCTACATTATAGTAACCGCTGGCATTTGTTTCATTATTAAAATCATTGCTAATCGTATAATTTCCACAGATACCTCCTAACACAGGATCTCCTACGGTTACCATAGCTCGGCATTCTCCAGGAGCATTTTCAACCGTGATATTACCGGGGCATTCTATAGTAATGGGCCCCGAATAGGTAAATATTACAGTGATATCCTTTTCATCGGTATTACCGCTCACATCTGTAGCTACGATTGTAATTATTACTTCTTCGTCAGCATCATATTCTCTTTCATCGCCCGCGGTTGGTGTCTGGACTACGCTTTCAAGTTCGCAGTTCTCATCGACAAATCTGCCCGTGATTACATCAGGCACAAGGTACGCGCAATCGCTATATAGGTCAACATAGACTGTGTCCGGTCCCGTAATTACAGGAGCTATAGTATCAATTGCTGTTATAGCTACTTCACAAGTAGTTGTGTTTCCAGAGCTATCAACTGCCGTAATTACTACTGTAACATCTCCACTTATCCAGTCACCGGCTTCAGGCGTCTGGCTTAGCTCTATTTCGCCGGATGCAGTACAATTGTCCGTTGGGTTTAAGTTAGCCAAAAAGTCTGGCACCTCATATTCACAATCCTCATTAACATAGATGTCCATCTCTGAATCAGGACATGTCACTGTTGGCTTCTCACTGTCGATTACGGTAACCATAAAGCTACATTCTGCTTCATTGCCAAAATCATCTACAACTGTGTATGTTACTATTGTTGTTCCTACATTATAGTAACCGCTGGCATTTGTTTCATTATTAAAATCATTGCTAATCGTATAATTTCCACAGATACCTCCTAACACAGGATCTCCTACGGTTACCATAGCTCGGCATTCTCCAGGAGCATTTTCAACCGTGATATTACCGGGGCATTCTATAGTAATGGGCCCCGAATAGGTAAATATTACAGTGATATCCTTTTCATCGGTATTACCGCTCACATCTGTAGCTACGATTGTAATTATTACTTCTTCGTCAGCATCATATTCTCTTTCATCGCCCGCGGTTGGTGTCTGGACTACGCTTTCAAGTTCGCAGTTCTCATCGACAAATCTGCCCGTGATTACATCAGGCACAAGGTACGCGCAATCGCTATATAGGTCAACATAGACTGTGTCCGGTCCCGTAATTACAGGAGCTATAGTATCAATTGCTGTTATAGCTACTTCACAAGTAGTTATATTTCCGGCGCCATCTACTGCTGTAATTACTACAACAGTGTCACCACTTACCGATTCACCCGCTTCTGGGGTTTGACTTAGCTGAATCTCTCCTGATGGAGTACAGTTGTCCATTGGATTTAATGCACTCAAATAGTCAGGAATTACATAATTACAGTACTCATCTACATAAATATCCTCCTCTGAATCAGGGCAACTTACTACAGGAGCCTCTGTATCTTCAACAGTGATGGTTACAGTACAAGAATCAACATTTCCGCTTAAATCAACCGCGTAATATGTTATGACCCACTCTCCTATTTCATAATAGTCGCTCGCCGCTCCGGCTCCAGTTCGATTATTATATATACTGTCTGTTCCACAGATATTATCTATTTCAGGTAGTGGAACTGTTACATTGGCTCCACATTCACCCGGATCATTATCAACTGTAAAATCATCCGGACAATCAATGACCGGTGGGAAAGTGTCAATAACTACTATTGAAGTAGTACCCTGACTCACATGGCCACAGGCATCTGTTGCTGTATATGTTATGACTGTCTCTCCTATTGGAAAGGCAAAATTCACCTCTGCTCCACCATTTGTTAAATCATTCTCTATTATGGCTCCGGGGGAACAATCAGAAACCTGTGCAGGAGTTAATTCCAGATATACTTCGCACTCATCCGCACTAGTATAAACTGTTTCATCTGCAGGAACAGCCAAATCAGGGCTGTCATAATTTAAGACAAGAATACTTTGTTCATGTCTGTATTCCTCGGAGGTACATATATCTGTAACTACAAATTCTCTGATAATTTCGATACATGCAGCCATTGGTAATTCAGTATCAGTATAATCTATCTCATACTTATTACAGCCATTGTAATTGACTACTACCTGGCCAGTAATGTCAAGATCATTTAAATCCACATTACAGATTTCAAGTGTAATATCTTCCGGAAAGTCTATATCCGACTCGTCAAAACCTGCACCATATTCTACCTGTAACACTTGTGTGCATACTGCGGAGTTTCCTTGTGCATCATAAGCGGTCCATGTCCTTGTAATTGTTCCTACTGAGCAATTATCCAAATCCACTTCTTCTTCATAATCTACTGAAACTACACCACAATTATCAGAGAAAGTAGCTTCTCCATAAATGGACAAATCAGCAATGTCATCACATGTAATTGTGCGATCCTCAGGACAGAAGTCCACAACCGGGTCTACATTATCTTCTATTTCAATTGTACCTATACAGGAGTTAACATTGCCATTGTGATCCCAGGCAAAGAACTCTACTTGAATTACTTTACCTACATCGTCACAACAGAAAGTAAGTATATCAGATGGATCTTCTGTTCCATCAAATCCACATCCTTCAGTAAGGCGTCGTGCCTTAATTTCAGCGATTCCACAATTATCATTATAGGTATTTGAAATGGTTGTAACCGGAATTTCCAGAGTTCCATCTGCACCAAGGGAAATTCCAACACCTTGTCTACAAACCAAAGTCGGTGGTTCATTGTCCACCACTGTAACAAGATAAGTGCAGCTTGATACTTTCCAGTTACATGGATTTTTGACATGAACAGTTATTTCATGTTCTCCTTCTAATAAATTAACAACATCAGCTGTTACCTTAATTCCATCTACATAAACGCTATATTCCAAGTCAGCAGGGTCTACGCAATCTTCTTCTGCTTCCGGTATAATTATGGTAAAATCAGTCGAACATTTACCGGGATCTGTACTAAGAGTAAAATCCGTCGGACAGCTTAGTGCCGGCGGAGTTGTATCTTTCACCCATATTATTTGTGTGTGTTGTACTGAAGTATATGGTGGGCAGGTCTCATATAAGGTCCATGTTCTTTCAATTCTCTTCTGGTCACCGCACATCAAGGGCATTACGTAATCTTCCATAATTGGCATTATACAGCACACTCCGGTTAATCTATGTCCTTTATATGTAGGAACTCCGGTAATGGATGTATCCGGTTCATCAACTCCGCATTGTATTGTAATATCAGCAGGAAAATCAACATCATCAACGCTTAGACGCTTATAGTTAAAAGTCTGAATACAGAATGACGAGTTGCCGCTCTCATCCGTTACTGTCCATTTTCCGATAACTCTATAGGAATAATTAGGATCTGAGCAATTAAGTGGACCGCGAAACATGACATCAAATCTTATGTCTAAATCAGCGCTGTCTGTACAGTTATCCCCGGCTCCAGCCAAGTAAATCTCAGGAAATGCACCAAAATCAATATCGGTGCTTTCATAGCATTCCAACTCGACATCTTCGCAATTTATCCATGGAACAAGATCATCGCAGACTGTAACCTCCGAAGTACATCGGTTATTATTTACTAAATCAATCACTTCAACGAAAAAGACTAGTCCGACATGCGCACAATAAACCGTGTCTGAAGTCACCGCCGGATGTAATGGAACGACGATGAAATCATCATACTCATATCCACTTCCCATAAGGAACAAATCAGGCGTCAAAGCGCGCTTCCCATCTGCTCCCAAGGAAATATTTATTCCACCGATACATGCTACTCCGTTTGAACTGATTGCATCAGCTCCACTTTTATCGGTTGTAATCTCAGCATTGAGTGTAAATTGTACACCTAGAATACTGAATAAAATAATCCCTGTAAAAAGGATTAACTTCGATAAATTACTCTTTCGTATTAAATGATCCATAGTTGAAATTTTTTATTTCGTTCCCCATAAAACGGAAATCGGAGAGGATTTTTATCCCCTCCTCCGTTTCCTAAGCTCAAGAGGTCAAAATCGCGACCTCCTGCGGGTATGCTTAATGATTAAATGGTTGAAAACATCTTTCCTTTTACCCCTTTTAGGCAAAAGCTACTGTAAGTGAGACGCTTTACATATTACAAAATTCTATAATATGTTATTAATAACCAAACTTTTTATAATATATTTTATATTATATATTATTATTTTATCTAATATGTATGGGCAAAAAAATAGATTTTACAATTACACTATCTCAATAGATAAATCTCTTCTTCATTATACTACTATCAATTTGGCAGACAGGAACCCTCACGACAAAACTCTTAAGAATCGATTCCTGAGTTCTATTATTCACCGACACATTATCCATCCGCGTTCGCATACTCAATCTATTTAATTATTCAATCAATGTGTTCTGTTATGGGAAGTGTAAAGACAAATATATTACAAATTTTCATAATGTGTACAGACCTGATATGAAATATTTTAGAAATACTTTATTGTGAATTTATAAATCATTGATACTTAACGGAGTAGTAATAAAAAATAATTTGCGAAAGCTTAAAGACACCTCGTTATAATTGATGAGCTATATTATAAAGGGACTTTATTCACTCTCGAAAGGATCTGAACCATTTGCATATAATTCTATTTCCCATTCTAAGAAAGATCAATCTGCAATATGGAAACCAATAAATTAAAGAAGAACAGCGCCTTTATCTTGCCGGATGAAACCAGAATAGGCCATATCCATCTCAAGGTAGCCGATATAGATCGTTCACTTGAATTTTATTGCGACTTGCTAGGCTTTTCCCTGGTAATGCGTCTCGGGAATCAGGCTGCTTTTGTATCAGCAGGAGGTTACCATCATCATATAGGCCTTAACACATGGCATAGTCAAAATGGCCCTGCCCCTGCTCCCTATATGACGGGTTTATACCATGCCGCAATTCTTGTGCCTGACCGGAAAACGCTTGCGGAATTATTTGAGCGATTAATTAAGTTCAAGTATCCGATAAGTGGAACGGCAGACCACGGAGTATCCGAAGCAATTTATCTCAATGACCCGGATGGAAATGGAATTGAATTCTATTATGACAGGCCTCGTGAAGAGTGGCCATTGGATGAGACCGGAAATCTTACGATGTATACAAGGGCACTTGATTTAGACAGCTTGTTCTCTGAATTGGATAAGTGAATTACAGAATTCCGATACCCTCTTTCGGCCATATTCCGGCATTTTCATGCACGAGCATATTTTGCCGTAAGGCATCTAAAAACTCTTCTTTGGAAATCAGTTCTGCGCCCAGTGACCTGAGATGTGGTGTATCTTGTTGGCAGTCAACGAGTTTAAAGTCGCGACTTTCAAGGGCTCTGACCAGGCTTATGAAGCCAAACTTTGATGCATTGGGCTTGATGCTAAACATAGATTCTCCATAGAATACCTTTCCCATCGCAATTCCATATAAACCTCCTACGAGTTTATCTTCCAGCCAGACTTCCACACTATGTGCATAACCCATCTTATGCAAGCGCGTGTAATTTTCTATAAAATCATCATCTATCCAGCTCTGCGCATCGTCTCTACGATATACACTTCTGCATTTACGCATTACGAGCTCAAATTCCCTATCATAAGTCACTCTATACTTATCATTATTAAAATAAGTATTCATGCTCTTGGGGACGTGCAGTTTTGAAGGAAACAACACTAGCCTTGGGGATAGAAAAAACCACAGGAAATAGCCCTCATCATTTACCCATGGAAAGATACCCCAGCGATAAGCCATAAGAATGTATTCGGGGCTTAGTTTTTTAGTAATATCTATCAGACCATGCTCCATTGCCATGAATGGATGGTGAAAAGCGAGCTTATTATCGAGTGATAAAATATTATTGGGACGCATTATGCATCTTGACTTATTTCCTCGATGACAGCAGACAATCCACGATCTACAAGTGCTTGCTTCAGAGGCCTGAGGGTTTCTATGCTTCCTTCTTTAACAGAAGCTTTACCTTTAAAATGAATGAGTAAGCTCAATTGCTCTGCTTGAGTTTCACTATGTCCTATGACTTCGACGAAGCATTGAATTACCCAGTCAAATGTGTTAAAGTCATCATTATAGACCACTAGTTCATTACTATTATCCGTACCTATATCTTCTTTTACCAGGACAATTGTCTCTTCAACGGGAGAAGCACCACTCATCGTTACATTAAGTCTATTATCTTTCATTGCTTTACCAGTTTTGCTTTTTTGAGCGCAGCCTGAATTCTTTCAAAACTCGGGAGCTCTTTTGGGTCTTCCATTATTTCTTTATGAATCACCCTATCATTTCCATCCAGTACAAATACCGCACGCTGTGATACGCCTTTCATTCCATAAAGAAATTCTGAATACAGCACTCCGTATGCACGGGAAGTTTCCTTATTGTAATCAGATAAAAAGGGAAATTCGTACTTATATTTTCGCTTAAATTCTGCCAAAGTCGGCACCGCATCAGTAGAAATTCCGACCACCTTTGCATTCAGGCTGGCAATATCCCCTACAAGTTCCTGCATGGCGTTCATTTCCTGGGTACAGGAATCACTAAAGGCAAAGGGGAAAAAAAGCATTATCAGCGCATCTCCTTTATACTCTTCCAGTGACCAAAGCTTCCACTCCGTGTCATAAAGTTCAAAATGAGGTGCCCTTTCTCCGAGTTCTACCATAACAGGCTAATTTGTCTTTACAACGTTAAAAATCCTCTATTTGTTCCTTAAATCCTGTTTCCATGCAAGTTATTATATAAACCTCTGCCGGGCTCTAGCATCACCTCCTGTTTTTCCAGAGTAAACACTCTTACTTATGGGTTTGCTCGTCTTTCTCCAACTTTCCCATCAGTTCCGGCATCAACTCTCTGATAGAGTTCTGTAGGAAATCTCTCTTGTAAACGTCATCATCTACTACTTCGCCGTGATACACAATAAGATCGAGATCGATATTTCGCGGACCGTTTTTAATACCATTACGATTCCTTTTCATTTCGTCTTCAATTTCCTTCAGAACTTGGACAATCTTATCAGCACTCAGTTTGGTATGCACAAGAACAGCGCCATTTAAGAAATCTGCCTGGTCTTCATACAACAGTGGCTTGGTATATATAAATTCCGACATTTCAGTAATCGTGAACTTCTCATCAATCACCTTTAATGCATAAGGAATATTGTATTCCGGATCTATATTGGATCCCAATGCTATTATCGCATTATCATTCATAATCACTGCGTCTTACAATAAGATTATCGCAAAATCTCAGAGCATGTACCTTTTGAACCTCAATTGCCGTATTCACCACACCCTCGATACCGCTCACCTTCTGATATAAAGTATCAGTCAGGGTTTCTATAAGGAAGAAATCAGAATTCTCCACAAACTCCATCAACTCCTTAGTAATCGTCTTATAATTTATGGCTTTATCCACATTCTCCTCTGCAATAGCCTCGGCTGCGTTGTACTTAAAGCGTATACTTATTACGATATCCTGCTTTTTCTTGCGCTCCCAGTCCATAATTCCCAGGATTGCACGCACCCGCATATTTTTAATCTCTATCTCAGTTAATTTCTCCGCCATGTCTTTTCTTTATTTTAGCTTTCGCAAATATTGCTACCCCTGCTTGTAACAAAGGGGGTCAAAGATACGGAAAATCTCTCAAAGGTCTATAAATGTTCTCCCCCATCCACATAAATTATCTGTCCTGTGACAAAGTCAGCATCGATAAGATAATTCAACGCCTTTACGAGCTCACCCGGATTACCGCTCTGCTTTAGGGGGATTCCCTGCGCAAGTTTATCCGTATAAGTTTCATCTTTGCCGGGTGGTGGCAAAATAATTCCAGGGGCAATCCCATTAACTCTGATGTCCGGCCCGAGTTGTGTGGCAGAAATCAAAGTAAAATCCTTTAGCAACTTCTTCGTAAGAAGATAATCCAGATGTTTGGTATAGTTCCCTGCGACCTTGGTATCGAGGATATTCACTATTAAGCCGGTTTTGTACTTTTCAGCATACTTTTTCGTCAGAATATAAGGCGCTTTAAAGTTGATTTTCATCAATTTGTCCAGCAAGTCATAACCTTCATCATGTATGGAAGATTCTATAAACATTGAAGCGCAGTTAATCAATATATCCAGGTGAATATTTCCCGGCACTTTATCGAGGAGCGCCTCAACGGCCTTTTCATCCGTGAATCCGGCTTGCAGCAAGGTACATTGACCACCTGCTGCCTCTACTTCTTTCTTTGTCCTTTCTGCTTTTTCCGCAGAACTATTATAATGAATAATACAGTGATAGCCCTTTTCAGCAAGAGCAAGCGCAAATGCTTTCCCTACGCGATCCGAGGCCCCCGTAATCAATACTGATTTAGTCATAATTAATCTTTAGTTTTCTATAAGAAGCTGTAATCTAGATAAAAAAGTCCGCCTTGCATACATTCACATCGGAAAATCAGGCCTATCCAGTTGTATTACCCGTTTAAATCATTAATTTCGTATTCTCAAAACGATGTAAACATGATTCTAACAGATAAAAGAATACTCGAGTCCATTGAAAGCGGAGACATAATCATTGAACCTTTCAATCGGGAAGCCCTTGGGACCAATTCCTACGACGTACATCTCGGGAAAACTCTCGCCGTATACAAAGACAGAGTTCTCGATGCCCGCAAACACAACAAAATAGAATATTTCGAAATTCCGGAAGAAGGATATATTATTGAGCCGGGAACACTATACCTGGGAGTTACTGAAGAATACACTGAGTCACACTCCTGCGTCCCCTTCCTTGAAGGAAAGAGCAGCGTCGGAAGACTGGGGATTGACATTCACGCAACAGCAGGAAAGGGGGATGTCGGGTTCTGTAACACCTGGACTCTGGAAATCTCGTGTACTCAACCTGTAAGAATCTACGCAGGAATGCCTATAGGACAGCTCATTTATTTTGTCGTCGATGGAGAAATAGACCGCTATTACAACAAGAAAAAAGGAGCCAAGTATACAGAACGGACAGACAAACCGGTAGAATCGATGATGTTTAAGAATAAGTTTTGATTAAGGCTGAGGTTATGGTTGTGGAACATTAAACTAGCTAATCACATCTCTCAACATACTTGTCTACTTGTACCGGCCAGAGCTTATCGGAGAATTTACTTGTCCACTCGTTTACTTATCGACTCGTTTACTTGTCCTCTTGTCTACTCGTCACCTAAAAAATACATATCTTTGTAAATTCATAAAAGGATAAGATTATGGCAACACCTAGAAGCGTCGCATTTTATACATTGGGATGTAAACTCAATTTTTCAGAAACCTCCAGTATAGCTACAAAATTTATAGAGGCGGGATACACTGAGGTAGACTTTGAAGATATGGCGGATGTATACGTAGTAAACACCTGCGCTGTCACCGCTATGGCAGAAAGCAAAGGTCGTAATATCATACGTCGTGCACATAAAACCAATCCCGATGCCAAGATTATCGTCATTGGCTGTTATGCACAGATCAAGCCAAAGGAAATCGTGGACATTGAAGGTGTAGATCTTGTGCTCGGTGCCGCAGAGAAGTTTAATGTTCTTGACTATATAGACTCCATTGTACATGCACCCGGAAAAGGTATGGTTATGGCAGGAGATATTACGGAAGCCAATACGTTTATAAACGCCTTTTCCTTTGGGGATAGAACTCGATCTTTCCTTAAGGTACAGGATGGTTGCAGCTACAATTGTAGTTTCTGTACAATTCCGCTTGCGAGAGGTAAAAGTCGCTCTGACACCATAGAAAATGTTGTCAAAAACGCGGAAGAAATAGGAAGAAACGGTGTTAAAGAAATCGTATTAACCGGAGTTAATATCGGTGACTTTGGAAATGGACCGGAATTACACGAAGGAGAAAGAGCACATAAGGAAGTGAAGTTCATCGACCTTATCAAAGCACTGGACGAAGTCGAATCAGTTGAAAGATTCAGGATTTCTTCCATCGAGCCAAACCTTTGCAACGACGAGATTATAGAATTTGTGGCAAACTCCAAACGCTTTGTTCCGCACTTCCACATGCCATTACAGTCAGGAAGTAACAGATTACTCGGCTTAATGCGTCGCCGTTACAAAAGAGAATTATATGCAGAACGTGTTGAAAAAATCAAATCATTGATGCCCCATGCTTGCATAGGCGTAGACGTGATCGTTGGCTTTCCGGACGAGCAGGAGGAAGACTTTAAAGAAACTTATGAATTCCTGCGCGACATGGACATTTCCTACATTCATGCATTCACGTATTCCGAGCGCAATGATACTATAGCTGCGGAGATGGACAATCAGGTTCCGGTCGATACCCGTCGAAAGCGAACTATCAGATTGCGCAGTTTATCCGACAAGAAGACTCGAGCATTCTACAAGGATTACTTTGGAACGGAGCATGTGGTCTTGATTGAACAATCCAAAGGCGAGGGCATACACGGGTATACCGAAAATTACATTAGGGTTGAGCTTCCGGAAAATGCCGGAGAAGTAAACGATTTAATTACTGTACGTCTGGATGACTTTGCCGCAGATGGTTCTGTTTTGGCTGTCCCTATAAGCAGTAAAATCCATGCGGGCGTTTAAACATATAGCTTGTATTATCAATCCTTATGCGGGAGGGAAATCAGACATTCCTGCCAGCGCTCAGAAATGCCTTGATTCTCTTGTAGAAAATTATGAGTCCTGTACAATATTAACTACGCAACGGGACGGTAGGGAATACGCCTGTGTTCAAGAAATAATCCCATTAAACCCCGATTGTTGTATCATTTTCGGCGGTGATGGAACTGTCCATAAGGTTATCAATGCCTGGATGGCTCTGGCGCCGGATAAGATACCGACAATGGTGATTTATCCCTCAGGTTCCGGCAATGACTTCAATAGAGTGTTGAAAATGCCCCGCAATCCTGTTGCATTTATGAATGCTTTCGCAAATGCTCAGACAAAGCAAATAGACCTGGGATATGTATATATGAAAGGAACCGGGAAGGAACACTGGTTTTTTAATAGTATAGGAATGGGACTGGACTCAGAAGTAGTCAGGCACGTAAATGCAATGGAGACCCACAACTCCTTATCCTATCTAAAATCCGTATGGAAAGCTTTAAAGAACTACAAATTCCCTATAATGGAGATTCATTGGACATCAATGTCTGATGAGATTAATAAAATACATGAGAAGGGAATATTTGCTATGATTTCCAATGGTTCTCATGCCGGCGGCGGAATGCACTTTGCTCCCAGAGCAGAGGTTGACGATGGTGAATTTGATCTCGTTTTTGTAAAGAAAGCTGCCAAATGGCTGATTATTCTGCACCTCCCCTTTCTCTACCTGGGCATGCATATACACTCACCTTTTGTCAAGTATCACAACAGTAAAAATGTAACATTCAATTGTCCGGAAGCCTTTCTACAGGCTGATGGGGAATTATTGGGTACGGCTCAGTGCAAGATTCAGGTCGATGATAGAAAGCTGCGGTTTATAACAGCTTAAAGAAATGCCTTATTGATTTATAATAATGCTATCCGCTTCAAATAAGAGTTCCTGTTGCTCTTTCAACATATCTTCTTCAAGTTCTTTCATATCTATGTATAGATCTTCATCATCACTATGGAGTAATCTGTCCAGATATTTTACATTCTTCTGCCCCAATATCGAATTTGCAAGTCCGGTTTCCGTAGCTTTCCAGAAATTCTTCATAAAGCTCAGATAGCCTTTCCTTTCGTATGCGATTTCCCCAGCTCTGTATTCCATTTCTCCCTTGATGTTTTTCTTTTTGATAAGGACATTATTCACTAGCCATTGGATCATAAGCTCGCCGGAACTGCCGTTCCTCTTCTTAGTATTAACTTGCAAGCCATCATAGGAGAAATCAGCTGAACCGGAAAATCTACTTTTGTCGGCTGTGATATTCAGATCAAGTCCTATATTGCGTCCTCCTACGAGATTGAGATTCATTACGGGAATTCCCACAGTATTGGCAACTGCAATATCCATTTCCCCGAGATAACAACGTATGGAATACGGATACTTCTTGTCTTTGAGATTAAATGCTGCCGAACCTGTTAATCTGGCTGCATTCATAAAATTACACAAAAAATCCATTTTCATCACAGCATTTTCCCCTATTGCGATACTATCATTGGTTACATTATACAAGGAAATGAAGGTGTTGTCAAAGGTAATATATCCCGGCTCCTCTCTTTCCTGGTTTACAGTTGTATATCGATAATATCCCGACTTCACCTGAATCGTATCAATTATAATATTCCTGTCAATCAATAGCAATCTCTCTTGCGGCAAAAGTTTCCGCGCAGAGGAATCTATGGGCATTATCGGGTTTTCAAAAGCACGATATACCAGATCCTGCAATTCCATACGCTGGACCAGAAAATTTCCTTTAAGCATAAATTCTCTGAAGTCGAAGCCAAAGAGTTCAGCTTGCGGAATCTGCAAGAATTGCCGAAGCACTCTCTTTCCCTGACGTCTGCTGAAGGAACCAATGGGATATTGAGGTTCCATTTTGATGTTTTCCATCTTCAATGAATTTTCAGCAACATCCAGTTTTATCGATCCGGAATTATACGCGTAATATCCTTTCTTCCCTTTAAAATAGGTACTATCGATAGTAATGAAGCCATCAATAATATCGGGATTCATATTTTTAAAACTGAGACGAGTAGCGGCATCTTTAATCTTTATGGCAACGTCATTAATAGTGTCATTCACTTCGAAGTTCAACTTCTTGATATTCAAATCGTGAAAATCAAATCGCTGCTTTAAGCTATCGATATATTCAGATTGAAAAAACTTACTGTCGGCACTATTAATAATAAGGTCGACATTTTCTACTCGTATTTCCTGTGCGTTAAGGCGCCTTTTGCGCAGGAGCTTTGACCAGCTAACATTATTTATGAGAAGCCCATTAAGACTTACATTACCTATATGTTGAGAGCTATCTTTCAGTTGAAATTTATTGATAATAAAATCGCCGGTTACCAGGTGTACCCCCATTCCCTGGATAGAAAAACTTGCATCAGGGAACTCCGATTCAAGCATTTGCGTAAGCTGAGTTTTAATCTTCCCTTCTACAATGGGCATGTATATAAAAGCGGCAATGATTGCCAGGGTGAGGGCGATCAGGAAGAAAAACAATATGTGATAAAGTCTTTGCATTTTTACTTAAGTTCCAGTCCGTAGATAAAGTACCACAGAGATTGAAAAAGTCCTCGCGCACCTAAAAACATCACAAAAACGAGCCAAAGGCCGTGTACAGGATATCTTTGACCGATGAAATACCAACTAAGCAGATAAACGATAAATGCCAGAATCATAGTATTTCGCATTGCACGTCCAGCAGTGAGCCCTATAAACACACCATCCCAGACGTAACAGGCAAAACCGATTAATGGAAGCCAAAACATCCAGACCAGCACCTCACCGGCTGCATTTATCACTTCGCTGTCATTGGTAAATATAGTTAATAATTCATTTCCGCCCAAGCCGTACACCAGGGCGTAAAGAACAGCCAGACCCCCACCCCAATAAAAGCTAAACCTGATTGCCTTACGCGTTCTATTCTTGTCCCCGGCTCCGTAATACTTGCCTACAAGTGCTTCTGCAGCATAGGCAAAGCCGTCAATTCCATAGGACAGCCAGTTGAGGAATTGTAGAAGGATGACATTGACAGCCAAAACCAGCTCTCCGGCTTCAGAACTTTTACTATAAAAGAAACCGAAGGCAAGAGTAAGGAGTATCGTCCTGAAGAAAATATCCATATTTATACGGAAAAACCGGCTATAAGCGCGAAGTTTAAGAACTGTTTCCCTGCGATACTTATCCAGATATCGCCGATATTTGAAAATCAGTATACCCAGCCCCAATGCAAAGCCCAAATACTGGGCAATTAACGTTCCGTATGCTACTCCGGCAATTTCCATGTTAAAAACCAATACAAAACTCATACTTAAAGCGATATTGGCTACATTGATAACGACTGTAATCAACAATGGAATCCGGGCATTCTGTATCCCGAAGTACCAGCCTAAAAGCACAAATAATCCAAGCGTTGCCGGTGCATCCCATATTCTTATGCTGAAATACTTGAGTATAAGCGGAGTCTGAGCTTCAGTGGCGTTTAAAAGCTTCATTGAGAGATTTACAATAGGAGTCTGAGCAATTAAAATCAGTATTGCGGCGGCTGTAGCAATGACCAACGCTCGCGCAAGATGGCCGACAATTTCGCTTTCCTCCTTCTTTCCATACGACTGAGCTACAAAACCTGTAGTGCTCATCCGTAAAAAGCCAAAATTCCAGTAGAAAAAATTAAAAATCATCACCGCAAGACCTATTGCGCCCAGATGTAGTCCGGAAAAATGTCCCATCAGTGCAGTATCTACCGTACTGATCAGCGGAAGGGAGATATTACTGATAATATTAGGGATGGCGAGTCGCAATAATTCACGATTAATCCGGCGCATATTTATCTGTTGTTTTCACAAAAATGGAATTTTTCTCCGGATAAGCTGTGAATCTTAATTATTCTCACTGTTCAGAAGTCGCAACATCTTGCTTTTTTGCGGATTATCAGTAGACATTTTTATAATCAAGCTATCCCCTACATTGAACTCTCTGAGCTCGTCAGAAAAGCTGTTCTGATAAGTAACCCCTTTATGTATGTACATATAAAATACAGAGCTCGGCGCATCCAGGCTCACCGCATCAATTTTATAAACAACGGCTACCATTTCAATGGGATTATCAATAATTCCCTCCTTGAAAGCTCTGTTACTATATGCAATTGTCACGACAAAAAGAAGGATTATAAATGCATTCAAGATATAAATTGCCGGTTTACGGTGTCGTTCTATCCGCCTTAAAATGTGAAAGCTTGTAGCTACGGCGAGTATTATGCAAAACACGCTTAAGAAGACCGGAAAAATATAGTAATCAATGCCTTTCAGGTCTTCTGTAGGCCAAAATACGTGTATTGAATACAAGCCTGCCAACAAACAGATAATATTTATCGCGGCGGCTATCCAGCGCATTTTAGAAATCTATTTTATAATAGAATATAGGCAAAAAGCCCAGTTGATATTCTTCTGTTACCATATTTCCACTTGGGTGCTCCGGTGCATAAGTTAAAGTCAGGATATTCTTTATGTTGAATACATTCACTAGATCCAAGCTTAATTCATGAGAAACCTTCTTGCGATTCACACGAAGGCTAACCTTGGTATCCGCTCTGAAATAAGGCTTAAACTGCTTTGTATTCATCGTGGCATCATCCCATATCAGTTCCTGTAATCTTGCGGATTCCTCCATGTTGACTTCTCCATACCATCTTCCGCCTACGTAGGTAAGTTTCCCACCCACATTTAGATCTACGTTTGACGTCAGGTTAAATTCATAGGCAAAAAGCCCGTTAAAAGCATAACGTCCGTTAAATGTAGTATTGTGCCACACCCCGTTACTTCCCTGATACTTGGAGTCAAATAGAGAAGCTGTAAGAAGGAAGTAATAATTTCTTGAAAAGTATTTTTCTAGTGTAAATTCTATCCCGTAATTCCTTCCTACCCCTTCGTTTACCATATCTTTGGGGAAGATTCTCGAGAAACCGGAACCTGCGTTAACCATCGAGAATGCACTCGGCTCCTTATCCACAGGAATATTATATAAGTGCTGGTAGTAAGTTTCTGTCTTAAAGCGTAATGATGGCGCTATCTTGTAGTCGTAACCTAGCACAAAATGCACACTTTTGGAAAGATCGAGGTCTTTGTTATTACTCTCCAAATAGTGATAAATATAATAAGAGTGGGTCTGTGAGTGTAATCCTGTGCCAAAATTCAGACTGGATTTATTATTAATTGCATATCTCATTCCCAATCTTGGCTCTATTGTCGAGTGAATGTTTCCCGAGAGAAACTGATTAAAGGAAGTCAAACCACCCGTCAATAAAAATGCATGATTGACCGTCCATTTAAATTGAGAATATGCCTGGAAGGTTCCGGATTGTGAGTTGGTATTCCATCTTGTCTTCCATGGATTGAAATAATATTCATCATTTTCAAAAATCACTATTCTGGCACTATCTAAGAAATTATGATGATATAATTCCCCGATAATTCCACTTTTCAATTCAAATACGTCCGTAATTTTATTATTAATATGTGAAGCAAGGGTATAGCGATTATTAATAAAATGATACCCCATAATCCTAGGCAATGAATCTACAACAAACTTCCCATTGTCAAGATGACGCATAATTTTATCGTGATGAGCATCAACCTTGTGATGAGAAGCTGCCAATGATGTCTTCATAAAGGTCCGGCTGTTGATTGAGTGGGATAAAGTCACACCCATAACACCCATATCGGATGCGAAGTATTGATCTCTGTCATTATCGCCATAAAGAAATGTCTCATCCGACGGCTCAGTTATCTCGCTGAGAATTATATCAATATTGCTCTTTCCTCCGATACCGAATACCGATAAGTTCATGTTACGGTTGAGCGGGAAATTTAACCTTATTGCACCATCCTGATATCGCGGAACGGCATCTGTCCCTATTCGGATATTCATAAATTCAAATAGAGATAAGGTTGAATATCTATAGGTCGCGAGATATGACGATCCTGATGCTCTACTTATCGGTCCTTCTGCCTTTAACTCTGTGCCTAAGAACCCAAGCTGTCCGCTGAATTCGTGTTTCTCGTTGTTTCCATTACGCATTCTCAGATCAAAAACTCCGGCCAGAGCATTGCCATATTCTCCCGGAAATGCTCCGGTAAAGAAATCTGAATTTGCCAGATAGACGTTGTTCACTATTGTAACAGGGCCTCCTGCCGTCCCCGGAATTGAGAAGTGGTTGGGATTGGGTATGTTAATTCCTTCCAATCGCCATAAAACACCGGACGGAGTGTTTCCACGGATGATAATATCATTACGGGAATCATCTGCGCCTTGTACACCGGCATAATTGGACGCCATTCTTGCAGGCTCTCCTCTTGAGCCTGCATAACGTTCTGTTTCTTCTACAGAAAACTCTCTGGCACTCACCATCGCCATTTCATTTCTTGCTGTTCCCTCATCTTTTACCCGGACCGTCACCTCTTCAAGTGTCTTGGACGCCGATTCCATCTCAACGTCTAAAATCACCTCTCTACCAGAGGTAACAACAATGTCGTTCATAATAACGGAAGCATAGCCTAGATAATGGAACTCTACACGATATCTACCTACCGGTACATCTTCAACTCGGAATTTCCCGTCTTCTCCGGAGATATCCCCATAAGTATCAGTTTCATCGACTGACTTATTGTCAACCATAAAAATTTCAGCTGCAGCAATAGGTTGTCTTGAACTTTTATCAATAATGGTCCCGCGGATTGTCTGTTTGTTTGCCTCTTGTGCATGCAAAGGAGAATACGCTGTGAAAGCCAGGAAAAAGGCTCCAATAATAAAAGGAATGTATAGTTTCTTCATAGATTAATAGTCTGTAGGCATATTTTATAACTCAATATCGATGATGCCATTTTTAAATATTTGCGCAGTTCAATTGTTATGAACAATCAGCTCTGCGCTAGCTAATTTAGTAAATATTGTTTGTTAATAGAAAAGCAATTCTGGAATATCTTTTGAATCTCGGGATAAAATCAGCCTATAACCTATATCCGCAATCAGTTTATTAATACATCTGAAGCTTTCATATTTTAACAACATGTCAATACTTACAGCTTCTTGGAATAAATTGCAAGTTGTCCTGTACTCACATGTAAATAGGCAAAAAACAACCGGGGTATCCTTAGAATTGGACAAGAAAGAGGGAAATCTGTATATTTGTATTTCATCAAAATACTTGAAGCCCTTGTAAATCTTATAAAATGAAGTTCAAAATTTTCATCCTTACAATCTTTCTATTTGCGACTTCATACGCATTTTCACAAAAGACATACTCCATCACCAAGAGCAAAGTTTTCGATAAGGACATCTTGAGAGCTAAGACAGACTATCTGTACAGAAATGGCGAAATCATTCTCTTCAAATCAAGAGGTCAAGAAATAGAGATATCTAAATTTGATAAAAATAGTGCCACATTAATCTCCAAAAAAACTGAGGAAAAATTAAAAGATAGCGAAGAAGTATTGGGGACCATTTCTATGAAAAACTCAGATTACCTATTGACTTCAACATTCGGCTCTAAGGAAGAAAATAGGATTTACGCTTATAAAATGGATTATGGAGCCGGAGAACTAGGCGACAAGACTCTTCTGCGAAAAGAGAAGGAAGACTTATACGGCTATTTTGACAAAACAAAGAAAATCCGCGCAATACATGAGTATCATTTATCAAGAGCTCATTATTCTGCAGGGCTCAATCGTGCTATAGCATCACAAGATGTTATAGTTTTAACCTCTCTGGATAGTAGCAGAATAGCTATGGCTTATGTACCCGATGCAGGGAAAAGATCAGAAAATAAATCAAATGCTACTTTTACCTGGGTTGAATATGATGAACAATTAAATAAACTATGGGAAACAGACATCAACTTTCCTTTTGCAACCAATTTGTTAACTAGTATAAAGTTTCACCTTGCCAATAACGGCGACATCTATATACTTGCAGTTGTGATGAGTGAAAAATTACCGATTTTCGGACCTAGAAAAACAACCATAGAACTTTCTAAAATTGACGGAAAGACTCAGGAATTTTCTCATAAAATGATTGATGCTCCCTTTGACTTAAACAGGTCCCTGACTTTAACTGAAAACAAAAACAATCAGATTTATGTGTTGGGCACTTATGATGATTCTATGGATATTAATTATAGGAGACTCAGGCTTGAGAGGATTTCGGCGGAGGGTTTTTCCTCACACAAATAAATGATGACCTCAATACAGGTGAGTTTATTACATATAGGTTTTCTGACGAAACAAAAGCGAAATATTTTAAAGCAAGAACTATTAAGTCTTTAAAGAGAAGGGGTAAAATCAACAAGTTAAAGATGGTCAACCTCTTCATAACAGATGTTGACTTTAACGATGACAACTCTTTTACCATATTTTCAGAGGCTTTATGGCTTGCAAAAGAATCCATGCCTTCCCATACAGATTCAGGGAGTAGTATATCTTTTGAAGGTCAGAGTAATCATAAATTTGCGACAGGCAATATTATCACAATGCATGTTAATAGTCAGGGAGAGGCTACCTGGTCAGACAAATTTCATAAATACCAAATGCACCCTGAAATCAACCAAGTAATCGGTTATTTTTACGCTTCGACAGAAGATTATTCCTATCTGGTTTATGGCGATCATCAAGGGAACTTAGAGTCTGACCCTAAGAAAAACATTAGAGAACGAAGATGTTATACCAGTGGACATGAATATGTTTCCGACTTGGTTGTCAGGAAAATTGACAAAAAAACCGGAAAGAATGTTGGAGAATATACTGTAGAGTTTACTGAGGTTGCAGGCTTTGCAAAAGCAAGAGTATTTGGTATGTGGAGGCTGTACCCTATCGGGAATGGAGACTTTATTCTTTTGGGAGCTCCTGACATGTATGAAGAGCAGTTGTACGTTTTTAAAGCTAAATAGCCATATTACTATAGGCCCTTTTTGACATTTGCGTAAGCTTAAAGCAAATGAAAGTTGAGAAAAGCATACCTTTGTAGTGATTTACAGCGTTCCCTTACGAAATGGGTTTAATAATGAGAGAGAAAAGAGATAGAAGGTGGTCCTTAATTGTAGTTCTAGCACTGGTATTTACCTGTACTTTTACAGGACTTCATGCACAGTCCATGGGACAGAAATATGTTGAATACGATGAAAACCTGGTTATTCAATCACTGAAAAGACAATATCTGTCCTATTATTCCAATAATGAGCAAATCATCGGATGGCGTATTCTCCTTTCTTCTACAACGGATAGAAGGCAGATGGACAGAGATCTTGAGAGATTTAAGAGAAATTATACCGGAGTTCCCCACACCTGGGATTATAACACTCCCTATTATCGCCTGCGAGTAGGTGCTTATACTTCCAGACTGGAGGCTAAACAAGCACTGGGGGAATACAAAAAACATTTTTCCGGAGCTATTGAAATCCAGGACAAAATCAAGAAGGAAGACTTTCTTAAATAGAGGGTAGAATAGAGGTGGCTAGACAAAGGAATCGGAGTCAGAACATAGATTGGGTTATCAGTGGAATTTATCTTGCACTGGTGATTACGGGCTGGCTTATGATTTATTCGGCCGGTCAGTCCAAGGGAGAATTTTATCTCTTTGACCTGTCGACGCCGTCTGGGAAGCAGTTTATGTGGATTCTTTTATCGATAGGTGTCTTACTGGTTCTGCAATTACTGGATTACCGGTTCTGGGAATCCTTTGCGATACCGCTTTATCTGTCAAGTCTGGCTTTACTGGTACTGGTCCTGTTTCTGGGTACTGAAGTCAAAGGTTCTCTTTCCTGGTTTAATATCGGGGGAGTTTCATTTCAACCATCTGAATTTGCAAAGTTTACTACAGCACTATGTCTTGCAGCCTATCTGTCCAATTATAAAACAAACATCAGCAATAATTGGAGGGATAGAAGTATAGCTCTCGGTATTATTGCGCTTCCTGTTCTTATTATTCTACTGCAACCGGATGCCGGTTCCGCATTGGTTTTTCTATCATTCCTGGTAGTTCTTTTCAGGGAAGGCCTGAACGCACTGTGGTATTTTCTGCTGTTTATGCTTATTGCGCTATTTATCTTATCACTACAATACAGCGTTTCAACTATAATTCTAGGCCTGATGTTAATGGCTACGGCGATTCTGTTGTATTATGGGAAAAACAATTCAAGTTGGGTGATAGGAAGCATTATAGTATCCTTTGTCTCCATAGTGTTTTTGTTGCAGAACTACACATTAGTAAGTCTGGGAATAAGCACAACTGTCATTCTGGTTTTATCAGGGCGACTTATCAGGGACAGGCTTCCGCAAATTGTCTATACGACCATTCCTCTATTGATGTTTTTCAGTCTGTTCAGCTATGGCTCCAGATTTCTCTTTGACAACTACCTAAAACCACATCAGCAAGACAGAATTAACGTATGGTTGAGACCTGAAATGTGCGACCCTCTGGGCTCTTTGTATAATCTGCTACAATCAAAGATGGCTATCAGTTCCGGTGGTCTTGCCGGCAAAGGTTATCTCAACGGGACGATGACGAGATTGAGCTATGTGCCGGAACAGACAACGGATTTTATCTTTTGTACCATAGGAGAAGAGCAAGGATTTATAGGAGTTGTTATCATTGTCGTTCTATATATCGCATTGATGTGGCGTATCTTATGGGTCGCGGAACGTATGAAAACTGGCTTTGAACGCATCTACGCCTACGGGATAACAGGAATCCTCTTTGTCCACTTTTTCACCAATATAGGAATGACTATGGGGCTGATGCCCGTCATCGGAATTCCTCTACCATTTGTGAGTTATGGAGGTTCTTCTCTCCTATTATTCACAATAATGCTAGCAGTTATACTTAATTTTGGTAGAGCAAGGAACAGGATTTAAAGCCTTACGGCAAAAGAAGCGATCCATCTCCATAACTTAGAAAACGGAAATCATTATTTAAGGCATAATCATATATTTTCCGCCAGTCCTCTCCTATCAGAGCTGCGACTAAAAGTAAAAGTGTGGATTCGGGCAAGTGAAAATTGGTAATAAGGCCGGAAATAATTTTAAACTTATAAGACGGAGCTATAATAATTCCTGTTTCGATCATCAACTGCTCCATATCCTGCCTTTGCATCCAGCCGGCCAACGCTTCAATAGCATCTTGCGGTTCTGCTTGCTCCATGGCTTCATACACTTCCCATTGGCTGACTTTCAGCTTCTCAGCACTGATTTCCGGATTCTTCAGAACTTTATTGCCCATCCAGTAAATACTTTCCAATGTACGCGTAGCCGTTGTTCCTACAGTGATTACTTTCTTGCCGATATGTAATTTCAATTCATGGAGGAAGTCCTTGTTAATAACCATCCATTCATCATGCATAATATGGCCTTCCATTGTCTCTGCCTTCACCGGCTTAAAGGTTCCGGCTCCTACATGCAGCGTAGTAAATAGACTGTCTATCCCCTTTTCATGTACCTTTTCCATAATTTCATCGGTAAAGTGCAGTCCTGCCGTGGGTGCGGCAACGGAACCCTCATGTGCTGAATAAATTGTCTGATAATCGCTTTCGTCCTGTTTGTCTACTGCACGCTTTATATAGGGCGGCAAAGGCGTGATTCCCGCCACATCCAGAATATCTCCATGCGTAATATCAGACGGATTCCAGCTTAAGTTCACTATATAAGCATCGGGAAGTCTCTCTATAAGTTCTGCTCTTAACTCAACGGCTTTCCCATCTATAATCAGATCTTTACTGAGATATTTCTCCTTCCATTTACTTGCTTTTCCTATCATGCATTTCCAGCTTGCACTTTCAGCTTGCGCAAAAAACTGATCATAATCCACAAATTTGCCGTAAGGCTCAAGGCAAAAAATCTCTATAACAGCTCCTGTTTTCTTGGGGAAGAGGATTCGCGAATTAACTACTCGGGTATCATTAAAGACCAGACATGAATCAGCCGGAAGATAATCAGGCAGTTGCCGGTACTTATCCTGCCCAATTTCTCCATGCTCGTAAATCAACAATCGAGAACTATCTCTGGGATGAGTCGGATGGAAAGCAATCTTCTCAGCCGGCAATTTATATGTATAATCAAGAATAGAAATGTCTTTAGGATGCATATTGCAAAGCTTATAAAGTTTTCCGAGAATTAGGAATTTTATAGTAAGAGAACTCAGCTATATAATTTTCTTAATTAAGAAATTGTTTACACAAAAATTGTACGCAAAGTGTATATTTACAACTAATAAAACTAATCGCTATTAATAGATAGATAAGCCTAATTATCATCTCAATTTCATTATTTCACAATTTTTAAAGTAGGAACTATGGATTTTTTAACAAAAGAATGGAAAAACGGTAAGGATTTAGCCTTGTTAATCCTACGCGTAATTTTTGGATTGCTTTTATTTTATGGGCATGGCGCCGGTAAACTGGCCAACATCTTTGGAGACATGCAATTCTTTGATCCCATCGGTATCGGAGCTACGACTTCCTTAATACTATCCGGATTTGCGGAGGGAATCTGTGCATTATTATTGATTTTGGGTCTGTTCTCGCGCTTCGCTGCTATCTTCCTAGTCTTTAACTTTGCAGTCGTTGTCTATTTTCATAGATTTATAAACGGTGATGCTTTCTCAGGATGGGAAATGCCGATGTTGTACTTGAGTGCATTCATCGCACTATTACTCACAGGGCCGGGTAAATATTCTCTGGACTATGTTCTATTTGGAAAGAAATAAACCTTTACTATAATTAAAAGGTTCTAAATTCTGAAATATTCTAAGGAAAATGAGAAGGTTGATATTCAGCTTTCTCATTTTTTATTTTCGCCTATTCCGAGCACAAAACATCCCAGAATAATAAAATCGGCTTATCTTTAATCCCCGATAGAAATATTGAAATTTATTTACATGAATCAATCAAATATGAAAAATTTAATATTAATTCTTGCTCTTATCTTTTCAGCATCGCTATATACTCATGCACAAGACAATGAGGTCTCTCCTCCCGCAGGTGACGCATTGATAGGCGATAGCTATGGCGCCGGTGTGAGTGCAGAAGTAGAAAAAGGTTATCTCACTATAAGTGAACTATCCACGCAACTCGCAGAAGTTGACTCTATTGAAAGTGTCGTTGTAGCCGGAACTGTTACTGAGGTCTGCAAGAAGAAAGGTTGCTGGATGCGTATTGAAACAGAAAATCAGGAGAAATTCTTTGTGCGCATGAAGGACTATGGCTTCTTTGTTCCGACAGCATTGGAAGGGAAAACAGTCCTGCTCAATGGAAAAGCTGAGTACAAAGTTGTTTCAGTCGAAGAGCAAAAACACTACCTTGAAGACGGTGGAAAATCTCCGGAAGAAATAGCAGAAATTACAGAACCTGAAGTCGAAATCCGATTTCTGGCAGAGGGTATACGAGTAATAGAATAATTCCGCTAAGGCATTAAATTATCGCGTCGTGTTTGGAGATACGGATTTGAAACCAATCCGGTCCCTTTTCTATGTACTCCCAGTTGAATACATTTCCGTAAAGTTGTAGCAACTGATAGTATAAGGGCATCGGGTCATGATCGTTTTCAAGAATAAAACCTTCTCCGGCTTCGAGTGCCTCAAAGTGCTCGAATATCGTCGTATGACGGATACGTCCGGGGATCTGAGTTGCGTCCAGTCTTTCTGCTTTAATCATAATGAGAGTGTTTGGCTATATATTAATAGTGGACAAAATACTCTTTTTTGCCGTAAGGCTATTATTTAAATTGTGAGGATACTGTCATAAAGTCTTCAGGATTCACCCACTACGATAAAATATCTTTTACTTTGTGTAAGCCGGATACTTCGTGGATATTTTAGCTTAATAAACCTAATACTATGAAGCTTTTAACACTTGCGGGAAACATTTTATTGCTGTTTGGACTAGCCATGATTACATCTTGTGCTTCCAGTGCCGAGAAAACCAATCAGTCACCACAGATACCGGCCGAAGATTATTTTACGGAGGATATTGCAAGACGTATATTCAGAATTGAGAGCTTTATTCCGGTCGATTTGACTAAGGATAGTAAGACCGGAGTCATTTCCCGTTCCTGGGAATTATCACGCGGAGGAGACGAAATAGAACGTTACCGGGTGAACTTCCATTTTGAAAGCAGCTCGCAGATGAGTCAAGCTAGCATAGATAAGGCTTGGGAAAATCAGAATAAAAAACTATACAAGGACTATAAAATTCTTCAGGTTGATGATATCGCTAAAAAAGCGAGCTGGACGGACTATGAAGGTGGTGAGTTACGCGTAGCTACAGACGACAATATATATTACATTACTATGTCTTCAAGCTTAAGCAGCAATTCCGAAACTAAAGAAATCTGGGATTCCGACTTTAAGTTAAATCACGCTATGTTCCTTGCGCAAATAATGGAAGTATGGCGTAAACACGAAGAGAAAAAGAAATAGTATTTCCGTAAAATACTTCATTCAACTTCTGCCCCGGAAACACTGTCAATAAGAAAAATAAAAGATTGGATAGGTAGAAAACTTAAAACGCCACTAAACGGAACCAATCAAGAACCCTGCAATCATACTTTAGGCATAAAACAGCCGTAATATCTGTTCCTCAGTACATTCTTTCAATAAATGCGTTATATTAGGAGAAGCATCTTTTAAGAAGACTGATTAATTCTATGAACAGATTAAATTTTATTTTATCTCTAGTATTATTTGCAAGCCTCATAAAAGCTGAAGGAATACATGAACTTGCCCCTAAACAATCCGTGATTATAACCGGAGTCGAAACTTCCGATCTCGCCGCATTAAATATCGGTCACCCTAAGTTTGGTGATTTTGCACATCAGGGTAATGATGACCCATACTCACAATTGTATATTCACATTACAGACCCAAACACAGAATGCATCTATCTCGGGTTTTCAACAGGACATGATAATGAGTCAGTAAGCAATCCGACCCTTATAAATTATCGATTTGTCATTAAAGATCCGGCGGGAAATATAGTTTATGGCCCCGAGTTAATAAATCCCAGTACGGCAAATATCCAAGAATGGCAACAAGCATATAATGGGCCAAACATCAACCAAATGCAAGATGGCTATGATCCCTTCATCATCAAGAGCGAAGACTTAGTTAAAGCAGGATGGACCGGAAAGGGCGATTATACTATTCAATTTATTAAAGCTGCCGGAGTAACAGACCCTCTCTTAATCGATCTGTGGGACATAACAGTTGGCAATTGCATTGACCCTGACAATATTCTGGTAAAAAAAGGTAGAATATGGTCATACAATTGGTCTTTATACTCAACAGGTCATTTTGGCCCGATGACCAGACCTTTTAATGGAAAATTTTATGTCTGCGCAGTTGATTCAACATACTCAAATTCTGCTTTTATCAGTACAATTGACTTCATGGATTCTGAGATGAAAGGAAATGCCTTCTCAATTGCTTTTAACGATTTTGGAACACGCAATACAGGAGACGTACAATACGACAGAAAATCGGCATGGGACGAAAACCTGACAACCCCTATGTTCCCAATCTTCTTGAATGATCCGGTAGATGTGTATGCTACAGCAGAACCGGCTATTGCTGACTTATTCAATATTATAGGCTATTGCGACAATGATCTTTGTATTAATTTTCAAGGAACAAAGCCCGGCCTTATAGAAATTCTACTTGATTTTCATGGAAACGATGGTATTTACACGCCAAACACTGCTGACGTTTTGCTTTCCTATGATTTAAAAAAGGAAGAAGTAAATAAGCCGATTTGCATTCCCTGGGATGGAAAAGACGGCAATGGTAAATCAGCAGCTAAAAAAGACATTAATATTTATATTAGCTACAAAAGTACTCCTGTTCACTTCCCCGTTTTTGATATTGAATATATGGGTAGAGGCTTTGTTGTAAAGCGGATAAGACCGGCAGGAAATACTCCTTTATTATACTATGATGACTCCGATATTCGGGTAGAATCGGGAACCGGAATCCCAAAGGTTAATTTATCCGGTTGTGAAATGCCTTGTCACAACTGGACGAACTACGTTCGCGATCGTGTCATAGGATATGGAAATGACTGTACTATCAACAGCTGGTGGTATTCAGAGGAGTTAATACAGCATTTCCTTGCTTCTGTCATAATTGAAGATGATGAAAGTCCGGCTATTGCCTGTCCGGACTCTGAAATAGACGTATTCGTAGATGAGAATTG
>CAYRFF010000036.1:0-31898 GCA_964423575.1 uncultured Saprospiraceae bacterium | reverse complement strand
TATCAACATATTGTGTTGATAAACAGCAGGTTAATGTGTTTTTCAGGAGCGACTATTTAAGCTATCAATATTTGTATGGTTTCGATAAGGATAGATAGATGTGAGATATTCTACATGCTTGTATAATCTATCACGATTTATATTCATAGGTCTGCAATTTATAAAACAATCCCGGCATTATGGAATATTCGGAAAAGGTGACTTTGTTATTATTCTGCTATTCTATTAATGCGTTCAATAGTCGTTTGTTCCGGCGCATGAAAATTCCGGAAATTGACATTTGCGAAAGCTTAATAAAAATCACTTTCTATGCTTCACCCATTTATAAACCTCAAACCATAGAACAGAACCGGCAGCAATCAACAATGCAATGACTAATTCTTGTAGGTTCAACCCGACAAGGTGGAAAAATCCGGCGACCGGTGGGATGTAAAGTATGACGAAAAGCAAGACTACAGTAATTGCTATAATGATAGGAAACAGTCTGTTTTTATATTTAAAAGTCTCCAGAATACTGTATGTAAATGAACGATTAGTTAAACTCAATAAAATGTTGGCAAAAATTAAAGTGGTAAAAACCATTGCTCGTGTGGTAGGCTCATCGCCACCTTGCTGAACTGTCAGCTGGTATGCAAATAGAATGCCCACAGTTATCATTAAGCCTTGCAGAATGCTTATACTCAACTCTTTCCAATTTAAGAAAGTATCAGTCATTTTACGCGGCTTCTGAGTCATCGTTCCTTTTTCCATCGGTTCGTTTTCATAAACGATAGAACTTGTCGGGCCCATTATTAACTCTAGGAAGATAACGTGAACAGGAGTAAAAATATGTGGATAAATCCAGCCCAAAAACAAAGGCAAGGAAACCGTTAAAATAATCGGTATGTGAATGGAAATGACGTATTGTATTGCTTTTTTAATATTGGTATAAATTCTTCTGCCGGCAGCAATCCCTACGACCAATTTATCCAGATCATCATTAACGATGACCAGAGAAGCTGCTGCTTTTGCAATTTCGGTTCCTTTATGTCCCATGGCTACGCCTATATGCGCAGCTTTCAGCGCAGGAGCGTCATTTACGCCATCTCCCAACATAGCCACTACTTCGCCATCCTTTTTAAAAGCATTGACCATCTTTAATTTTGCCTCGGGAAACATACGGGTAAATAAGGTTGCTTTCCTGGAAAGTTCTATCAACTCTTCCTCTGAATGATTAACTATTTCTGCTCCATTTACAGCAGCTGAAGTATTTATAATTCCCGCTTGTTGAGCAATTGCAATGGTAGTGTCTTCATTATCTCCCGTAATTACTTTCAACTTGATGCCTGCATCGTAAATATGCTTAAATACTTCTTGAATGCCTTGTTTAGGAGGGTCATAAAAAACGGTAAAACCTAAAAACTCAAAGTCAATATCCTGCTGCTTTTCAGGGAAATTATTTCCTTCAAAATGAGCCTTGGCAACGCCCAATAATCGGTAACCTTGCTTTCCTAAATCCCGAATCAAATCGCGAAGCTTAACTCTTTCCTTTTCAGGCAAATCTGATACTGTCAGTATAGCTTCAGGTGCTCCTTTTGCCGCAACAATCCGCTCTTTTTCTTCATTTTCAAGAAGATGGGTCATCATCGGTGGTTTTCCCTCCAATGGATACTCATGAATCATCTGAAAACTCTGTCTTCTGTCATGTGTTTGTGTCTGTTCGTAAACCTTGTGTATGGTTATTTCCATCGGGTTAAACGGAACCGGTTCGCTACTCCACATTGCATACTCTATCAATGCGAATAGTGAACTATCGGCAAATTCCTCATCTGAATAAAGCTTGTCAGTTTGATAATCATAAAGTGCTTTCAACTGCATGGAGTTTTCAGTAATCGTTCCGGTTTTGTCAGCACATACCACTGTTGTACTCCCCAAGGTCTCCACAACATTGCTTCGTTTAATAATAAGGCCTTCTCTACCAAGTTTCCATGCACCTAATGCCATGAAAGTGGTAAAAGCTACAGGAATCTCCTCGGGTAAAATAGACATAGCCAGGGTTAAGCCGACCAATAAACTTTCAATGATATCTCTGCTTTGCCAAAAACTATAACCCCATACCATTAAAAACACGACAACGCCAATACCCGCCATCCATTTAACGAAATTGTTAATTTGAATTTGTAAAGGTGAGCGCTCTTCCTGAATGGTCTGGATTGATTGACCGATTTTTCCTATTTTGGTTGAATTACCAATTTCCTCTACCTCAAAAACCGCTAAACCTGAAACAACCAAGGTTCCGCTATACACATTTCTGTCATCTGTTTCCTGACTCTTGAAAACTGAAAATGATTCGCCTGTCAATGATGCTTCATTGACTGAAAAGTCATTACTATGCACAATTTTCCCATCGGCATTAATCATTCTTCCTTCCTCAATGATACACAAGTCGCCAACTGCAATCTCATGTGTAGGAATTTTCATCACTATAGAATTTCGGATAACTGTACTTAAAGGCTCGTTGAGTTTTTCTAGAGCCTTCAATGCTTTTTCGCTACGATTATCCTGATAGAAAGAAATCCCGGAAACAATAACAATCGCCCCGATCATAAATAGCGCCTCACCATAATCACCCACAATCAAGTAGATAATTGCTACGGCAATCAGTAAAAGCAGCATGGGTTCTTTTAAAATATTCAAGAGCAAGCTTAACCAAGAGTTTTTATGCGTAGCAACTTCGTTGAAACCATGTCTTTTCTGAGAAGCTAAAACCTCCTCAGCATTTAAACCTGTAAGGTGTGGAGGAATATTGAATGTCATAGATGTAAAAGTATGAAATTAATAGATATTCTCCTTTGCTATTTTTTAGTATCAGTAATTCCCAATAAATATCTTACCAGAGTTCCTTCATGGAGCTTAGGCCCTTGAGTTATAAATATTTATGATAAGGTTAGATATTATCACCAGAAAACTAGCTATTTATAATATAAATTCAAGCCAAAAACGAACACTCCCACCAACAATACATTTAAAAATATATAGGCAATTCTTTTCCATGTTGGACTAATCTCAAAGACTCTATTATTCCAGATAATTATAAGGAAAAAGTATAAATAGAGGATAGCTTTTGAAATTATAGTGCTATCGGAATATAGATAATCAAGTATGGCAATCGGTGTAAAGAAAACAGTCCACAAACTTATGCTGTAAATATTTATGATTATGTGCTCAGTAAAAGTTCTTTTCCAGCCCAGGTAATAGACTAAATAGGATAAAAGTGATAGCAGAAAAACAAAAAGGAATAAAAACAGAAATTGCTCTTGAATACTGGATTTATCAATATGTACTATAAAAAATCGTGACTTGGTAAAGGAGAATCCCAATGCGAGGATTATCGAGGCAACAATGAGTAGTTTTCCCGGGCTGGAGTAATATCCTCTATATCCATTCAGGTAATTGTTTACAATTCCATGCGGATTAATGATTAAACTTTTGATGTTTGCAAATAGTGATTTGTCAAGAGAAAATGCATTATTGAATAAATCATTTAAAAAGGTGCCGAAAGTAATCTTCCCACTCACTTTTTTCTGTCCACAATTGGGGCAGAAATTTGAAGCATATTCTTTCTTACAAACAGTACAATAGTGCATATCATCAAGTAAATTTTAATTTCTTCTCGGATAAAACTTACAACTAAGGTTTTAACAAAGATAACAAGAAATAAACGTATGTTTTTATTTCGTACTACTATAGAGCGAAAGGAATATCATTCATAAATTTTCAGCCACAAAAGCGTGACAATATGCCTTTATCTCCTCCCTGACTTGCCTGAATTGATTAGTAATTTCATCTTCTGTTCCGGTTGCTTTTGCCGGGTCAGAGAAGTTATGGTGAAATTTTATAGCCGTATTAGGAAATATAGGGCAGCTCTCTTTAGCATTATCACAAACTGTAATAACAAAATCGAAATCAATACCGGAATATTCATCAATGTGATTGGAAGTATTCATAGAAATATCAATCCCATCTTCTTGCATAATAGCTATCGCCCTGGGATTAACTCCATGCGTTTCTACACCGCCACTATATATAGCAGCTTTATTCTGTGCGAAGTGGCGTAAATATCCTTCTGCCATCTGACTCCTACACGAGTTTCCTGTGCATAAAACTAAAATATTTGGCTTCATTTTGAATAATATCTTTGCTTAAGTCTTAAGCTTACTCTTACTAAAAATATAAGGACGGGAACTTCAACCAAAGGTCCGATTACAGCAGTAAATGCCTGTGCAGAATTTAACCCAAAAACGGCTATTGCAACAGCTATAGCTAATTCGAAATTATTTCCGGCAGCAGTAAATGTAATCGAAGCATTTTTATCGTAAGGAATCTTCATTGCTTTATTGATAAAAAAACTAATGAAAAACATGAGTACAAAATAAAGAATGAGCGGTATAGCAATCTTGACTACATCCATAGGCAGCTCAATGATTTGATTACCTTTCAAGCTAAACATCAAGACTATAGTCGCTAAAAGTGCAATCAATGTAATAGGCGAAATTCTGGGAATATATTTATGCTGATACCATCTTTTCCCTTTTTTCTTAATCAGTAAATAGCGGCCAAGAAAGCCCGCTAGAAATGGAATTCCTAGATAAATCATCACGCTTTCGGTGACATCCCGCATAGAGACACTTACATCAAAATTCCCCAAGCCTAGGTATCTCGGTAAAGCATTGATAAATAGCCACACAAAAAAGCTATAGGATACAATTTGAAAGACACTGTTTAATGCAACCAATAAAGCAGTGTATTCCCTATTGGCTTTCGCCAAATCACTCCACACGATAACCATTGCTATACATCTTGCCAAACCTACTAAAATAAGTCCTGTCATGTATTCCGGCTCGTTTCTTAAAAACAAAACAGCCAGGCCAAACATCAATATCGTACCTATTACCCAATTCAACAATAAGGACATGCTTATGGCCTTTTTGTCCTGCAATACTTTAGGCAAAAGTGAATAATCCACCTTTGCCAGCGGTGGATACATCATTAAAATTAAACCTATAGCTATCGGTACATTTGTCGTACCAATGGTGAGTCTATTCACTACTGAAGAAAAGGAGGGAAAAAGATAACCTAATCCTACTCCAAGAGCCATTGCTAAAAATATCCAAACCGTTAAATAACGGTCTAAAAACTTCATTCTAACATTCATACAGCTATTTTCAGCTTAGCAGCAATTGGTTTTAGGATTACAACAACTATCCGACTTTTCAGCATAAATTGTCAAACTTCTGATTACCGTCTCTTTAGATTTGTATTCTTTTATTTCCTCTTCCGTCAAATATTCTCTTAGGATGGAATCAGGAACGATAATCGGTTTATCTTTCTGGATAGTTAGATTAGAAAAACCGGCTTGAGTGATATAGCTTAAGTACTCATCTTTATCAATTGCACTTGCTACACAACCGGCATACATTTCAGCAGCATTTTTAATTTTGTCAGGTAAGTCACCGGTCAATACAATATCTGAAACACTAAAATGTCCACCCGACTTTAAAACCCGGAACATTTCTTCAAAAACCGCTGATTTATCTGGTACGAGATTAAGCACACAATTACTCACAACAACATCAGCAGTCTCCGTACTTACAGGCATCTTTTCGATATCACCCTGTCTAAACTCCACATTATTAAAGCCTAACTTATCTGCATTAGAGCGGGCTTTATCAATCATTGCTTCAGCAAAGTCAATTCCAATCACCTTCCCCGATTCCCCGGTTTCCGCTCTAGCTACAAAGCAATCATTGCCGGCTCCGCACCCCAGGTCAATTACAGTATCACCTTTTTCAATTTTTGCAAATTGTGTCGGTAAACCACAGCCAAGGCCCAAATCAGCATCAGGAATATAACCTTCCATCTCACTATAATCTTCTCCCATGATGTGATATACCTTATTACTGTTTGTGCGGGGGCCACAACAGCTTGAAGAAGTCATTTCATCTTCTTGTAAAGCAATCTCACTGTACTTTTGCTTTACCATTTCTTTAATTTGGTCGTAATTATTCATTGTCTATTTTTTATGCTTAACAACAATCATTTTCTTGTTTAATAAGTTGGGAGGAAAAATCGGAAAAATATTGATCTAACTTTTCGATTCCCCGCTCGTCGACACAATAACAAATTGTATTGCCCTCAACACTTCCCTTAATCAAGCCTGCATTTTTCAATTCTTTTAAATGTCGTGAAACAGTTGGCTGCGCCAAAGGCAATTCGTCCACTATATCACCAACAATACAAGCATTTATTTTTAACAAATGCTCCATAATAGCTACTCGCGCCGGGTGCGCCATTGCTTTTAATAAAGTTGCCATTTCTTGCTGGCTTTCCGTATATTTATTTTTCTTCACTTGTGCCACTTCATTCGTTAATTGCTATATTGCAATATTACAATATAGTTAATTTAATCACAAGATTTTCATACCTTTTTTTAACGGTATTTATTGAATCCAGGAAGTGTTATTGGTGATAGGTAGCCTAGGGGATATCAGTCTTATTGACCAAATTCCTTAAACTTCAAAGTTGAGGTTTACAAAGGTGAAGTCCGACTTCCCTTGAGATATAGTAACTTGAGATATATCTTCAACTTGAAAAGCCGACTTTACAAGATCGATGATTTCATTCTCGGATAATTCATTTATCTCTTCAGTAACAAAAATGATGCTCTCCCCTTTAATTCCATCCCAAGACCAAATTTCATGTACAGCATCGTAGTTTAGGATTTTTATTCGTTTTCGAGAGATTACATTTGTGTCTTGCTCAACAGGTAGTTTATCAAATTTTGCCATTTATTTAAATTTTCTTTTTCCTAATAAGAATTACATCCGGATGAATTCCCTTATAAAATTTCACCTTTATGATTCAATAGCGTTTTCAGACTCTTTTAACAGGTGAGCAGCAGCCATAATTATTTTTTATTTGCTTTAATTACTATAAAACTTCCTTTCCCAAATCCTTTCATGGGCTGCTCAATTTCCGTCTTCGGTATACGGGTCAAAGTCTGAAATATCTCACTAATTTCAAAATCAGAAGAATCAATAAGTGAAATCACTTCCTCAACAGAAAAGAAATTTGCAGTCCTGTAAAATTTGCTTTCATTTTTCTCTGCAACAAGCTTTTCTCCAAGAAGACTCTCCTTATCAATAAAAGCAATAATCAAATTACCGTTCTGTCTAATCACACGATATGCTTCTTGCAATGCTTTTGACGGATCTTCTACGAAACAAATAGAAGTTATAAAAACGGCAAAATCAAAACTGTTATCAGGATATGGTAAGTTTTCAGCAACACCATAGTCAACGTTCAAATTTCTCTTCCGTGCAAGTTTCAACATATTCTCCGAAGGATCAATACCATATTTGATATTTAACTTCTCTGCAAAGATTCCGCTTCCAATTCCAATTTCAACTCCTTTTTTCCCAACAGGAACAACTTCTTGCAAAGCAAGTAATTCCGACTGAAAAAGATTATCATTTTCTTTAAACCAACTTTCGTATTCGTCTGTAAATATATCAAAGGGATTCTTATCCATTTTATTTTCTACTTTTTATGAGATAATAAGGGTAGTCATTTTCTTTATGCATTTTATAGCTTTTTGTGTCTTTAGCCGGTTTGCTCGAGGCACAGCTGTCCGGATTGCGTGAATTTCTATCATTTCCTGTAACGGCAAAGCAGCTTTGGTTACGGGCGGGACTTTTCAATCCGGCTTGAGCAAAGTTCTCGTCGTGAGTAGAATTCAATCCAATTTAAACTCTATTGGGAGTTTATAATATACTCTTACAGGTTTACCATCATTAAATCCCGGATAAAATCTTCCCAGTGAGAAAATAACGCGTATGGCTTCTTTGTCAAGTTCACGTGAAGCACTTTCAATAATCCTGGCTTCTTTAACTTTTCCATCCGTCTCAACGATATACTCTACCACAACTTTTCCCTGAATGTTATTCTCTTTTGCGGCTTTCGGGTAATCTATCGTCGCTACAATATCCTCATAAATTCCATTTATACCATTCGGATATAAAGCAGATTTATCTGGCTTGCGTTGATTCTCATCTAAAGCACCGATTACTTCCTGATAGTTTTTCTTCTCAAGTTGGTAATCTGAAATCAGTTTTGTAGTGCTGCAAGCAGTCATTAATAAAACTAAAAATGTAGCCGAAATTAAGTGTTTCATTTACTTTATTTACATTTTACTCTTTGCTTTTAACCAAAGAGGATACATCAATTTTACTAAAACATTTTAAACATGGTTCACTGCCGTCATTCCGGTAAAATTGGATGTTATCGAATATCTTTAATTTTGTTGTCTGCAATGGTTTACGATCGCTGTTGTTAACGAGTCAAATTTCTGTTGACTATTATAGCCATTTCTGTCGACGGTGCCTCTGTTATATACATAAAAATCCGAAAATAATATTCCTTTCTCTTCTTGATTAGTTGAGCTGGCTTCTATTATCTGTCCGATTGTTCCTGAACCACCTACTAAAACGCATGCTCGATTCTGAACTCTATCGTTGAAATCAAGTATTTGTGGTATTTCAGTCCTGTTGCCTAATTCATCAACTAAATAATAATTGAAATTAACGTGTCTATCGAAATCTTCGTTTAAAACCAATATTCCATTTTCTGGAAAAATCAATGTTCTCACACCTCCTATTTTGTCATAGTTACGACCACACTTCTCGTTATATACAACTCGCAAATTTCCTTCAAAATTATTCGAGATTAGAATTGCCTTTGGTGTTGAATAATTGTAAAAATATAAGAACAAAAATGTGAATGGAATGTATAAAATAATCGGTATTAATGTCGTTAATAATTTTGCCAGATTTGTCCGTTTTGATTGCAAAACCAATATAGCTCCAACCGAAAATGTCGGTATTCCATAAATTAAAAGGTAGAAGTTTATTACACAAGCAATAAAGCTGATGATAATTAAAGCCAGTCCGATATAAAATGCTTTTGTCCTCACTTTATTCTTTTCATTGGTTGTCCACAAATCACCTCGTCTTATCAGCTTGAAGCAGAGCAGATCTACCGACAAATACTAGGACTAAGATAGTATTTTTTCTTATCGAAAACGTCCAATCGACGTCGATTATCCGCCATTTTGGCAAATGAACTGCTAATGGGATCAATATGTACTATTATAATCGGATACCAAGCCTAATTGGAATTAACAATGATTGCTGCGTCATCGCAAAGCCGGATTTTGCATAAATTTCTATTTTCTCAGTTAATTTATAATTAAGTCCAACGCATATTTCCCCAAGTCCGGTCCCGGTTCCGTTCTCATATTGATTCCATATATGACTGTATCCCAGTTTAAGATTAATCAGAGGTCTTAATCTGGTTTTCAATAACAAGTATTCCAAGTCTGAAAAGACGGATATCCCGTTTATCCCTTCAAAGTTAAAATATCCTACCCCAATTCCGGCAAATAATTGATTTTTGAAGTAAACTCCATTTACAATATTTAAGTCAATACCGTTTTTCTCAAATAAATTGTACCCTTTCCAGTTAGGCCCGGGATCAACCTGTATTGTATTATTTAGATATTTCAAAAATCCTGTCTCGGTTTTAATCGAATAATTTATCTGTGCGTATCCTTGATTAATAGCCAGAATTGTAAGGAAAGTGATTATAAAAAATCCTATTTTATTCATTTAAATATCACCTTAGGTTTAGGTTTCTACTGTCTTTCAAAATGCCACACAACTCTCAAATATACGCAATCCTTCCGTATACACAATTTCCCCAGTTATTCTTCGATTCTCCATACCCTACTTGACCTATACACCGGATTTTCCAACTTTCTAAAAGTTGGAAAATCTATTACATGTACAACTTAACCACTGGAAACTACGGCAGAAACTTTAACTATAAGCTTGATCTATGTGTACTTACACATACCATATTTTATTAATTTGTTGTCCCGACTACAAACTAATCATTAACATTATACCGTCGGCTTCAGGTTTTTACTTATTTTTGGCTTTATTACTATAAAATGTTTTGAACCAATGAGATTCTTTTTCCTCTCCCTCTTGTTATTTTATTCCATTACCGGTTTTGGCCAGGCACAAGAAGAAAAGAGTTCATCATCCAAAGTTCAATATAGATATATCGAGCCCAAGTTTCATTTTGGCTCCTTCCTAAAATCTGACGCTTCATTAAAGGAAAGTGGCTTGCTAGATAATGGATATGGGGCATTCACACTAAAACTGGGCTGGCAACCTTCCGACCCCTCTATATGGTCGGCGCGCTATGGCTACCCTTCTTACGGTGTAGGATTCTACTCCGGTTATTTAAGTGATGCAGCAGTCTTTGGAAATCCTAATGCGATTTTTGGGTTTATCAATTTCAATTTATCTAAACCTAATCTGCGACACAATTTTTCAATAGGACCTTCTTTAGGACTGACTTATAAACTTGTCCCCTACGATCAAGAGACCAATCCGGTAAACACAGCCATCGGTGCAAGAATGGCGGTTTATTTCAATTTGGATGTTGGTTTCTCCTATAAATGGACACGTGAAATCGATTTAATTTACCGAGTTGACTTTACTCACTTCAGTAACGGAAGCACCTTTCAACCTAATTCAGGTTTAAACTTATATGGAATCACTGTGGGAATGCGGTATAACTATAATCGAGATCAGTCTCGCGCAATTTCTGATTTATATCAAGGCGATCCCTTGCCGGCGCGATTTAGTCGTCCACCAAGCTCACCGGTCTTAGCGCTAAGAGAAAATAGCTTTTCTTTATATTTAGCCGGTGGGGCAGCTCAAAATAAAGCTTTAGCAGGGAGCAATATCCTCAAAAGCACTTTCACGGCTACCCTGGATTACGGGCATCGATTTAACGAAATGCACGGTATAGTTTTAGGTACGGATCTTTTCTTTGACGACCGACTGACTCAAGTAGACCGAAACGACAGATGGATTGCCGGAGTGCATACCGGCTATGATTTCTTCTTTTATCACTTTGTGGTCAGGATGCAAGTCGGAACCTATCTTTCTGACAATCGAGGCAAAGGCAGTTTTTTCATGAGACCTGCCCTAAGATATAATATCACCAAGTTTGCTTTTGCCCAAATTGGTTTAAAAACACTTGACAGAGGAGCCGCAGATTATATTGAATTTGGAATAGGATGGAGACCGTTTACCTGGTAGCAGAGTTAAACCAGATTTGCCAACTTTCAGAAAGTTGGCAAATCTTACGCACACCAGGCAAATCTTGCGCACAGACGATAAACCATTTGCGAAAGCTAAGACATCCTCACTCCCCTCTTCAGAGAAACCCACACTCCCCTGGTCACTCGTCACTAGTCCCTAGTCACTGAGAAATCACTTCGTTTCCAACACGATAAACGGACAGATCATCTCCTCCAGCGAAATACCGCCATGCTGGAAAGTATTTCTGTAGTAATTATTGTAGTAGTTGTAATTATTAGGATAGAGGAAATACTTGTCCTCAGTCGCAAAGATATACGTCGAACTAACATTTATCGATGGAAGGCCCGCGGTTTCCGGCTTGGTAATATCAAAGACGTCTCCTTTCTTGTAATCAAGATTTCTTCCTACTTTATAGCGAAGATTCGGTGTAGTTTCCCTGTCTCCTATCACCTTACTCGGTGTCTTAACGCGGATTGTGCCGTGATCCGTAGTAACGATTAATCTGAAATCCTTATCAGATATTTTGCGTAAAGCTTCCCATAATGGCGAATGCAGGAACCAGGATCTGGTAAGACTGCGATAAGCACCTTCGTCCCCGGCAAGTTCCTTCAGTACCTCCATTTCCGTACGCGCATGAGAAAGCATATCGATAAAGTTATAAACGATAACCGTAAAATCATTATTGAGATAATTCTGAGCATTGGAAATGAGTTCCTGACCAAGTTCCTGATTAGTAACCTTGAAATAATCGTGTTTTATATCGCGGTGGATTATGCGCTTAATCTGCTCACTCAGCAACTCATCTTCAAACTGATTCTTACCGCCTTCCTCATTATCATTCAGCCACCAGCGTCTGTAATGCTTGGCAATGTCAGCAGGCATCAGACCGGAGAAAATGGCATTTCTACTGTATTGAGTAGTCGTCGGCAGGATTGAGATAAAGTTCTCCTCACTGATGAGATTAAACTCTTCTCTTATAATCGGCTCAATGACTTTCCACTGATCATAACGGCAGTTATCAAGCAAAAGCATTATTGTAGGTTTATCATCTTTGATTAATGGAAAAACCTTTTTTCTCAACAAAGTATTGGACATTACAGGCCTGTCTTCGTTGTCCTCATCAATCCAGTCCAGGTAATTCTTCTTGACAAACTTTGAAAATTCGCCATTGGCTTCCTGCTTCTGCATGGAGAGAATTTCTTCCATTTGCGAGGATTCTGTGGCAGTCAGTTTCAGTTCCCAGTGTATTATTTTCTTATATACGTCTATCCATTCGTCCAGGTCCAGTCCGGAGTTAATTTGCATCAATATCTCGCGAAATTCTGCATGATAATCTGTAGCCGTCTTTTCCTGCACAAGACGTTTATTATCGATAATCTTTTTCAGCGAAAGCAGAATCTGCCTCGGATTTACCGGCTTTATCAGATAATCGGCTATTTCTGAACCGATTGCCTCCTCCATCAGATCCTCTTCTTCGTTCTTGGTAATCATTACAACCGGTACACGAGTGTTGATTGCGCGCAGCCTGCTTAACGTTTCCAGTCCGGTCAATCCGGGCATAGATTCGTCAAGAAAGACAACATCAAAGTCGCCTTCCGCAAGCTCATCCAATGCGTCGTGTCCATTGGTAACCTTGGTAACCGCATATCCTTTTTCTTCCAAAAACATTAACTGAGGCTTCAGCATTTCGATTTCATCATCAGCCCATAATATTTTAATATCTGCCATAAATCCTTTTGTTTTACTTAATTGATATCTTAACAGCGAAAAATGTGAATAAGTTATTGTACTATAGCATAAAAATTCAGTGACTATGTCTTCGCACAAGATAATTAACGACCCCGTATATGGATTTCTTACACTTCCTTATGGAACTTTATATGAAATTGTACAGCATCCGATTTTTCAACGCCTTCGGAGGATAAAGCAATTGAGTCTTTCCGATTACGTTTATCCCGGTGCTACTAATACGCGTTTTCTGCATTCTCTGGGAGCTTTTAATCTCATGCGTCAGGCAATCCGTAGTTTACAGCAGAAGGATATTGAAATTACGGCTGAAGAAGCAGAAGCGGTACAGATTGCTATTCTCTTGCACGATATAGGGCACGGACCTTATTCGCATGCGCTTGAGGAACTGATAATCCCCATCAGCCACGAGGAAATTTCTCTGGCACTGATGAAGCGCCTCAATAAGGAAATGAACGGAGCGCTGGAACTTGCAATTCAGATTTTCAAGGGTGATTATCACAAGCAATTCCTCCATCAACTCATTTCCGGGCAGCTGGATATGGATCGCCTCGATTATCTCATGCGAGACAGTTATTTCACCGGAGTTGCCGAGGGTGTAATCGGTTACGACCGTATCATTAAGATGCTTAATGTCCGTGATAATCAACTGGTTGTGGAAGAAAAGGGTCTGTATTCCATCGAGAAATTTCTCCTTTCTAGACGGCTTATGTATTGGCAGGTGTATTTTCACAAGACGGTCGTGAGCGCTGAGAAAATGCTCATAAAACTTTTCACTTTACTCAAGGAAAATCCCGAATATATCGATAAGTGTAATCTTAGTCCCGCTTTCGCAAATGCTTTAAAAATTAACCGCAATTATAGCCCTGCGGACAAAGAGAAAGCATTGGATGCGTTTGTACAGCTGGATGATTCCGATATTATCAATCTCATAAAATCATCTATGCATATTGCTGATCCCAAAATACAAATCCTCGCCCGTGGCTTGATTGAAAGACATATCTTCAGGATACAGCTATCCATCGAGCCATTTGCGGAAGCTGAAATAAACAAAATCAAGTCAAATTTATCTGCAGACGGCAGTTTATCAGAGGCATTAATTGAAGAGCTCGTTTTAACCGGAAAAGACACCAATGCACTGTACCGCATCGACTCGGAGGAAATACAGATATTGCTCAAGTCAGGCAAAGTAATTCCCTTCTCGGAAATCAGCGACAACGCTCTCGAATTAAAATCAGCGACCAGATATTATGTATGCTATCCGCGATTGCCCTTGTAAATCCCTGGAGGTTTTATCTTCCGTGATTCATAACCTTATGCGAAGAAACTGTACCATCTGCCTTGTATAAAAGGATAATATTCATCCCTTCGGCAAGTAACTCTATTCCATCACCGTTAAACGGATTTACTTCAAGAAGCTGGCCCTGCATATTGTATATCGCATATCGCTCAATCGGGCTAGCAGAATCGGCAACCTTGACGTAGCCAAAGGCAGGATTAGGATATAAAAGCAGTTGTTCTTCCAGAGCTGTTTCTACCGAAGTTCTGGCATCTACATAAATATTATCAATCCAGATATTGGACTTTCTCCCGCAGCCATGCCCCTGTTCTCTCAATATACCGGAACCATAAAAGACAATAAGCACAGAGTCGATATTAAGCTTGGGTATTTCCTTTTCTATCAAGGTAAAATCAGCCAGATTCTGATCTATAGGTGCATAATCCAGCTTCATCCGGCGTGTTCCATTGTAAAATTCAAACTTAACAGTGAAAAATGGAACCTCACCTGGAGTTAAAGCTTCGTTTTTCACATAATATAAAATGCGATCGCCTTCAGCAGCAACTTCCGGCAATTTAAAACCTATTTCGGCGATAGACTCACATCTGGTATTAAGGCCTGAAGCTCCATCTGCCGGGATTAACTTCAGTGAGAAATTTCCATGAGTGGATTCATTACTCTTCTCCAGACGTTTAAACTCTTCGGTGTGATTAGTCTCCCAATGAAGCGGCACTTCCAGGCCATTCACAGTCTGCCATTGCTCAAAGCTACCGTTGGGAACCTGTGCCTTTGAAGTATTAAAAAAGAAAACAACCATGACAAATGTGATAGAATAAGTAAAATATCTGAAGCTCATAGAAATAGGTTTTAAATGATAAATGTATCCAATTCGGGTTTAAGATAAATAATCTATTCAACTTACAGGTAATTATTCCAGTTTTTCAACCTATTAAATCTTTCTTTTTATACATTATTCAACTTAGACCGGACGAGATTTAGATATTGAAAGCCCTTTCCCCATTTGTGATTAAAAAGCATCCTTAAATTCGTATTTCCGTAGATTAATACTACCTTTAGAAGCTAACATTTAATCGCTTAAAATTTTAAAATTATGCGTGATAACAAGGTATTTGATTTAATTAATCTCGAGGAAGACAGGCAACGACACGGGCTTGAGCTCATTGCTAGTGAGAATTTTGTCTCACAGCAAGTCATGGACGCGATGGGGAGCTGTTTAACCAATAAATACGCCGAAGGCTATCCTGGTAAGCGTTACTATGGTGGTTGTGAGTTTGTCGATCAAGTCGAGCAGCTTGCTATTGACAGGTTGAAAGAATTATTTGGTGCAGCTTACGCAAATGTTCAGCCGCACTCCGGGTCTCAAGCTAACGGATCTGTATATCTGGCTGTGTTAAAGCCGGGAGATAGGATTCTGGGATTTGATTTATCGCACGGTGGACACCTTACTCATGGTTCCCCTGTAAACTATTCCGGAAAGACATTTGAACCTCATTTCTATGGCGTTGATGAAGAAACCGGTTTAATCGACATGGATAAAGTGGCTGCCAAGGCCGAAGAAGTTAAGCCCAAGATGATTATCTGTGGTGCATCAGCATATTCCCGTGATTGGGATTACAAGCGTTTCAGAGAAATAGCAGATAGCGTAGGCGCTTTACTTATGGCTGATATCGCCCACCCTGCCGGCCTGATTGCAACAGGATACATGAATAATCCGGTTAAGCATTGTCATATAATCACGTCGACAACGCATAAGACATTGCGCGGTCCACGTGGTGGAATTATCATGATGGGAGAAAACTTCCCCAATCCAATGGGCATCTTAACTAGAAGCGGCAAGCCTAGGCTAATGAGCGGTCTTTTAAATTCCGGCGTTTTCCCCGGAATGCAAGGAGGACCACTTGAGCACGTTATCGCTGCTAAGGCAATTGCCTTTGGAGAAGCTTTAAAACCTGAATTCAAGGTGTATTCCGGACAGGTGATTAAGAATGCGCAAGCAATGGCCGATGAATTTGTTGCAAGAGGATATAATCTTATTTCCGGTGGAACAGACAATCACCTTATGCTCATAGATCTGCGCAGCAAGGGCTTGACAGGTAAACTGGCAGAAGATACGCTTATCAAGGCCGACATCACTGTCAACAAGAATATGGTTCCTTTCGATACCGAATCTCCGATGGTTACATCCGGAGTGCGTATCGGAACTCCTGCTATAACGACGCGAGGATTAATGGAAGATGATTGCAGGCAAGTAGTTGCCTGGATAGATGAAATTCTTTCCGACACGGATAATGAAAAACTACAGACCGGTATCAAGTCCAAGATCAATAGCTTCATGGAACAATTCCCATTATACTCAGGCGAATAAAATCCAGATAGATTTGCCGGCTACAAAGTCGGCAAATCTCTTTTCCTCTCTCTTTAAAAGAATCCTCCCGAATTATCTTCCATCCTTTCAAAGATCTTGTTGTGATCATCCGCAGGATGTGAACGCTTATACTTGTCGCAATCGATTTCTATTTCCAGATCTCCTCTCGGTCTATAGAATCGTTCCGCAGCATCGTAATCGACATTGGGGTCGTCTTCCAGCGCTTTGATAAACTTGGCAAATATAGGTCTAGCCATCTGTGAACCCTGGCCGTAAGTGATAGTTCTGAATCGCATCCAGCGGTCTTCACCACCTACCCAGGTACCTACGACTACATTAGGTGTGATTCCCATATACCAGCCATCGGAATGGTCATTAGTCGTTCCGGTCTTACCGCCGACATCACTCTTGAATGTGATACCCGGAGGTGCAATTTTTCTCAGCATATCTACCATCACATAATTCACAGTGCTGTTGAGAGCTACCTGTGTATGTGGCACGTTCTGATACAACACCTTACCGTTTCTGTCCATAATCTTGGTCACGATTACCGGCCTGGTATATTTACCATTATTGGCAAATGTTGCATAAGCTCCGGTCATCTCCATAACGGAAAGGTCGGCAGCCCCCAATGCTATCGACGGCAACTTGGGGATGAGATAGCGACCATTCGCAGCATTCTTGGAAGAATCAATGCCCATATTATGCACAATTCCCCTTACCGGTTCCGTGTCGCCCATCTGCTTTATAAGAAACACAGAAACTGAGTTTACGGACTTTCTCAGCGCTTCATAAAGAGTTATATTTTCTCTGCTATATTCTCCGCCGGTGTTTTCAGGTCTCCAGGCATCGATCAATTGGAAATTGCCTTCATTGGGGAGAATGCTGTATTGAATATCCATAACCGGGAAGCATGGAGAAAAACCTTGCAAGGAAATCGCAGTGCTGTATATAAAAGGTTTAAATGTAGAACCTACCTGACGTCGCGAATTAATATGATCAAATTTAAAGTACTTATGATCAACACCACCGACCCAGGCTTTTACATATCCGTTCTTGGGATTTACAGCCAGTGAACCCACTTGCAGTATCATCCTGTGGTATTTTATTGAATCCAGTGGAGTCATTATTGTATCCGCCTCATTTTTCTTGTTATAAGCGAAGACTTTCATCTCAACAGCTGTGTTAAAACTCTTGTCAACTGCTGCCTCCATGTCCTCCCATGCAGTTTTAAATGCCGGCCAGTGATCACTCGCAACAATTCTACGCAGCACATCTGCCTTACTTTCAGTAATCAATTTCTTCTGTTCCAGGCCTTTCAGATAGTTCGCATCCTTGGAAGCTTCAATAAGTCTCGGCAAGTCGTAATCGAAGAGAGTCACATTAAATTCGTTCTGCAGTTCGCTGATTTTCACTGAGAGATACTTACTCTGTAGCAATTTGAATCTGTCCGATTCTCTCATCAGGCGTTGCAAATCTGCCTTTTTTATATCCACCGGATAATTATCACCTGTGTTGCCCCAGATGTCACGCCCTTTCCAATGCGTAAAAAATCTTTCCTGATTGACCGCCATGTGTTCCTGTACTGCATCCTGAAGATGAGTCTGCATTCTGGAATCAATAGTCGTATATATTCTCAATCCGTCTGTATATATATTATATAGTGTTCCATCGGATTTCTTAATATCATTATCTCTTATCAAACTCTGCACCCACTTATTTACATAAGCTCTGAAATAGGTTGCATCGCCGCTGATATGGTCGGCTCTCTGAAACTTGGAGATGTCCAGAGGTTTCACGATGAGAGAGTCTAGCTCGGTTCTGGTAATCGAGCCGGCCTTTGTCATCTGATCGAGTACTACATTTCTTCTGTTGGTGGCATTGGTGGGGAATCTCACAGGATTATACAGAACCGAGTTTTTAAGCATCCCTATTAAAACAGCAGCTTCATCCAGTTCCAGCTCTTTCTGCGGTTTCCCAAAGTAGGTCTTTGCAGCAGCTTCAATCCCATGCGAACTATAGATAAAATCATACTCGCTGAGATACATGGAAATAATTTCTTCCTTGGTATAAGATCGCTCGAGTAGCACCGCTGTAATCCACTCCTTCAATTTAAAGAATGTCAGTGCAAATCCCTTTTGAATCTTATTCATTCCCTCATAGTTCCTGAAACTATAAAGCTGCTTGGCAAGCTGTTGAGTTATAGTACTTCCTCCCCCGGAACTCTTTTGCCTCAGTAAAATGGTTTTGAACACTACCCTTCCTATGGACTTAAAGTCAATTCCGGAATGTCGGAAATATCTGGAATCCTCTGTCGCAACCAATGCTTCTACGAGGAATGGATTTAAGCTATCATAAGGCACTGCTACACGGTTTTCCCTGTAATAGCGCCCCAGCTCTCCCCCTCTATCATCAAATACTATCGATGCATAATCGATATCCGGATTCTCCAGTTCCTCAAAGGAAGGTATTCCACTTCTGGAAAGTGTAAAAAACAGAATAGCAATGGCCAATAGAAAGATAGCTACAGCTATCCACATCCATTTGGTCAGCTTGTTATATATAGCGCGTCTGTTATTATTTTCCAGTTGCTTTTCACTTGTAGTTCGTATAGCCATATCAGCTTATTTAACGTACAAATATGGGAATATTTTATATAATTACCTATTTGATTGAGTTCTCACATTAGTTTTAATCTTATACAAGGTAAAACCTTCACCTTAAACTTGTATCATCCCTAGCTGCATTCAGAAAAATCCGTTTTAGATTTCTCAAAGTTTTCTCAGAACCTCGGTTGACCAGGCAAAGGGTTTATCACCAAAGCACTTCTTCATCGGAGGCCATAACTGCCCAAAAAGTTCCGACTTTCTATATTTCTGCAGATCTTCGTCAGAATCCCAGAGACTATAAGTAAAGAATACCGTACTATCCAGTTCTCTGTGCAATTGCAGACTATTACATCCCGGAAACGCCCTTATCTTGTCACAATGAGCATTAAAAATCTCCATGAATTCATCTATGGCATCTTCTCTAAGTGTCAGTTTTACGATACGATGTAACATCAATAAAAATCTATTTGAATTAAATCATTGCCTTTCAGATTCAGCTCATCCAAGGCACTGCTTTGGTTCACGGCAATCTCGAGATAACCATTGCTATTAAACCTCGCCAGCACATCTCCCACCTCCACTTCAGCGTACTGATTACTGATAAATGTAATCGGGTTATTATGCTGATAATGCAGAGAAAACCTGCGGCCGCTCCTTGCCTCTTCAAAGGTTTTTCTATCGACATTCAGAATGAGATTCCCAAAGTTGTCTGCCTTCATTATCGTTGCACGTATGGAGCTCTCATTGATAATCGGCTTGAGTGATATGAATTTTCTGAAGTCATCATAAGCTTTCGCAAATGTTTCAGGTGTTTCTCCGTTCAGCAAGCGTACTGCAGCTTCAGCAAATGTTTTTCCCGGCCAGTTTCCATAATCCGAATTTCCCAGATAATAGACCTTGTATGCGCTTTCAGGCACGGCAAAAGAAAGCACGCCATTATTAGGCGCCATGAGATAATGTGCTCCTGTGTCTACGAGTATATAATCAGCCGGATCATCATAATAACAGCTTACGAAGGAAATCACAATCGACATTTGCGGAAGCGAATCAATCACATCCCTTAGCAACATGCCCGCCTCCATAACCTCATAGTTCTTCACCTCATGGCTTATATCCACAAAGGCTACTCCGGAACTACCGGAAAGAATTTTCCCTTTAATTCTACTTATTGAAGAACTCCCGGTACCGAGGTCCGATAACAAAAAAATATGCGACATACCTTCTATCTTAACGAACCAAAGATACAGAGGAAAATATGGATTTTATAATACAATTTTATCCTTTAAAATAATTGAGTCCTGAACAGCAGACGATTCATTCAGAAATTGCAGAGATTTTATCCTTACATTAAGTAAAAAACTATGTATCTTTATCATAGTTGACAGAACAAGACATTTCTGTCCGGCGTTTTATAAGTATTATATCAACTTAAAATTTATTGCGATTATTAACCCAAAGAAATTAAGTGAGATTGTTCTATCGATAGGCGATGTGGACCCTATCTTATTTTTTGGACAAAACAACGAGAAATTCAACTTATTTAAAGATGCGTTTCCCGATTTAAAAATCACCTCCCGCGGAACCGATGTAAAAATTCAAGGCGACAAAAAGGAAGTCCAGAAGGCCAAGAGGCATCTGGAAACGATGATTAAGTATTTAAAGGAACACAAGGAATTAAATAAACACTCGATTAAAGACGTGCTGGCAGGAGAAAACCCCATGGAATATAAAATCCCCGCAGGAGAAAACGGATCCACTATCGTATATGGAAGAGATGGGAAACCGATTAAGGCGAAGACGGTTAATCAGAAACGCCTAGTTGATGCGGTAAGAGATAATGATGTTGTATTTGCAATCGGGCCTGCAGGTACAGGGAAAACCTACACAGCTGTCGCCATCGCCGTTCAGGCTCTACGCAATAAAATCGTAAATAAGATTATTCTTACGCGACCGGCTGTAGAAGCAGGCGAAAGTCTAGGCTTTCTGCCCGGAGATTTAAAAGATAAAGTAGACCCCTACCTTATTCCTCTTTATGATGCTCTCGATGACATGTTGCCGTTGGATAAGTTAAATTATTTCATGGCCAACAGGATTATAGAAATCGCACCTCTCGCATTTATGCGCGGGCGTACGCTGGATAAAGCATTTGTTATTCTGGATGAAGCGCAGAACGCCACTCTTGCCCAGATAAAGATGTTTCTGACACGTCTCGGTCCATCAGCTAAGTACGTAATCACCGGTGACTTATCTCAGGTTGACTTGCCACATTATCAGAAGTCCGGTCTTCACCAGGCGATAAAGTTACTTGGGCATATAGAAGGGATAACCACTGTTAAACTCACTACGGATGATGTCGTCCGTCATAGACTTGTGAAAGAAATAATCCGTGAATTTGACAGTTACGAGGCCGAGCAACGCAGAATAAAAGAAGAAAAGGAAGAAGCAAGAAAAAAAGCGCAGAGTAAAAAGAGAGAATCAGCAGAAGGAAGTTATGATTCAGAAGAAGAATAAAACTCTTCCATTTCCTAGCTATGAATTTTCCTGAGTGACATACTAAGGCTCTCAAAGATAATCCCTAAGGCCGCCTGAGCCGATCCCTGAGATACGGAACAAGTTCCGCAGACTCGAGTGGACCTACTTCCCTACACTCACTATCTTAATCTCGCAGCGCTGATTCATTTCTCTACCCTCCTGGGTTTCGTTACTCACGAGTGGCTTTTCTTTACCGTAACCTTTGTAACTAATTCTGTCCTTTGGTATCCCTCTACGGACAAGGTAATCTGCAACAGCCTTGGCACGTCGTTCAGATAACTGAAGGCAATAGAATTTTGGAGGACGGTTATTGGTATGTCCACCGACTTCGATTTTCACATCGGGATGGGCTTTTAAGAACTCGTATATCTCATCCAATACCGGTAAAGAATTACTGGTAACATTGGAAGAGTCGGATTCAAAGTACAGGTTTTCAATTCTGATAAACTGTCCTTCTTCAATCTTATCGTGATCCAGTTCCTTGATAATCTGTGGTTTCTGTACCGCAATTTCAATCTGAGGAATCTCCTTTTCTATAGTCTGCGCAGGTGTCTGGACATGAGCGACTTCCCTCACCACTTCCTCCGGTTTATTCTGTACTGCAATTAAAGCGTCGTCACAAGGCACTTCTACCAGGTCGGAGAGATTATCCACAAGAATATTCCCATTAGTCGGGAACAGAACAGGCACATGGTAATATGCCTCGAGTATTATAAATTGATAATCAGCTGTTGGTTCCAGCTTAAATGTGTATTTCTCCCAATTGGAATGTCGCACAGGCGTAGATTCTGCAAGCAGTTGCGCTCTTTCACAGACTCCATTTCCGCCCCAGATACGCAATACTGTAGGGTCATTATAGTTGGAGATTCTTCCCGTCAATTTACTTGCTGACACATAATTTTCAAATGCAGCCAAGTGAACGGATAATTTGTAGCACTTATCTCCACGGATAGGCCTGGGGAGCCTCTGCGAGACTCGTTCCCAGGTATCATTATCCCTTGTCACCATTCCAAGATAGGTATCACCTTCTTGGGCGCGCAGACTCACCTCCCATGATCCCGGCTGTACATCCGGTGGAGATTCATTCATAAATCCGCAGTCATTCCAGCCCTTAACTACCTTGGAATGTCGAGGCACATCCTCAAATGAAGGATTGTAGAAACTGATAACTTCCTGTGAATATCCCTTTACTACCGCGAGCAAAAGGACAAAAAACATAAGTGAATATCTTTTCAATTGCATAGCAATACTATTGTTCTATATGATCTAACCGTATTTACGGTGTTTTTCGTGTATAGAACGAATGAATTCTGAATATGTTTTATGAATACTTCTTATTTGAATGCTTTTAAACCCGTGACATCATGGCCTGTAATCAGCAAATGAATATCATGTGTACCTTCATAAGTAAGTACCGTTTCCAGGTTCATAAGATGACGCATTACCGGGTATTCATTGGTAATTCCCATTCCTCCGTGAATCTGTCTTGCTTCTCTTGCTATTTCAAGTGCCATATTAACGTTATTACGCTTAGACATTGAAATCTGAGCAGCTGTAGCCTTGCCTTCGTCAGCAAGAGTACCCAGTCTCCAGCACAGTAATTGCGCCTTGGTAATTTCAGTAATCATTTCCGCAAGTTTCTTTTGCGTAAGCTGAAATTGTCCGATAGGCTTACCAAACTGAATTCTCTCCTGGCTGTAACGCAATGCTGAGTCATAGCAATCAAGTGCCGCTCCTATAGCTCCCCAGGCGATACCGTAACGCGCCTTATCAAGGCAACCAAGTGGACCTTTAAGTCCTCTGATATCCGGGAACATATTTTCTTTAGGAACACGCACATTATCAAATACGAGCTCTCCGGTAATGGAAGCACGCAATGACCATTTTCCTGTGATTTCAGGTGCACTATAACCCGGTGTTCCTGCCTCGACAATCATTCCGCGCATCTGCCCCTCTTCATCACGTGCCCATACGACTGCGATATCCGCAATAGGCGAATTGGTAATCCACATCTTGGCACCATTTAATATATAGGCATCACCATCATCCACGATTTTGGATTCCATTCCGGCAGGATTGGAACCGTGGTCAGGTTCTGTCAATCCAAAGCAGCCTATCATTTCTGCTGATGCAAGCTTCGGAAGATATTTTCTTTTCTGTTCTTCTGTACCGTACTTCCAGATCGGATACATTACAAGAGATCCCTGAACACTAGCCATAGAACGTAGTCCTGAGTCACCGCGCTCGAGTTCCTGCATAATAATACCATAAGCGATTTCATCCATTCCGCCGCCACCGTATTCAGCAGGAATATTGGGTCCTAGTGCTCCGATTTCCGCCAGCCCTTTAAACAGGTGAACCGGACATTCAGCACGTTCCGCATAATCTTCAATGATAGGGCTTACTTCTTGCTTAACCCAATCTCTTACCGCCTGACGCACGATTCTGTGCTCTTCATTCATCAGTTCATCTACCTGATAATAATCGTGGAACTGAAATCTATCTTCTGAAACTTTCTTTTGTGTCATATCATCAATTTTTTCAAGCGGCAAATTTAATAAATTAAAATCAGTATTCCATCTTTTTGGTGGACGAGTGGACAAGTAAACCGGTTACGAGTATGTTATCGGCTTTTAGCTTACGCAAATGTTTAAACCGGAAAAGAATACTCCACCTGTCTACCCGTCCACCTGTCTACTCGTCCACTTGTCTACTCGTCCACTTGTAAACCATATCAGCTTCCGCAAATGATTAATTAAGCAAAACGGTCAACCCTATTTAGGGAAGGAATGAGAAATGAGGAACTAGAAATGAGTTCCCCTGTATTCTCTTGTCACTCGTCACTCAATCACTCATCACTGTTCACTAGCATAGAGTGTAGCACTCATAGAATAAAATCTAATTTAAATTAAATCTCGCAAAACCAGCCTGGTTTATTCTGGATAATATCTATCCCCTATTTCTTTCAACAACAGTACTTTTGAAATTGAAAGAAGATAAAACCAAGCTGGTTTATCACTTCTAAAAGAAATAACTCGAGAGGCAATATGAGGCTTGAAAGAAAGATTAAAACCCAAGAAAAGAACCTCAGGCTCATATCTGTCCGATATTTATTAAAACATCAAATGATTAATTAACCAAAAGCGGTCAACGTTATTTAGGCATTAACAACTCATTACTCATCACTCATCACTAGTCACTCGTCACTGCTCACTGCTACCACTTTAATATAACTTTAACACAGATTCTGAAACTAAACCGTATCTTTAAAAGTTAATACTGACAGACTAAATATGATTAAAATATGAAAAACTCTATTTATTTATTTTTCCTGGGAATCATGGTAATGGGAACCACCTTAACCCTATCCTCATGTGATATCTTACAGGAATTTGCGGGAGAAAGTGGTATTTCTCTATCCAGTGAAGACGTAGCTAATGGTCTTAAACAAGCTCTTGAAAAAGGTGCTCTAGAAGGTGCTAAGTCTCTTTCAAAAACTGATGGTTACCTGGTAAGCCCTTATAAAATCCTACTTCCTAAGGAAGCACAACAGGTTGTATCCAAGGTTTCTGCAATACCGGGATTCAACAATCTGGAAACCGAAATCGTCACCAAGATAAACCGTGCAGCAGAGGATGCTGCCAAAGCAGCCGGCCCCATATTTGTAAGCGCTATCAAGCAGATGACTGTACGCGATGCATGGGATATTCTGCGTGGTGCGGACAATGCAGCTACCAATTACTTACAGCGTACTACAACGGATAAGCTGTACAGATCATTCCAGCCGGAAATCCACAAATCACTGAATAAATTCGGTGCATTGGATTTATGGTCAGATGTGGTAACACGATATAATTCAATCCCATTTGTAGAGAAATTAAATCCTAGCTTGGATGATCACATTACTAATCTTGCTATGGATGGCTTGTTCTCTGAAATTGCAAAGATGGAAAAGGATATTCGCAAGGATCCGGTGAAACGTACAACCGATCTTATGAGAAAAGTATTTGCTCAGCAGGATTAATCTGTAGATTTTAATAGGTTAGAATCACACGTGTCAAAAAAGCAAAATGATTAATCATATTCCATTCAACTATGATAATTGTTTTTAGTAACCATAGCTTAGGTCATTGAGCACGGTCGAAATGTAGGCTATGGGGCAAAACAGCTATCATACAAAGCTTTGTGTTGCACTTTTGCGTTCAAAAGTGTCGCGGCATCGCCGCTCGAATCATAAGATTCCAACACAAAGCCTATATTGTCGAAGTGCTTTTAGTACCGCACCTTAAAAGGATGCGGTTACTAAAAAGCTTCAGGGAAGTATTGATAAGGGATTATACCTTGGCTCTCGCTTTTGCGGAAGCTACATTTGCGGAAGCATAAAAAATATCGTAAGAATATAAAGAGCAAGAATCGGCACTTCTTGATTTAAAAGTCTATATTTCTTACCTTGAGGGTTTTTAAAGAAGAAAACACAGAAAACGCGTTATTGCGTGACTGCTGGAATTTAAATCGTGAAAAATGACTGATAAAGAAATGGATTTTAATCAAAATGAAGATGCGATGCTGCTCGCATTGTCGGAACTTCAACGAAAACGAAATAAAGTGCATCTCGGCGGCGGGAAGAAGAGGATTGAGAAGTTGCACAAGCAGGGAAAGATGACTGCCAGAGAGAGAATTAAGTATCTGCTTGACAAACGCAGTGAGTTTATAGAGATTGGGACATTTGCCGGTGATGGCATGTACGAGGAGCACGGTGGCTGCCCTTCAGGCGGAGTCGTGGTCGGTATCGGTCATGTAGCTAAAAGGCAGTGTGTTATCGTAGCAAATGATGCGACGGTTAAAGCGGGTGCATGGTTTCCGATTACAGGAAAACTCAATCTGCGTGCGCAGGAAATTGCGATGGAACATGAACTTCCCATCATTTATCTCGTAGACAGTGCCGGAGTTTATCTACCGATGCAAGATGAGATATTCCCCGATAAAGAGCACTTTGGGAGGATTTTCCGTAACAATGCTGTAATGTCATCGCGCGGCATTCCTCAGATAGCTGCGATTATGGGCGCTTGTGTGGCAGGTGGTGCTTATCTGCCTATCATGTCTGACGAAGCATTAATCGTTGAGGGTACCGGTTCTATTTTTCTTGCCGGACCGTATCTGGTAAAGGCCGCTATCGGTGAAGATGTGGATATAGAAACACTGGGAGGCGCAACTTCTCAGTCAGAAATTTCCGGTGTGACCGATTATAAATGCAAAGATGACAAGGAAGCACTAGACACTATCCGCGACCTGATGTCAAAGATGGCTCCACCTAAACCGATTCAATTGAATCGCATTGACGCAACAGATCCTGAGCGCTCAATAGAAGATATAAAAGGGATTTTCCCTAGGGATTCCGCTCGTCCTTACGATAGCCATGAACTACTCAAGTGCATTGTCGACGCCGGCAGTATAACAGAATATAAACAAGGTTACGGCAAGACAATCATTACTGCCTATGCCCGTATCGATGGCTGGTCTGTCGGTATTGTAATGAATAACAGGCAGGTCGTAAAAACAGCTACCAAAGAAATGCAGTTTGGAGGTGTAATTTATTCGGATTCAGCGGATAAGGCAACGCGATTTATACTGAACTGCAATCAGAAAAAGATACCGCTGGTTTTTCTACATGACGTTACGGGCTTTATGGTCGGCACTCGTTCAGAGCATGGTGGGATCATTAAAGATGGTGCAAAGATGGTTAATGCTGTCTCCAATTCCACTGTCCCTAAGTTCACCATAGTTATGGGGAATTCTTACGGTGCAGGTAATTATGCAATGTGTGGAAAAGCTTATGACCCCAATCTCATCTTTGCCTGGCCTACTGCCAAGATAGCTGTAATGGGCGGAGAACAAGCTGCCAAGGTTCTGCTTCAGATTCAGGCGGCTTCTCTGAAAAAGCAAGGAGTTGAATCCGTAGATGAAACGGAACTATACGAAAAAATTAAAAGTCGTTACGACGAACAAACACGACCGTATTATGCAGCAGCGCGCTTGTGGGTGGATGATATCATCGATCCGCGGGAAACGAGAAAATACCTCAGCGAAGGTATCAAGGCCGCTTCACGTGTCGAAATCAAGCCCTTTAATGTAGGCGTTTTACAAACATAATTTATGCAGATACTCGTTAAAACCCTTATGGGTCTTGAAGATGCATTGGCAACCGAAATGCGGAAGCTGGGCATCACTAATATTAAAACTCATACTCGTGCCGTCAGCGGTGAAGGAGAGCTTTATCATATTTATCGACTGAATATGGCTCTGCAGACCGGAATACGTGTAATGGTTCCGGTTTCTGACTTTCCACTACGCAATCCGGACAATCTCTACTATGCTGCTCTTGATATCCCTTGGGAAGAGTATTTCGATCCTGACCAGACATTTGCCGTATATGCCAATGGACGTCATCCGATGATAAATCATACGGGCTTTGCGGGTTTAAAGATTAAAGACGGTATTGTGGATCGTTTCCGCCGCAAATTCAAGAAGAGACCGGATGTAAATACCGAAAACCCGGATATAAGAATCGAACTGCAATTCAATAATAAAAACGGGCGGATTATGGTGGACTCTTCCGGTGATTCACTGCATAAACGCGGTTATAAGGAAGAACATGGCGAGGCTCCCCTCAGTGAAGTCCTCGCGGCCGGGCTATTGCACATGCTTGGCTGGAATGACAATATGGCCCTACTCGATCCTATGTGTGGATCAGGTACTTTTAGTACGGAAGCCGGATTAAAAGCCACGCGTAGTCTGGCACAGTTTCACAGAAGTGAATTTGCCTGTCGTAACTGGAAGAATTACACCAAGAAAATGTGGCAGGACGAGCGCAATCACGGCATGCGATTAAGAAAGGAACCACGTTATCCTATCTACACCTCTGACAAAGATGGTGGGTCGGTCGCCATCGCCCGTATCAACGCAAAGAAAGCCGGTGTATTTGATAATCTGACCTTCCGCCTTATCGACTTCTTCGATATGTTACCTCCGGAAAAACGCGGTTACATTATTCTGAATCCACCTTATGGTGAACGCCTCCATTTGAACGATATACCCAAGTTTTATAAGGATTTATCCCTGAAACTTCAGAAAGATTTCAAAGGCTGGCGCGTAGGTCTCCTTAGTGGGTCTCAGGAAGGTCTCAAAGCCTTTGGTATGCGTCCAGACAGGTCTTATGATGTGATGAATGGAGATATAGCGAGTAAGTTTGAGGTGTTTGACTTGAAGTAGTCGGCCCTTCGAGTGGGCTCTTCGCTTCGCTTCAGAGCAATTTAAAATGCTATGAATCATAGAACAATATATCTTCGTTTTATAATCATTACTTGCTGCTCGGCGGAGCTCGCAGTTCCTTTGACTATGGTCGATTTACGACCATAGGTCTCGTTACCGAGACTACTCTCAGTCATCTCAGGGACCGGTTCAGGAATCAGTGATTATTGATTCTCACCCCAACCCCAGCCCTTCCCCACAGCGTGGAGAAGGGAGTTCAAGTCAAGGTTATTTTATTCACTAAGTTAAACAGTTTATTCCTAGAGTTTTATAAACGCGGTATATCATCTTTCTCCATTGAGACGTAGCGAAATGGGGAAAGACAGGAGATTGGGGTGGGTGAAGCGAATTACTTCCCCTCATACCTCACCTCCCCTCCCACTATCGTAAACAACACCTTTGTTCCGGCGATGTCATCTTCTGCACAAGTGAGTAAATTGCGGTCCAGGACAACTATATCAGCCAGCATTCCCGGTTCGATTTTTCCTTTTTCTGCTTCCGCAAATTCCGCATAAGCGTTTTCAGCCGTATAAATATTGATACTTTCTGCACGGCTCATTTTCTGTCCGGGATAAAAGGGTGAATCCATGCTTGCAGGCTGCCTGGTAACTGCCGCATAAATATTCTCGAATGGATTAATTCTCTCCACAGGTGCATCCGTCCCGAAGGCAAGTCTTCCATTATTATTTAAAATACTTCTCCACACATAAGCACCATTCTCAGCTCTCTCTTTGCCCAGTCTGTCGATGACATAAGGAGCATCAGAAGTACAGTGAATCGGCTGCATGGAAGCAATCACTCCTAGCTCTGCAAAGCGTGGTATATCATTCGGGTTCAGATGTTGCGCATGCTCAATTCGCCAGCGTTTATCTGCGACATTCTTTTCAGTATAAATATCCAGAATTTCCCGATTGGCGCGATCGCCTATTGCGTGCGTACAATACTGCATTCCCAGTGCCTTGGCAATTGCAGCTGAGCGCCTCAGTGTATCCAGCGGTGTTACATTTTCTCCGGCATAACCGGGCTTATCAGAATAATCCTCCAGCAACCAGGCTCCTCTCGACCCAAGGGCACCATCCATATATGCTTTTACGGAGCGACACTTAAAGAAATCAAGGGTTTCCCCACTTTCCATCAGCTTTCGCAAATCTTCCTCCGACTCCGTTCTCAGCACATCTTCACTCAACATGCAATATAAGCGTACATTCAATTCGCCGGCTTCCGCCAAATCGCGATATGCTATCGCATCTTCCATGGAAATACCGGCTATTTGCACCGATGTAAGTCCGTTTTCGTGACAGACTTTCTCTGCCAGACGTATAAACTCCAGTCTGTCCTTTTCCTTTTCTTCTGTCGAACGTGCATCCTGTTCCTTCTGATATTCACTTCTTATCAGCATCATGGCGTTTTCCTGGAATACACCGATAGGATTTCCCGCATCGTCTTTCACTATCTGTCCACCTGCCGGACTGATGGTATTCTTATCAACTCCGGATAGCTCCATCGCTTTCTGATTGGCTATCAATCCGTGTCCGCTAGCATGCCCTAGCATAACAGGATTATCCGGTGATACCGCTGATAAATCATCATGTGCAGGAAAGCCATTTACTGACTTTGAAGGTGTATCTGACCATTTTTCCTGATGCCATCCACGTCCAACAATCCATTGTCCCGGTTCCAATTCCGCAGCTTTCTTAGCAACCATATCAACCACTTCCTGCCAGGAACTTGTAGCCAGCAGATCGACCTGCATTTCATTCCTTCCTACTCCGAGAAAATGCGCATGTGCATCATTGAGTCCGGGTATAGTGAAGTTCCCGCTAGCATCAACGACATTCTCGGAAGTCCAACTGTGTGCTCCAGCCTTCTCCAAGGCTTTTATCTTATCTCCTTCAATGATAATGTCGAGTTTTTGAGTTTCTCCACTTGGCAGGAAGGCTTCAGCATTGGTAATGATAAGATCTGCTCTATCAGCAGTCGAAGTTCCTTGATCACACGCTTGCAATATCAGCAGCATTGCAAATAAAAGGACGTATAGTTTTTTCATGATTGTTTGTTTAAGGTAGGTGCAAGATAGGGAAATGTGGGAAAAGGGAGAAGAGATGTTTTGTCTATCCTTATGTCACTAATGCATAAATGGATGCTTTTTAGTAACCGCATCCTTTTAAGGTGCGGGACTGAAAAGTCTGCGTCGCCATAACTTTGTGTTGGGATCTCACAGAGATTTATGCGCCATTGGCGCAACACTTTTGCACGCAAAAGTGCAACACAAAGTATAGGCGGAAGTGATAGTCTATAACCCTAAGCTAAAGCATAGGGTAACTAAAATCACTAGCACGTTGAAAGTCACTAAATTGGATTTTTATTGTTTTAGACAGGTGTATTATTAACGATTAAATATGGCGAGCCCACCTATGTGGTTGAAAAATTTACATCGTTTTCACAACCAAGTAATGACAACTCTAAAATACTTTACGTTGGACTTGATGAATGTAAATATTACTCAATCTGGGAGACTGAAAAAGGTGAAATACAGTTATCTATAGATAATAGCGGTGTCAGTAAAACTTTTGTGAAGCTAATGTATTTTGATGAGATAAACTCTAATAAAATCAGAGCAAAAGCTATTGATGATTTATAGAATGTTGTCTGGTATTGTAAGCTTCCCCAAAATCAGAACCTTTATCGAGAAGTTTAAGGTGTTGTTGGAAAGATGCTGTTCATCTAATGCGACCACGCTGTGGTCGAAGTGATTTGGCATTATCGATCTAACCTAATACGACCTGCGCTGCAGGTCGGAGGAGAATTTCCAGTACAGAGCG
>CAYRFF010000035.1:1744-31911 GCA_964423575.1 uncultured Saprospiraceae bacterium | reverse complement strand
GCTGCGGGAGATACAATTCATATCGGAGAAGCTGAGGTGCTTATTTCAGTGAAAAGAACTAAGAAAGAACAGGTAGTTAAGTAATTGTCTGTTTAACTGTAATAAGGATATCCATTCAGTTAGGAGTTTATAGAAACAAAAAAGGCTTATCAATCGATAAGCCTTTTGAATTTCTTTAGCTGAATAAATTACTATCTCCAGTAATTATTTGCTGCTGCTACTGTCTGAAAGTTAATTGCTATCACTTGTGAAGCAGCAGTAAGACTATCAGCATCATTGGCATAAACAGGTCTTAACTTGTGCAATACCTCTGTATCAGGTTGTGTCGTTTTAACACCGCGTCTCGATAGAGTAACTGCCAGTTCAAATCCTTCCTGTGGTGTGTCAGTGATAAGGCTTTTTAGCCATGTCTCGTTTGCCATAATATAATTATTTTAAGTTTATAAAATTCAGAGAATCCGAAACTCAGTCTAGACTGATAAGATATCTAATTTCTTAAGTTCCGATTCTATGATTATAAAATGGAAATGAGTTAAAAAATGTTTGCGTAGAAGACTGACAATAATTATGAATGTGATGTTTTAAAATTCTTCAGGCTGTTGCTTATCTATTACCCCGGGATTAATCCCGGGGCAATAGAACATTTCCTCTCACGACTTAACCACCTTCAAAACCCTTACTTCACCACGCACCTCCACTTTCATCAGATAAATACCGGGAAGCAAATGCCCGAGATTAACTGAGCCCTTTACTTCATTCAACTGTTGCGAAAGCACCTTTTCACCCAGTAAATTATAGATTTCTACCTGTTTCATGTTTTTATCTGCCTCCAATGTCAGAATATCTGTTGTAGGATTGGGATAAAATTGAATTGTCATATTTATATTCTTATCTACCGTAGCAACAATTTCCCTGCACTTTCCATAAAAAGACATAACGCCATCCATCGGTATCCCATAAAACTCCGTTGCAGAAATCCATTCGCTACCGAGTTCATGAGAAAAATAAAGCTCCGTCTCTGTCTGCAGAGCCTCACTAAGTTCCATCATAATCTGTCCTTCCTCATGCTCAACACGGATTCCCAACCAATACAACTTATCCTTACTCCCTGCCGTAAACGTCATAGGAGCAGCAAGATTAACATCGACTTTTACGCGTTTTAACCCCATACCTTCGCCGATTTCTTCCACAAGTTCCGGCCTTAAAATCTGCGTCTCGATTAAGTTTCCGGGCATTCCATTAGAGTCTTCATAATAATACAATTCGATATTTCCATCAATCATCACATGGTGCTCAATCAGCGCATTAAAACTGAAACTATGCAAGGTAAAGGACTCCCCGGCATTCACCTTGAATTCATTGGCAATCACAGAAGTTCTCATTTCTTCCTTCCCTATCGCAACCTCATCGTCACCGATAACTTCCTGCCCACAGTCTTCTCCATCAAAGTCCTTTGGGTCGATAATTCTGATGCCATAATCTTCCGTTTCTCCCCGCGTAACCGTTTCACAAGCGTCAATTTCTGACTGACTTTCGTCAAATAAGCGGACACGCATACGATATTTACCCGTTTCAATACCGATTGGAATAGTGAATTCGTAGTTTGATATACCAGTTTCAAGTCCATTTTCTCCTGATTCTGCTATGATTTCACTTTCGTCAAATGTGCCATCGTTTCCATAGTCAATCCACGCTCTCAACCCGGCAACTTCCTGATTTATTTCTGTTCCAATGGAAAAAACATAAGTTTCACCTGCAATTAAATCAACAGTGGAATTGTCATAATAATCCGAATAAGGAAATTGCTCACAACTGCTGGTATTGGATAAGCTGCTCTGCTCACCATTTATTTCAACGAATGAGATATAGAAATCTCCTCCACAATCTTCTTCCTGATCCGGTATGCAATGGCACTGATTAGCAGGCTTGATGTCTGCTTCTCCAGGCCAGGATGCCATAGTATTTCCTGAATAACTGCAAGAAACCAACAAACGGAATTGTGTTTTTTCTGTAATTCCTTCGTCCATGTAATAAGGAACATAAGTAGCACCGGGAATATCCTCCCATGTAGTAGCTTCAGGAGCTTTCCTTTGCCATTGGTAGGACAAACCACTAGCACCGATAGAATAATATCCACGAATGTCAAGTTTTAAGGCCTCTCCGCTACAGGTTTTCTCGGGAACGGTGGCTTCTCCGGGCTTAGGATTTTCTATACAAAGAGGCAAATTAATACAATCACCGTAATAGGACATTATTCCGTACATTTCCTGCCCGTATAAATCTGCAGAAGACTTCCACTTTCCATTGTAGCGAAGGAAAAATGCTCCTACAGGAAAGTCCGCTTCTGAACTGAGTTCAAAGAGAAAGTCTCCACCACTGTGATTTATCTTCATTCCCAGCCAATACAGAGTTTCAAGAGAATTTCCACGGAACATATAAGGTTCCGCAATAGAAACAGTGATTTTAACCCTGTCTTTGCCCTGAAATTCTCCCGTCTTTGCTGTATTTATACTTTCTATCGCAAGCGATGACGGAACTTGTTGTTCCGGTTGCATATCCCCGTTTTTATAGAGACTCAGCTGTATGTTGTTAATGTTTGTTCCGGCATCAAGAAGAGCGTAAAAGCTAAATGAATCCAGTCTGAAATCCTTATCGGCGTCTACAGGCAGAATATTGGCAATCCGCTGATATTGATTCACGCTTATTGCTTCTTCAACACTCATTCCTGCCTCAGTTTCCAAGGAGCATGCAGCGGTATGTCCGTTCTCATTTTCTAAGATATTTACCATATAATCGTGCACTTCTCCCCATCTCCTTGGGAGTAGACCATCGTTACAAGGCGTGAACATCTGAGGATCAGCAGGGTCACCACCCCAGCCAATCATCACGCGCATGCGATGTAAGCCGGGATTTGCGGAAGCGGGAATATAGATATCAAGTGCGATATTTCCTTCGTCTCCATAGCCGATAAAACCGTGTGCAACCAGCTCAAAGTTTCCACTATCCGTAAAATCTATCCATATAGCTCCGTTCAAAGCCGGGGCCCAGGTGATAATCTCAGCAAGATATCGAGAATCCTGCGCAAGATCTGCACTGAGATGCGTCCTGTCTTCGTAAGCTGACAGAGAACAACCCGTTCTGCGATCCAAAATCGAATTTCCATTTTCTCCATGGAGAATAAAATCATCAATCATGTGCCAATCCACACATCCAGTTATATATGTAGGAATACAATAGCATTCCGTAGGATGCTTTGGAATAACGCGGGTAATATCTGATGTATCTGACTCACCACTGTGAATGCAAGTTACCTTGAAACGGAAATCTACTGTATCCGTAACCCCTTCAGTTACAGTATGTATGGCAGTCTTGGAGTCCGGAACATCCACCCATTCATGTTTGCCGTAAGGCGATACCTGCCATGTAAGTTCAAACCCGTCAAAGTCACTCGGATTGCTTGCGCCGGAAACGGAAAGTGTAAATGGCTTCTCTGAGCAAATAGAAATTTCTTCCACATCCACTATCCCGGCATTGGGAGTACCGGTACATTCGGGACGGTTTACGATAATTACCGTATAATCGTGGACCTCGCCATTGGTACTTACATAATTTCCTTCATTGCAAGGCACTAACTCATAAGGATAAGCACTGAAAGCAACCATTACACGCATGCGATGCATTCCGATATTTGCGGAAGCTGGAATATCAATGCGAATGGAAGAAACGCCGTCTTGCTTCATGCGATCAGCAGCGACTTTTTCAGACTCGTCAAACTCACCGTCATCATTAAAGTCTATCCAGATCACACAATTATCTCCTGAAATCTTGCCGTGTGTCACCTCGGCATAATAACTGATTCCGGGGGCGAGATGTACGATTTCATCCGTGCGATCGTCGTAAGCGTCGGAAGCGCAACCGGTCTGCGGGTTTATTATGGCGGTATTATCCTCTCCGTAAAGAGAAAAATCGTCAATCATACTCCCGTATTGGCAGCCATTGAGGAATTGTGGAATGCAGTATGTAGTATCCTGAATTTCAAGACTAGTGAAAGTCAACTTATCGCTATCCATATTTTTTGGGTTATAGCTTAAAGCAAATGCGATAACTGAGGAACAAAATAGCAGAGAGAAAAGACTTAGATACTTCATTGCGCTGTGTTTGGTTATGAAATGCCTCTAAAGATAGGAAAAGTCGTCTTTTTATGCTAATTAAGGTTGAGTTTAAGGCTGAGGTTAAGAGATAAAATGCTTAAATAAAGCATAGAAAAACCAGTGAAACAGGAAACTGGAGGCAGTATCCATGAATTGGCAGGTTCAATAAATAAGATATCCCAACCTAATCAAAACTATTTAACCAGTCAAAGCTTTAAATTAGTTAATTCCAAAATATTTCTCTAAAATTGACTAGCGAATTAAAATTCAGAACTATGTGTAAAAAAATACAATATTTACTAGTTGTTGCAGCCACTTTAATCTTTTTTATGAATCCTTTTATGGCGGAAGCACAGCGCTCCAATCCTGATTATACGGTTGCAGTAGGCTTGCGAGCCGGAGTATCATCCGGATTATCTGCCAAATTGCTTTTTGGACAACATATAGGCTTTGAAGGAATTGCCGGACTGGAGCTCCAGGGTGGCGCTACCTTTGCTTTTTTATTTCAATATCATGGTGCGATAGTGGAAGATTCAGGGTTTAGGTGGTTGTTGGGAGCCGGAGTAAATTATAAAACGGCTAATAGAAAATCACTTCCGGATACTAAATACACAGGAGCAAATCTGATTGCCGGGATTGACTGGAAGATAAAGCGAGCTCCCATAAATATTACTTTGGATGTGAAGCCGGTTCTGCGCTTTTCCAGCGTATACAGTGGTAGAATATTGTTGGATAGTGGCCTTTCTCTTAGGTACGCTTTCTGAGTAGAGAATTTTTACTTTCCGGTTACGGACCGGTTAGAAGGAACGTTTTATAGTTCTTATATTGCGGCCATTAGCTCAATTAATTAATTTTTAAGCTTTCACAAATGAAGAGAATTCTATTCTTAGCACTGATATTAATATTTACCGGGCTTTCTGTTTTTGCACAGACTGAGAGTAATGTTAAGCCTATTAGTAATAGCCATATAATGCCCGTGCCATTTGAAATATTTATGCCTGTTGATGGTTTTCACATGCAGATGGTACTCAATAAGAAGCTTGTTCCAGATAGTAGGTGGGGAATGTTTGTCTTGTCGGAATATTATGGTGATTATGATCGCGACAGAAGAGAAGATGAATTTATTGTACAATCACTCCTGACATTTGATATAATACGTGGACTGGCTTTGACTGGAGGTGGTGCTATAAACAGCGCAACGGGTTTCAGTCCATCTTTCGGGCTTCAATTTGCCCTACCATTCCACGACTTTTTCTTGCTATTGGCTCCTCGTGTAGAAATATTCAATAATAAGGCTGCAGAAATCCTTGGGTTTTTGGAGTACAAACCGATGTTTTCAGAGAACTGGGGTCTTTACTCACGTGTTCAGGCTGTATACGCCCATAGTTTAAAAAATGATACTCATGAAATTAGCTATGTGCGATTCCGTCTCGGCGCATCGTATAAGAATTTTCAGTTTGGTCTGGGAACCAACCATACTGCTTATGGTCCGATGAAGTTTGGAAAGAATCTCTATGGTATATTTGCAAGGACAACTTTGTTTTAATCCCCTCTCATTGGGATCAAAGGTCATTTCTTAGGGATGGGTCAATTCCACATGAAAGATTAATCAAGTTTGAACGGACTGTGCGTCATACTTAAAGATATGGTCTTGTATGAAAGTCCTGGTGAGCTGCCTGAGCATGTTTATTATACATGTTCATAAGGTTTTTCCATGATGGATCTAAAATAAGTCAGGGCCCTAAAAAGGACTAAACCTTCAGAGATACGTTCATCCACAGTAAAACTAATATCAAGAGAACCATCCTCTTTGAGGCGACCAAAGGTTAGAAAGAAGGAAGCCGTCCCCCAATTGTATAAATGGTGGTCCACGCTGAAACCATCAATCCCACCAAGATTAGCAATTACCGCCGTAGTATGTAAAGGATCGTCATCAATAAGACTATTGGGTAGTAAATCCCAATGATCTAAAGTTCTCAATAATTTTACTACTACCTTAAATAACCAGGTTGGCAGCTTACCGAATCCTTCAATCAGCTTGTCGCCTTCCAAGCCCTCACCGGAGCGAGTTTTCATAGCGGCGGCTTCAAGTTTATTGTGAATGTCAGACAGACTATCATTTTCTTCAAAAAAGATCTTTGCCACAGTATTATCACCTTCAACGTGCTTGTCCTTTTTCATTACCGTTGACATGGATATTCGTTTATGCTTATAAAGCTGACTGTTTAAAACAAAGCGTCTTAAGACCGGGTATTCTACCACTGTTTTCAAGCAGGCATAAATTACCAAAGGGAAAATTCTTGTGTTGTTATCGTCTAAAAACCGGTGGATATGCTCACTCTTAATGGTAATCCGCGTTGTGATAGTCGATTCATGCCGGCTCGGCATAAGCGCTAGCTCTAGTTTTTGATAAGCTGATATAGTAAGTTTGATTCGGTCGTATTTATTCATTGTGATCTTTCATTAAAATATCGATTAATTTCCTCCATTATAGGGTTCGGGAAAGTGCATAAATACTTGAAATTTACCAATTTGTACGACACGGCATAGAAGGCTATATTCTTGTCTTTTATTTGGATTTATTAACGGTAAGGAAATAATACAATCCCAAGCCTTCCATACCCCTACAAATATGGATTTATAAAGTCATATTAGAAAGGAATTAAAGGGTTATTTTTTGATAGGAAAGGACTATAAAAAGACTCCTCATTGACATAACTATCTGCATTTAAAAATGATGAATTAGTGTAGAACAAAATCGTTAGGGATTTGACTTCAGCCTGAAAAACAATTATGTCAACTCCATTGATTAATAGATTTGAATAGCATAATCACATCTCCAAGTTCTCCATAGCTTTATAAGCGTTAAAAAAAGAGGAACATCTTGCGACATTCCTCTTCTTTAGTAATCGGTAATGGATTGTGGCCCATTACTTATGAATTATTGAATTACTGCTTGACCAGTCTTAAAGTTTCATTTATCTCACCGGATACTACTTTAATATGATACGCTCCTGCAGGAAGTGAACTCATATCTACTCCTTGTTCTGCAAGGCTGTTGCCATCCATAAGAGAAGTTAATACTTGTTGTCCTACCTCGTTATATATCGTCACGTGTATATCTGCCAGTCATTGTTTACTGGAGCGTTGTTAAAGTCTATGTCTTCGCACTGTCCATAGAAATCCATTTGGATTTCTTGTTCCACTGTAAAGGGATAAATTTCTAAACAATGATACCACTGTTCTGAATCATGGTCGTACAAATAAAAACCACTATTCCCCAGAATATCTGAGGACGATAAAGCTCTAGATGTACCATATAACGTCTCAAAGACAATTCCTGCCCAGTAAGTTGTTTCATAAACTCCTCCTGGAAAGTATAGCGGCTCATCAAAAATTATTAGCATTTCTACTGCATCTAATCCATTGAAAAAATCACCTTGTACAACTTCAAAGAATACGTCTCCGGAAATAGGTATATCAAGTTCTACACCTGGTCCATTATTCCCACAATTATCGAAAAAATGAAGGCCCACTCCGGTTACTTCATCAATAGGATTTATTAAAAACAATAAGGTCATTCCTTCTAAATAATAATCAGTTTCAGTGTTGATTACGATGTCTTCTGCGAACATAAAATCTTCAAATCCGTCTAAAGCATAACTTATATCCAAGCTTGTGATTTGATTACAATCATAAGCAGAAATAGAATACAATCCCCCTTCCTCGGCAGGAGGCGCAAGAGCCGGTAATGCTTTTTTATCTGACAATTTCACCTTGTCCGCAACCGGGATAGACTTAAACCTATGGTGGGCGCTTACCTCAGGACTAGATAATGCAGAAATATTGTTGACTGCTTTTTTATCTTTTAATTGTGAAGACTCTCTGTTAGCAAAACTTGCTTTATCAACTTGTTGAATATCGATTATCTGCAAGGACTGTCTGTTCTTTAAAAGTGCTTCTCTGTCTCTATTAAGCTTTTCAGTCTTACTAATTCTTAAGTCTGTCTGTGCCATCAGGACGCCACCCACACAGAGTATAAAGCTCAATGAAATGAAAATTTGTAAAAACTTCCTCATGTTAAGATAGAATTTTGATTAATTGCCTACTTGAAGATTGGATTTTCGGCTTCCTCCATCTTAGGGTGCGGGAGTAATATGTAGTTGGTTTTTTAAATAGTGGCCTGTAAGACCACAATCGGTAGGAGATAAAATCCTAGTTTCTGAATTCTTCCTACCCTTCGGTATTGTAAAGTTTGTCCCAAGTAAAACCCTACACATATACTATACAAATAACGACTTTTAAAGGATTGTTCAATAAGAACTGAGCTTACCTTTATATTTTATAAGCCGGAAATTATAGATATGTCAGTAACACTCAGCTTTAAGACTTAATAAACCGGACTTATGGTATGCAATTAGGTCTTTACAAGTACTAGCCGGAGTATACAGCTCAGTAAAAATCCTTACATTCGCATTCTGATAATAATCCAGATAAAATTTAAATAATGGCTATGTCCGATAACACCAGGCTTAACTTACTTGTCGTTGCGAGTGCAAGGCCCAATTTTATGAAGGTTGCGCCGATACTTAAGGAGATCTCAACCCGAGAAAATATCAGTGGTAAATTACTGCATACCGGGCAACATTATGATTATGATATGTCGCGGATATTCTTTGAAGAGCTTGGCATTCCTGATCCGGATTTCCATCTGGGAGTCGGAAGTGGTACGCATGCACAGCAGACAGCACGAGTGTTCGAAGAGTTTGAAAAGGTATTGATGCAGGAAAAACCTGACTGGGTCATTGTTGTGGGTGATGTGAATCCTACGATGGCATGCACGATAGTTGCCAATAAGATGGGAATCAAGGTCGCACACGTGGAGGCGGGCCTGCGTAGTTATGACCGCAATATGCCTGAGGAAATTAATCGGATTCTTACTGATGCTATTGCGGATCTCTTGCTCACGCCTTCTATCGATGGGAATATGAATCTCATCAAAGAGGGAATTGCCGATGAGAAGATAAAATTTGTCGGAAATATCATGATTGACACCTTGTACAATATGCGTGAACGCGCATCTGATTCGACGATATTGGAAGATTTGCAACTAGAAAAAGACAACTACGGATTGCTCACTCTGCATCGCCCTTCCAATGTCGACCATGAAGAGATTTTCTGCGGCTTTGTAGAGATAATTGAGGAGATTTCTGAGGATTTACCTCTCGTGTGGCCGGTGCATCCGCGTTCGCGTAAACAGGCGGAGAAGTTTAATCTATGGGAGAGACTTACAGCTTGCGCAAATGTTCATTTGCTGGAACCCATCGGATATATGGACAATGTGCAGCTTATGAATAATGCCCATTTTGTCCTGACTGATTCAGGAGGGATTCAGGAAGAGACAACTGCACTGGGAGTTCCTTGTTTTACAGCACGTGAAAATACAGAGCGCCCTATCACTATAACCGAAGGAACCAATATCCTGGTCGGGACTGATAAGATGGATATTTTGAATGCAATAAAAGCCCATTTGACCACCGAGTCAAAAGAAAGAGAAAATCTCCCTAAGCCATTGTACTGGGATGGAAAGACAGCGGGCAGAATTATAGATGCAATCATACAGAGCTCCTAGTTTACTTAATAACAGGGAAACTGTGAGAAGCAAGAGTGTTTTTTAAAGTTAAACCCCACAAGATAGAGTTCTAAAACTCCATCAAGTTCTTAAATCGCTTTCTGCTTTCGATATAGTTGGCATCCTGTTCTAGCTGTGCGGCATAGTCAATATAGTTTCCTTCAAAGAAACGTACATTTCCATTGCCCTCAAATGCCAGGATATGCGTTGCAACTCTGTTGATAAACCATCTATCGTGAGAAATAACCAGAATACACCCGGAGAAATTCCTGATACCTTCTTCCAGAGAGCGTAAAGTGCTGATATCAATGTCGTTAGAAGGCTCATCGAGCAGCAATACGTTTCCTCCCCCTTTCAGAGTAAGCGCCAGATTTAAGCGGTTTTGTTCACCTCCGGATAGACTTTTAATCTGCTTGCCCTGATCATTACCTGTAAAGTTGAACTTGGATAGATAAGCACGGGTTTTTACCGGTCCTTGTCGCGTTTCCATAGTTTCACTTCCGCCACTCATTGCCTGAAATACAGTATCTTCCTCCTGTAATTGAGCTCTTTTCTGGTCTACATAAGCGATTTCAACCGTTTCGCCGATTTTTATCTCTCCTGAGCTTACCGGCTCTTCACCGACCAGCATACGGAATAAAGTAGATTTCCCGACGCCATTGGGTCCGATGATACCGACAATAGCACTACGTGGTACTTTAAAACTCAGAGAATTAATAAGTGGTTTGTCGTCATAAGCTTTTACCACATCGATAAGCTCAATCACTTCAGAACCCAGTCTCGGGCCTTCAGGAATAACGATATTGGCATTTTCATTACTCATGCTGTTATAAAGCTTGTCGTAAGCTGAAAGACGCTCTTTGGACAGGGCTTTTTGCTCAGAGTCACTCATTTTTACCCAGGAGAGTTCCTGTTCTAACTCCTGAAACTGGCGGCTATCTTTTTTATTGGATATTTTATCCATTTTTTGCTCAAGCCAGGAAGTATAATTCCCTTTCCAAGGCACGCCTTCTCCCTTGTCGAGTTCCAGTATCCATCCTGCAATATTATTCAGGAAGTAACGGTCGTGAGTTACAGTAATTACTGTTCCTGGGAAACTCTGCAAGTATTGCTCCAGCCATGCTACTGAATTTACGTCCAGGTGGTTGGTAGGCTCATCGAGAAGGAGAATATCTGGCTGACTTAATAGTAGCCGCGCAATGGCGACTCTTCTGCGTTCTCCTCCGGAGAGAACGGAAACATTGGTGTCTGCCTGTGGGCAACTCAAGGCATCCATTGCTATTTCAACTTTGTGATCGATATCCCATGCATTGTGCTTGTCGAGCCACTCAGTCATACGTCCTTGTTCTTCGATAAGTGCGTTCATCTCGTCATCGTTTGTCACCTCACCGAATTTCATATTCAGCTCTTCATAAGCCTTGAGTTTATCCACTACTTCGGAAATACCTTCCTGAACGACTTCACGTACAGTCTTGCTATCATCCAGAATAGGCTCCTGATGCAGATAGCCTATTTTGTAATTTCCATCAAACTCTATATGGCCATTATAATCCTGGTCTTCTCCGGCAATAATGCGCAATAAAGTGGACTTTCCAGAACCATTGGGTCCAAGGACACCGATTTTAGCTCCATAGAAAAAAGATAAACTGATGTCTTTTATAATCTGCTTATTCCCGGCCACGGTTTTGGAAACGCGTGACATTGAAAAAATAATCTGCTCGTCAGCCATTTTACTCTATTTTTTTAATGATTTTTCCTAATGCCGTGAAAATAGACTTCTCTTTCCACATTTCAAATTTTTAGGAGCCAGTTATCTAGATACAGGAGCCAGGAATCAGTATTCTGGAAACAGGAGTCAGTATTCACTATTCACTATGTTTTTCGTTTATACTTGCTTCAATCCCTTGGGTCAATTGGAAATGTAGTCATTCCGAGTATGAGTTTTTGCGAATGCATACAGGGTTTTTGAAAAATGACGCTACTTCTGCAATTACATAAATGTATCAGTATGGTAGCTCTCAAAGGATATAATCGATTTTAATTTATCATCCTGTAATACCAACCTGGTTTGTCGCGACTTAAAAAAGTAAGTTCAATATATATTCATACTCAGGATGACCAAGTCGCTATAGTACAGATAAAATGACTAAAGAAAAATATAAGAAACGCAAAATCCCCTCTCTTTTCCTTCTATAATCTTATATTTACGTTCATTTTTAAGCGGAAAGAGATAAAAAGATGGTGAAAAAGGGGATAAAATTTCTATTGTTAAGCCTGTTTGTATGTTTGGTTGTGACAGTTCAGGGCCAAGAGAGTTTGAAAAGTCCTTCAGAGTTTTTTGGTTATGAATACGGGACGCAGATGCCGACATTTATGGAGATAAATCAGTATTTCCATTATTTGGCAGATAATTCTTCTCAGGCTGTACTTATTCAATACGGACAGACTTATGAAAGACGGCCGCTTGTCAGTCTTATTTTAAGCTCGGAGGCAAATTTATCGAAGCTTGAAACCATCCGTGAAAATCATATTAAAGGGATGTGGGAAAATGTCAAATCATCAGAGAATGATCCACTAGTCTTATGGTTGAGTTATGGCGTACATGGAAATGAAGCCGGAGCAACCAGTACCGCACCAGAAGCTGCATATCAATTTTTGACTTCCGAAAAGGAATTGCTGGAAGATGCTATAATCTTGATGGATCCCTGCGTAAATCCCGATGGATTTGCACGTTATACCGGCTGGTATAATCAAAACGTTTCCACTCCGGCTGACAGCAGGCGAGAAGTACTGGAACACAATGAGCCATGGCCAAGTGGTCGCGTAAACCACTATTTGTTTGACTTAAACCGGGACTGGTTGTGGTTGAGTCAAGTGGAGTCACAGAGCCGACTTTCTCTGTACCGCCAGTGGATGCCACATTTGCATATCGATTTTCATGAGCAATACCCGGATGCATGGTATTTCTTTCCACCGCCGGCTGAACCTGTACATCCTTATGTCACAAAATTTCAGAGAGCAGTTCAGGATTCCTTTGGCTTGTCCAATGCCAGAGAATTTGATGAGCGGGGCTGGCCGTATTACACGCAGGAATGGTTTGACCTGTATTATCCATCCTACGGTGACACTTATCCATTATTTACGGGGGCAATCGGGATGACTTACGAGCAGGGTGGTCATGGAAGAGCAGGGTTGATTTATGAGCTGAGTAATGGAGATAGTCTGCGTTTAATAGATAGAATAGAACATCATTTGACGACCGGGATTACCAGCGTAAAACGCAGTGTTGAACTCAAGGAAGAAATTCAGGATGCATGGAATAAATTCTTTAAGGATGGTAGAGAAAACAAGGTGAAATCAGTTGAAGCCTACGCCATCATTTGCGAAAGCGAAAAGCAAAGAGAAAAACTGAGAACCTTCTTTGCCGAGCATCAGATAGAGACAAGAAATTTGCCGAAAGGCAGCAGTTTAAACGGCTATAGTTACCGAAATAATGGAAATTCCACTGTTAAAAGTGGTGATTATGGGCTTTACATCAGTTGCAGGCAGGCGCAGAGTCGCTTGATTCATGTGATGATGGAGCCGGAAAATGTACTGTCTGAGAAGAAGACTTATGATATTACTGCTTGGGCGATTCCTTATATGTGGGGGCTTGAGGCAGTTGCATTGAAAACCGAGATGAAGTTTGAAAGTGCTGAGCCTGAGCCTACAGAAGCGACGGTGGTTTTCCCCGGAGAAAAGTCACTGGGTTATAAGTTGATTTACAGGACATTGGATGAGTTGAAAGATGTAGCTCAACTTCTGCAAAAAGGCTATAAAATCCGTAGCTATAAAGCCGAGGGAGATATGCCTTATTTTCTGATTCTTACTGCTGATAACAAAAATGCAAATAAGGTTGACTTGTCGGGGGACTGGAAGAAAATCCAATCGGGATCATCTCTGGACCACGACCTTGGGAGTCATCATTATTCACTTCTGGAAAAGCCGAAAATTCTGCTGGTACATGCGGATAAAGTAAGTTCTGATAATTATGGATTTATCTGGCATTACTTTGAAAGGGACCTGGAATATCCACTCCATAGATTGGGCTTAGATAAGCTTGAAGCAAATATGTATAAGTACAACACGATTATCTTTGCAGATGGCTATTATAAACTCGATCAGTCGAGTAAAATTAAAATTCAGGAGTTTATTCAGTCAGGAGGGAAGGTTATTTTTATGAAGAATGCCTGGAACATTATGGGAGACTCCCCTGAGTATAAGCTGACTAAACAAAATCCGGATGGGCATAATCCGGGGTCAATTGTGCGGATTAAGCTGGATAATGAAGATAGAATGGCTTGGGGGATGCAGGACTATCTCGATTGCCTGATACGGGGAAATAATGTTTACGATAAACTGGAGAATTCCGTCGGAACCATCGAGAAATGGGAAATGAGTAAAGGGTATATGGATGAAGAACTCAAAACGGAATATGAGAATTCCATGAGATTCGGTTACAAGGAGATAGGTCGGGGTAAAGCTATATATATGCTTGATGATCCTCTATTCCGTGGATTTTGGGAGCGTGGGAAACAATTATTTACCAATGCAATTATATTAATGTAATTCGGGCACTTCTACCCGGTATAAGCCTTATTTTTACGATAAAATTTTATAAAAAAGCTAAACATGAATGCTAATAATCCTTCTTTGAAATCATTTGTACAGGTTGATGAAAATAGTGATTTTCCGATACAGAATTTGCCTTTTGGTATAGGTGTAATTGATGGAGAAGCTCGCGTAGTATCAGTTGTAGGTGACAAGGTTGTGGATTTATGGGCATTGCATAGGCTCGGTTATTTTAATGATGTTTCAGTAAGTGAATCACAGTTGAGAAACCGCTATCTCAATTCTTTTATTCAGATGGGGAAAGCTGGAACATCGGCAGTGCGTGGTCGCTTAAGTGAGATATTGAGAGAAGGGAGTAAGGCAGAACATGAAGCTGCTGATTTCCTGGTGAATATGGAGACAGTTGAACTCCTTTTACCGATACAAATCGGAGATTATACAGATTTTTATTCGAGTCGGGAACACGCGACCAATGTCGGAACTATGTTCCGCGGTAAGGATAATGCATTGATGCCCAACTGGCTCCATTTGCCCGTAGGATATCATGGTAGAGCGTCTTCTGTCGTTGTTTCGGGGACTAATCTGCATCGCCCGATTGGCCAGATTAAAAAGCCTGATGAAAACCCTGTTTTAGGACCTAGTAACAAGCTTGACTTTGAACTGGAAGTTGGTTTTATTGTGGGCAAGGGGAATCCATTGGGCAGTAGGATTGCTGTAGAAGAAGCAGAAGATTATATTTTTGGCCTTTGTATGTTTAATGATTGGTCAGCGAGAGATATCCAGGTGTGGGAATACGTGCCTCTTGGGCCGTTTCTGGGAAAGAACTTTGGCTCTACTATGTCGCCTTGGATAGTCACAATGGACGCGCTTGAGCCATTCCGTTGCGAGAGCCCTGTGCAGGAACCGGAAGTTCTGGATTATCTGAAGACAGATGGCAAAGGCAGTTTTGATATAAATCTCATTGTAGAAATGTACGGAGAAAATGCAGAGCCTACAGAAATCTGTAAATCCAACTACAAATATATGTACTGGACAATGGCGCAGCAACTCGCACATCATAGCATCAACGGCTGTAACTTTGAAATAGGAGATTTATGTGCGTCCGGAACTATCTCCGGTAAGACGCCGGATTCTTATGGTTCTCTGCTGGAATTAACATGGAACGGGAAGAATGAACTAGCAATGAAGGATGGTAGTAAGCGCACTTTTATTGAAGATGGTGATACGATTAATCTACGTGGCTACGCAGAGAAAGACGGAGTGCGAATTGGCTTCGGTGACTGTAAAGGGAAGATATTGCCGGTGAAGCAGTAATGAGTAGCTTTTATCCGTAAATAATGGGTAGTTGTTGTGAGTTGTTGAAGCTTCAATTCCGTATTTCAATTGAGAACGTGGTCATTCTATGTTCGCATTTGCAAAAATTCACACTTAGGGTGACACGTTGCAGTGGTGAAAAAGAAGTAATCTACTTATCAGAAAAACACCAAATGCCATTGGAAATTACCCCGTGAATCTACTGAAATAGCCGGCAGTGGAGTTTTTATGTAATTTAACGTGCCCAGTATGGTGTTTATAAATTCATTTTTCCCGCGGAAAGCATCCCAGTTGACATCCGGACTTAGATAAAATACTTGTCTTGGTTCAAATGGTGTCCGATAATGGATATTGTCTGTTATCCATTCATTCCCTTTGCCGGCATACATATCTTCTGAACCTATACCAAATGACCAGTTTAACCACTTGGGATGTGGAATATTAAAGGAAGCAGGATTGAAACTAAGCCAATATGTTTGTCCGTTATAATCTTTCAGGATTTTCGAGGATAAATTTCTGCCGTAAAGCTCCTGAGCCCTTTCTTTATAAGTGATTGTTCCCATATTGTTTATAGACGGGACTATATCATTGCTGTAGGTGGGAGGAAGGCTTGAAAACTTTATGCGAATCCTCTGCTCTTTCCAGAGTAAATGCTGGGCAACATAAATTGCGCTTCCGGATACATTGGCACCTATATCCGATATAGAAAAACCCCATTCTTCATTGAAACCGTCCAAAATCTCCAAGGTCAATTGAAAGAGATTGGCACCACCTGCCGCTAGCCATAGGGAGGAATTATCATTCATGCCGGTCCACAAAGTCATTCTGTGCAAGATGTCGGTATAAAAATAAGTAGTGTAGGCATGTCCATATTTATCCATGTGCTGCCATACACCGAAATCATCATAGAAGTGGAAAGATGTCTTGTCATACTGATTGTACCAGGCTTGACTCAGTCCATATAGCGTAGCTGAATAAGCAGCGATCCCGCCGCCGAGCATTGAGTAAAACCGTACTTTATTATAATTGTCTGATGGAGTGAGGAAGCCTTTGCTGCTATGTGGTATTGTGTCCTGTTCAATAGTTGTTTGAGCCTGTACAGGACTAGTCTGGCACAAGAAAATTAAATTAAGGAGCAAGAAAACAATAGAATAGCGCATAAGGACAAAGTTGCTTATAAACAGAAGATTAAAGGTAGAAAATAAGCACTTTATTTCTAAATAAGAGCGTTAAATTACAGCTCTTGAGCAGCACATATAAATTTCTAATAGGATAAAATATGATAAGATAAGGTCAGCTTCTGAATAAATGTTATATTTGACAATCAGAGCTCCAAAAGATGCGTGAATGAAACAAATTAAACTATTAATACTCATTTTTTCCTTTGGTCTGCTGGCACATACAAGCTCCGGGCAGGATTATTTGTTCTCCCAGTTTGACATGATGCCACAGATATACAATGCTGCACAGACAGGTGATTTCTACGGTACTGCCCGTATCGGTGGGATATATCGGGATCACGGATTTGCAATATCAAAATATCGATTCAGAACCCCCGGGTTCTATATCGACTCTCCCATTATTCGTGGATTCAGGTCTCAGGACTGGATAGGTATCGGGGCAGTTCTTCTCCAGGATAATGCCGGTGCAGGACAGTTGAAAACCGGAGAAATACGATTTAACGTTGCATATCACCTGGGATTGGATAAGAGAAGTAAAAATACGCTTTCTTTCGGTCTTCAATTTGGTAATTATGCGCGGAGTTTTGGGCGGGCTGAATTATTGGAATTTGAGAGTGACTTAACCGGAACCGGTACGTCAACTGCTCAACCTATTACGAGTGCGAAAAACAAGTGGGCTTTTGGTGCAGGAGCATTATATATTGCACGTATTGATCAGTCATCATCCTTTAGGCTTGGCTTTGGAGTTACGCATTTATACAACTTCAACTACAGTGTCAATCAGGGATCGATGCGGATGCATATTCCGATCACCTTTAATGCACATGCAGGTTATGAAACGAAGTTATCAGAACTCATTTCAATTAATCCGATGTTATTGGCACAATATGTAGGCGGCCAGATGAATATTGCTGTTCAGTCCTATGTTTCCGTAAAGCCGGATCCGCAGAAAGAATTTTATTTGGAACCCGGCCTTGGGTACAGATACGGAGATGCAGTGATGCTTTTCTTCGGTGCTAAATATGATGGATTCAAGGTGAGACTGGGTTATGATGCAACGATTTCACGTATGCTTCCGGCCAATGGTACTGCAGGAGCGCTGGAGCTTGCTGCAAGTTATATTGTGAGAATTAATAAGCCACCAGAGGTGGAAAAGCGAATAGTTTGTCCTAGAATTTAGTTAACGAGAAATAAGATAGATGTTCAGAACTTTATTAATCGCATTTATTATCGCATTTGTTGGTATTACAGTTGTAGAAGCACAACCGTACCATGAACCTTCCTATGAGCAGCTGCTGGATGCGGCCAGGGAAAATCATGAAGAGCACTTTTATTACAACGCAATTGAACTTTATAAGGAATGCTTTGATGTTTCCCGTGACGACACTCTTCTATACTTAATGGCAGAGCTGGAGTTTAAGATGCGTGACTATGAGAGGGCTAAGCGACTGTTTGAGAGAATAATGAGAGGGACGGAGCCTGAAGATTTATTGGAGCATGATATTTTGTTTTTATATGCCCGTACGGAAAGAATTTTAGGAGACTATAACAGGGCTTATAATATCTATGAATCTTTTCTTACACTTTCGTCAAATGATAGCCTGAAAAACTTAGCGCGAAACGACATAGAAGGAATGATTCTGGCTACGGATTATGAGCTCCGATATGATTTATATGTAACGGCCTTCGACGAACCCGTTAACTCGGCTTTTTCTGAATATTCCCCCGTTGAAGCACCTGATGGAACGCTTTACTGGACATCTTTTGGCAGAAATACTGTGATAAAATTTGATAAAGATGGAGGATCTTCAGGCGGTAAATCCAAAGGAGATAACTGGTATGCACATATTGTAAGAAGTAAAAAAGGATTAAAGGGTGAATGGGATCAACCGGCCAAGCTGGACGAAAGACTCAACCGTCCTAAACTGCACACGACTAATAACACATTCTCTCCGGACGGGAATTATATGTTCCTAAATCAACAGACAATAAGTGGACAGCAAGTAGTTGCATCAAAAATACTTATTTCCAGAAAAAGTGGTGACGGCTGGGAAACACCTAAGGAAGTTGAAAGTGTAAATGGAGATTGGCTGGCATTGTATCCTACCTACGGAGAACTCTTTGGCCAAGAAGTAATGTTCTTTGCTTCTGATATGCCCGGTTCTATGGGAGGCTTGGATCTATACTACGCCCCCAAGAGAGGCGAATTCACCTACGGAGATCCGGTAAACTTAGGAGAGATAATTAACTCCGCGGGAGATGAAAGAACACCTCATTATGTAGACGGTAGATTATATTTTTCATCAGATGGACATCCGGGTATGGGAGGTCTTGACATATTCTCTTCCGAATGGGATGGAAGGAAATGGAGTGAGCCTAAGAATATGGAGTCTGGTTACAATAGTCGTTATGATGACTTCTACTTTGTAACAAATGCTGAGGAAGATAAAGGCTATCTCGTTTCTAACCGCCCAAACCAAAAAATAAGATCACTCCGCAGTGAAACATGCTGCGATGACATCTATCAGATAGGAATCAGAGAAGTAGAAATAGATCTTTTAACTGCAGTATTCAGCAGCTCTGAACCATTGCTGGATGCAACAGTAGAGGTAGTAGAAATCATTAAAGGTAAGCGTACAGAAAATGTTACTTCTTTAAAAAGTCCTAAGGGAAACACATATCGTTTTCCACTGCAGGCGGACAAAGAATATCGAATTATATCCTATAAAGATGGTTATGCTACAGATTCTACAGAGTTAAGTACAATGGATGTTGTTCACTCTTATACTTATAAAAAACAGTTTAGCCTGACACAACTAGAACCTGAAACCAGAACAGTTACGATAAATGAGCCGATTCGTCTGAATAATATCTATTACGATTTTGATGCAGCCAAAATATTGCCTGAAAGTGAACCTTCACTGAATGAAATTCATAGACTAATGTTGGAATATGACAATATGGTAATCGAATTATCTGCACATACTGACTCCAGAGGAAACAACGATTACAACATGAATTTATCTCAGCGAAGAGCTGAAAATGCCAAGAAATTCCTGACGGATAAAGGTATTCCATCTGCTCGTGTCATTGCAAAGGGGTATGGAGAGACAAAGATTCTCAATGGTTGTGTTGATGGTGTGGAGTGTTCCGAAGAAGAACATAGGTTTAATAGACGTACCGAGTTTAAAATTGTGGAGGGACCTACTACAATTGAAGTTAAGAAAGAAGTATTGGAAGGGAAAAAAGAACCGGGAGCCAAGCCAAAAGGAAAGCTCAATATTCCTGGCAAGGGAAAGCAAGGTTATGAAACCGAGGAAAAACTGCCGATTTTGAATTTCCATACTCCGTTTTATGATTTTGGATTGATTAAGTCAGGGAGCCCGGCATCAACGGAATTTACTTTTACCAATGTCGGAGAAGATGCTTTGATGATTACATTTGCGACAGCGAGAAACTGCAAGATTCAATGGCCTGAGTCACCGGTACTCCCTGGAGAAACCGGGACGATATTCGTAACCTTTGATACATCGATTGTCGGAGAGAGAGAAATTAATGTCAACGTACTTGCCAATACAGAACCTACGGTCTCTGAAGCGAGATTTCGCGCTTTTGTAAACCCTTAATTAGCTTTTAATGGACTTTTTCTCAGAATTTTTCATCGATGAATGGATAGCTCTGATATTTGGTCTTTTCTATGTTCTTCTTGCAGCTGCAGAGAGAGCGAGTGCCTGGATATTTGGGATAATCAGTTGTGCATTCTGGGCTTATGGAACCTACATCCATTATGATTTATACTTTAATATGGGACTCAATGTCTTTTATGTATTGATGGGCTTTTATGGCTTATATCAATGGCTGAGGGGCGGAGAGGATGGTCAGGAAAGAAAAATTGCAGAACTGCCGTTAAAACAACACATTACTTATAATGGAGTCGGTATTATCCTTAGCTTGATTCTGGGTTATCTCTTTCAGCAGTATACTGCTGCCAATAGCCCTTACATCGATGCATTTGCAACGATACTGTCGATTATTGCTACATTCCTGCTAGTCTATAAAATCCACTCCAATTGGTTGTATTGGATAGTTGCAGACTCCATTTATTTAGGCTTGTATATATTCACAGGAGCACAAGCTTATGCGATTCTATTTGTAGTCAATACGCTTATAGCCATTTATGCCTACTGGAATTGGTGGCGGATTAGGAAAAACCAGGTTTAAAGCCAAGATTGAGGCTTTTAAATGGATCTGTTTATATTATTTCTCGCTGCGCCTATTGCTTTATCAACTTAATACTTCTCGCATCTTCCAGTATCATATAATATGTTCCCGTAGGCCAACTACTACTATTAATACGCAGAGTTTCACCTTGTCTGAACATACCATCTGTATAGATTACTGATTGGGTATTCATAAGTTTAAACCCTCCATTATAATCTAAGGACTCTATAGTAAGCATATCCTTAAATGGATTGGGATAGAGATTGAGTTTCGTTTCCTCGATAGAAATTACCGAAACAATTACAGTTACATTGATGACAATAGAGTTTTCGCAACCGGATATTGTATCCACTGCGGTAAGTGTATAATCACCTCCTTCTTTAACGGTGATATAACTACCGGTCTCGCCGGTACTCCATGTATAAAGTACACTATCTTCAGGTTGAACGCCTATAGTTACAGAGTCACCGGTTTCTAATACGATTTCATCCTTGTGATTTAATCTTGGTTGAGGGAAAATATCCCGAATGATATGCTCGGCAGTTATAGAACACCCGAGGATTGTATCGGTATATGTATAGTACAAATGTATTGAATCAACCATTCTATCAATACGGAAAGTTGCTGTGCCATCTCCATGATTCGTGAGATAATGACCCAAGCCGTTAGTACGGAATTCTCCCGAATCATGGGAACCGATAACCTCAATTACATCTCCAAAACAATACTCATCTTCAAGGTCATGGATAAATACATCATCAAATGGAGTTATTGTTAATTCAAGCTGGTATTCCACCAGACAACCTTCAGGATTTTCTGCAATTTCCTCAAAATTATGTATGCCGGGTCCCAGTTCTTTTGTGTCTATATCATATACCCAGTTATAGACTTCTCCATAACAGATTTCTACTGAAGAAGCTGCAATTCCAGGCTCATCTATATAATAGGTGCGACAAGCAAATGGCGACTGGTCGCATGCGTTGAGAACAGATACACATAATTCAATTTCTCCCGGTGCACTAAAAAACTGCTGTAGGCTATCAACTACTGTAATTTCACTGCTTCCCAGCTTAGACTTCAAAGTGTCACCATTGGGTAGAGCCCATATTGCGTGCGAAGCTCCTATCGGAAAATTATCGATAGAGAATGTGTATCTCTTTGCCCCAAGGCATAATGAATCAGGCCCATTAAACCCGTCAGTATAAACTCGACCGGGTTGCACCGGCTCATCAAGAGTTGGTAAAATACCTCCCTGCTCAACATTTATGTTGACTTCACATAGTGAACTTCCATATCCATCCAGTAATATAAAGTATGTATGTCCCGGCGTAGTATTAAAAGTGTATGTATAAGTCCCGGGAGTCATCGCAGGCTGGCAGTTCCCCGCTATATACTCCAGACCGGTAACTATAAGATTGTCGCCGATTATATTACAAGTTGGTTCTCCTCGATATACTGTTAATTGTACACCCTGACCACTGCTTCCTTGTGTACAGTCCTTTACATTAATAGTCAATCTCACTAAATAATCTCCGGCTAGAAATGCAAACCAGTTAGGATTATCCATAATGCAACCACCTTGAGGCGGATCCGGATATGGCCCACTGTATGGCATTTTCGTCATGTGAAACGAATAGTTACTAATAGTATCAAGCAAACATTGAATTTCTATATCGCATGGAGTAGCAGCAGGTTCTACTTGTTGTTGCGAATAGACATTTTCTGCTATTCCGAAGAGGATAAATACAATTACCATTAAAGATAGACGCAAGAGAATTTCATGATATTTATTTTCCATAACATTTCGATTTTTCAACTAGAACAACAATGCTCCTCTGAACCTATTGCTTTATCAACTTAATACTTCTCGCACCTTCCAGTATCATATAATACGTTCCCGGAGGCCAGCTACTACTATTAATACGCAGAATTTCACCTTGTCTGAACATACCATCTGTATAGATTACTGATTGAGAATTCATAAGTTTAAACCTTCCAATATAATCTAAGGATTCTATAGTAAGCATATTCTTAAATGGATTGGGATAGAGATTGAGCTTTGTTTCTTCGATAGAAATTACCGAAACAACAACCGTTACGTTGATAACGATGGAGTTTTCACAACCGGAAATTGTATCCACTGCGGTAAGTGTATAATCACCTTCTTCAGTAACGGAGATATAGCTACCGGTCTCGCCCGTACTCCATGAGTATACCACATTCTCTTCAGGCTGAACGCCAATAATTGCTGAATCCCCTGACTCAATAGAAGTATCACTATTATACAGTATAGGTAAAGGAGTAATATTTGAAATTATATAATCTGCTGTTGTAGAACATCCGAGTACTGTATCAGTATATGTATAGAATAAGTGGACAAAATCCATTGCGCCGGTTATGAATGTCGCGGTACCATCACCATGATCTGTAAGAAAATCATCCCAGCGATCAGTATAAAACTTACCGGAATCATGAGAGCCGGTGATTTCAATAACATCTCCAATGCAATAAGGACCTTCAAGAGGCTCAATAAACACATCGTCAAATGGCGTAATGGTTAACTCAAGATGGTATTCTACCAAACATCCTTGTGGTGTTTCTGCAAATTCTTCAAAAATATAACCCCCGGGTCCTAATTCTTTTGTGTCTATGTCATAAAGCCAGTTATAGATCTCTCCATAACAGACTTCTGCTGAAGAAAATGCTATTCCGGGCTCGTCTATATAGTATGTGCGACAAGCAAAAGGCGATTGATCGCACGGATTGACAACTGATACACATAGCTCAAATTCTCCCGGCTCACTGAAGAAATTATAAATGCTATCAATAATCGTAATTTCACTACTTCCCAGTTCTGATATCAATGTATCACCATTAGGCAGAACCCATATTGCCTGTGCAGCCCCTATCGGGAAATCATCGATAGAGAATGTGTATCTTTTTGCCCCAAGGCATAGAGAATCAGGACCATTAAATCCGTCGGTATAAACTCGACCGGGTTGCACCGGCTGGTCAAGAGCTGGTAAAACACCTCCCTGTTCAATATTTATGTTGATCTCACACAATGAACTAGACCATCCATCCAGCAATATGTAGTACGTATGCCCGGGCGTGGCACTAAAGACGTATGTGTATGTACCCATATCCATAGGAGGATTACAGCGCCCTGCTATATAATTCAAGCCTTGAACAAAGAGATTACTTCCATTAATACTACACTGAGGATCCCCATCATAAATAGTCATTTGTACGCCCGGACCAGAGCTTCCTGTTGTGCAGTGCCGTACATCAAGGGTCACTTTTAGAATAGAATCTCCGGCTACAAATGCAAACCAATTAGGATTGTCCATACCGCAACCGCCCTGAGGTGGATCAGGATATGGCCCATCGTACGGCATATAGGTCATCTGAAATAAATAGGTGTTAATAGTATCAAGGTCACATTGTAAATCATTTGCATCGCACGGAGTGTAAGAAGGTTCTACTTGTGTTTGTGAATATGCATTTATAGCTATCCCGGAAAGGATAAAAGCTACTATCATAAAGGACAGAGATAGGAGAAAATCAGAGTATTGTTTTTTCATAGTAATTCAATTTCATTTTATAATGCTGACTTCTTTACTATTAGCGAGTAATATAAGAAGTCAGAATATGAGTTAAGTTTCAAATTTTCAGTAAGCAATATAACGAAAATTTGGCTCTTATTGAAGAACGTAAACTATATGGGAAGTGTGAATGGAGCAGGCCTTATTCTTTTTAAAGCACGTTTTATTAACAAGAATTACGACAACTAATTAAGTTCCATCTATTGAAAAAGAAGTTTGGCTCTCTTCCACTACAGGAGAAGGAAAGATGGAAATCACAAAATCACCAGCTCACAAAATCACTAAATTCATTTAATACTCGGAGTCCGTTATCTCACAAGGATAATCGAGCAAGCACTGTTCTTTAATAATATCGCCTAGTGGCTCTGGCACAAAGGATTCCCAGCCTTCTTCGTCAGCCTGAATTTTCTTCAGTAATTCGTGCGGTAGAATATGGAGCAGCTTCTCATTATAATCCTCGACTTCAATGATAAGTTTACTGTCAATCAGATATCTGTATAAGAAATAAATACCTTCCGGTACAGGTAACTTTGAAGCAGTCATAATTTCATTGGTTACCGGATTAAGCGCCGGATAGCCGTACACTTTAATATGGCGCATAAATAACTCCCCAAAAGCACTCAGGAGTTTACCATCTTTGTTGTTTTCGTATTCTTCTGTGATGAGTTGCTGTAATTCCCGCACTCCGATAACCAGCGCCAGGTTCTGGATTTTCATGTCTGATAAATAGTAAATCAGTCGTTGATGATTGTCACAATCGGAGATAATTACATAATGCCCTAGTGTATTTAATAGTTCCGCTCGTGCGAGAAAGTCTTCATCGCGGATTTCCCCTTCTTTACGAAGGTTTGTCAATGTGATTTCCGGCATAATTACTGCGCTATCCTCATCGATTCCGAGTTCGTGGATATACTGTCGGAAACTGGATTTAAAAGCATCATCACTGACAATTGTAGGAGGTCTGTAATGCCCTCGCACTACCATAAGTGACTTTCTGTATAAGAACTCAGACGCATGAATACTACTTCTATCCGGTGTAATCAACGCCACTTCTGTCAGTCCGTGTTTTACCAGGTATAGACTCAGTAATCGATTATCATAATCTTCAAAACTCGGTCCGGTCAGACGTATCATGTCGATAACAACTCTATTGTTCAAGCTGTCATTAAGTGACTGAATCAATACTTCGGGGTTTTCGTAATAGTGATATGCCGCATAAATCATATTTACACCCAGTGTTCCGATTGCTTGTTGTTGCAGAAGATTACTGTTGTCAAGCATTTTTACATGGAGGATAAAATCATTGGGTTCCCCATCGGGTTCCAGTTGAAATCTCAGGCCGAGCCAGCCATGAGTATAGCCCGTATCGCTGTATCCCTTGGCACGTACCGTATCTGCAAAGGCAAATAATCTGGTATCTGGCTTGGTTCCTTCCAGGCGCTTTGTCATAAGCGAGTATTCGTGGTCGAGCATATCCGACAACCTCGATTCTGACACATATCTTCCATCCTTTGTCTCTCCGTAGATATCGTCGGAAACCACCTTGTCATAAGCCGACATCGTTTTGGCAATAGTACCGGCTGCTGCTCCGACCTTAAAAAAATATCGCGCGACCTCCTGACCGGCACCGATTTCTGCAAACGAACCATAAATGTTGGTCTGTAGATTGATTTCCAGAGCTTTCTGGTCTGTATCTAATGATTTTCTCCCTATGTTTTTCATGCTGTATTGAACGTGAATTATTCTCTAATGGCTGAAAATATTGACCCGCAATTTGCGGAAGCTTCCGCAAATATCAGGCACTTACTTTCTTATAACTTAATTTCATAGAAAACGTTGTAATATATCTGAAAGAGGTCAATTATTTTATATTTGGCATAAGCCGTATTTATCAATTATCAATATAAAACACCCTGATTTACAGAAATTGCAAATAAATAAGATTTTGAAAAGAAACATTAAGAATATCTTAACGAATAATCTAAGAAAAGTTGCGTTTAGTCGATAAGAGTTCCTTGTGTTTCAGATGTGTTAAAATAATTCCTAATTTTCGCAAATTATGAAAAAGACGATAAAAATATCAATGCTATTTCTTCTGGCTGTTCTGTTTACAGCCGGGCCGATAACTTCTCAGACTGTGCATGTGTACTATAAGAAGCAGACTGTGCCTAATTATGACGACATTCCTCAGTGGTTCAGGTCAGGAAGTCAGAAGCAAGAGTATATAAAGACGATGGAGAGTCAGGCAGATAATGCACGTAGCTATTATTCTCTATATACAGATGGTCGAAATGCAGAGTTTGTATACGATACTACCGTTTACGCCAAAGCTCTGAGAGAAGAGCAAGGCTGGGGTCGTTTCCGTCGCATGGACCCGGGAAGTAGTTTTTACTGGCACAATAATCTGCGCAGTGGCATGAGCGTGAAATATTCTACGGCTCTGAAAGACGATGAGTGCTATGCTGAAAATATCCGGGAGAAGTTTGAATGGAAGTTTGACAAAGGGGTAAAAGTCTTCAGTGATATTTTATGTAATAAAGCCTATCTACTTGGTGAAAAAGGGGATACGACGATAGCCTGGTTTGCACCTTCTATACGGATTCCGGCGGGTCCTGAGGAATACGGTGGATTGCCGGGGATGATTTTGGCATTGGAAGCACCCGGATTTTTATATATAGCGGAGGAAGTTAATTATATCGTCAGGCCGGTTGAGTTGCGTGAGACAAAAACAGAATCCTGTATGAAAAAAGACGCATTTGAAGAAAAAGCTTTAAGAGCTATGATTGAAAAAATGATGAGAGATGGCAGATAAAAACAGAAACCATAAGTTAAGGACAACAATCACAATCCTTTTGAGTCTCATTTTTAGCTTGAGTTCCGGATTATATGCTCAAGGGAAAATGTCCGGAGTAGTATACGATCAGAATGGAGAACCACTGGATGGAGCAGTCATTTCGGTATTGGAAACTGACTCTATTTCCTTTATTAACTATACGATTGCGGATGCTCAAGGCAAATGGTCAATGAATGTCCCTTCTGAACCGAAGTTTGTCATCGAGTTCAGTATGTTTGGTTATGGTTCAAAGTACGATCTGATTACAGATCCGACTCAATATAAAGAACCATTTTCAGTTCAGCTTATAGAAGAGGCTTTTAATCTGCAGGAGGTTACGATTAAAGACAGAGGAATCGGAGTGTCTCAGAGAGGAGATACCCTGAACTTTAACCTTGGATATTTTACAACGGGAGCGGAAAGAACTCTCGGAGACGTAATTAATCGCCTTCCGGGTCTGGAAATTATTGATGGTTCGGTTTATTACGGAGGTAAGATTATTACCAAGATGCTAGTCCAGGGAAAGGATATTATCAATAATAATCACAAGCTTGCGACCGAAGGTATCCGTGCTGACCAACTGGGTAATATTCAGATTATTGAAAACTATAAGGAAAAAGAAGACCAGTTTGAAACACAACAATCCGAGCAGGTTGCTATGGACGTGCAATTGAAGGAAGATTTTCTTAATAAATGGTCCGGAGATGTCGAAGTGTTGGGTGGGCTGCCATCATCACTTAAGGGGAATGTTAATGCTTTCAACCTTGGAAGCAAAGTCGGTATAAGTACCTTTGTACGTGCCAATAACGTCGGCGAGGAAGTGCTGGGCTGGCGTGATGTGCAGGGAATGATGGATAACAGAAGAAGAGGTCCCGGATTTATGTTTATTACCAGCGGCCCAGGGAATGCCCTAATGCCTCCGGGATTGAATATCAGTGAACAGGTTCAGGCTAACAGGGATGGTATCATAAACCTGAACATCGACTATCAACCCAATGATGATCTGCAGATCAAGGGATTTGCAATAGCAGCTTATGCAGAGAGGAATTCAGATGTGTTCAGAAGAACTGAATATATCACAGAAAATATTGTCCGTTCTGAAAATTCCAAGACATATTCCGAGTCCCCTATAGGAAGTATGGTATGGAAAATGGATTATCAGATAAATAGTAAAACCTTCATGAATGTCTACCTACCTTTCAGTATAAACAAGGGTTTTACTGATTATAACAATGTGGGGCAATATGGAATTAAGGATTTTAAGACGGAAAAGACAATAGACGCTCTGAATTATGACTTCCTTCCGAGCATGACATTGCGTCGCAAGGTAGGAGAGAAGGGACAATGGACAACAAATTTAAACTACGGATACACCAAAGGAACGGGAGCCAATTATTACAGAGATGATTTTGCATTCCTGGGGGTTCCCATTTCAGGAGACAGTCTGTATACTATCTTGCAAGAAAGAACGGAGTACAACCAGGATTTTACAGCTTCTTCAACATTGAAGCTCGTAAAAGGTGACTGGTATGTCGAACCGGCAGCCGGCTATACATACAGGGATGATAAGTTGATTTTTGATGCTGATAAAACCGGTATATTCGATTTTGGAAAAAAAGCGGAAATGATTCAGAATGCGGCCTTTGGAAGATTGCGTGGAGGATATGAAACCAATGATTGGGAAGTTTCTCCTGAAGTATCTGTGAATTATCTTAATCGAAACTTATACGATGCAGGTAAGCACGATGAAATATTTCCCGGTTACGGCCTTACTGTGGTTAAAAAGTTTGATGCATCACACACATTACGATTGAGCGGTGATTATGGATTGAGTTACCCTTCTTTTAACCAGGTCAGACAGACTTATGAAATCAGTTCAGCAACGCAAATAAATACCGGAGGTATAGCGCCGGACATCGCTCAGAAAGCATATTCCGTAAACTTGTCTTATAATAATTTTATGCCCTTGAAGAGCGCATTTTATTTTACTTCTTTGAATTATTCATATTCAGATGATGTTATTACGAGTTTAACGGAGCGCTATGAAGACTTTATGTTAAGCGGAGTTACCTTGGTTCCATATAGGCAGAATTTCAGTTGGAATGGAATGATTGGAGGTGAACTTAGACCGCTCCCTGTGCGTGTAAGAACTAGCTTGAACTACATGTGGTCAGAAAATTATTCCGTAGGACTTGGTCAGCAATTCCTGGTAGAGAATAATAACTATTCTGCCGGATTGAATGCAAGCTCTACATGGAAGTTTCCCTTGAACGTATCTGCAGGGATACGATATAATTATAATATCAGCAATCCGGAAATAGGTCCGAGAAGAGATTTTTCATCTCTGGTGCCGAGTGTTTCACTCGATTATACTTATGAAGGCTTTAAAGTAGGGACGCGTTTCCGATACGATGTTGGTCGTGGCGATAACGAGTCAACCAATCTTTACTTGTGGAATATGAATGCGAGTTATGAGTTGAATAACATTCCATTGCGTTTCTCTATTGTAGCCAATAACATTTTGAATATGGCAGCTAAGGAGAAATTGGTTAGTAGTTTCGGTAGCGACACTAACACCTATACCAGATATATGATATTCCCGGGCTATATTATTGCCGG
>CAYRFF010000035.1:0-1644 GCA_964423575.1 uncultured Saprospiraceae bacterium | reverse complement strand
GTATTTACTTCCAGGAAATAGAATTTATTGCGACAGAGGATATAATCAAAGCGTACAATTCCTTCACAGGATAATATTCTGTACAGCTTTTCAGATAGAGCACGACAATCTTTTTCCTGTTCTTTTGTCAAGTCTGCGGGAGTTACTTCTTCGACTTCGCCCTCGTATTTAGCTGCAAAATCAAAGAATTCGCCTTCGGGGATTAATTCTGTAATGGGAAGTGCCATAATATCTCCATTATATGGGATAACGCCATTGGAAAATTCTCTTCCTTCCAGAAACTCCTCTATTAAAATTTCCTGGTCGTACAGCAGTGCATCCTTTACTGCGGGAAGTAATTCGTCGCGGTTTTTTACTTTATTTACTCCGTAGCTGGAACCGGACCTGTTTGGCTTGACGAAGAGCGGGTATTGAAGTTCCTCAATGTCGGAGAGTGGCAGGTTGGCCTCAGTGAGTGGCTGATATCCCTTATAGGAAAAGGTAATTGATTTAGCCAGATCAATATCGTACGCACGCAGAAAGTTCTTTGTAGCAATTTTATTGAAAGTTAAAGCGCTGACAAATGTGTCGCAGCCGGTGTAGGGAACGTTTAACATCTCGAGATATCCCTGAAGTTTTCCATCTTCTGCCGGACTCCCGTGCAGAATGAGATATGCTATATCAAATTTGATTTTTTCTCCCTTCACTTCGATAGAAAAGTCGTTTTTATCCACGCTTACACCTTGTGTGGTCTCTATCCACCGGTCCTTCTGAATATCTATAACAAATACATTGAGACGTGGGTCAGTAAGACTTTCAATTATGAGCTTGGAACTCTTGAGTGAAATATCCCTTTCTTCAAGTGGTCCACCGGTAATTACGGCAACGTTTATTTGCTTTTCTTTCATTGCGCAAAGATAATTTTTTTAGTGAACAGTGACAAGTAGAACAGTGACAAGTAGAACAGTGACAAGTAACTAGGAATATTTGATTAAATATTAATTTTTTGAATTAAATTTTGTCATGAATGGAGTTTGGTATAGCTTTATGTCATTAATTAACACACTTAAATTATCACTATGAAAACACACAAAGACCTAAATGTCTGGAAGAAATCTATTGAATTCGTTTCAGATATTTATAAAATCACAAACAGATTTCCTGAAGATGAAAAATTTGGCTAAGTCAGTCAAATAAGAAGAGCTTCCATTTCAATTCCATCTAATATTGCTGAAGGAGCTGCAAGAGGTTCAGATGGAGATTATATACGGTTCTTATATTTTTCTTTAGGCAGTAGCGCTGAAATTGAAACTCAATTAATTATTGCTCGTAACCTTGGAATGCTTTCACTCGATAACTTTGATCGTCTGGAATCTATGTTACAGGAAATAATGAGAATGCTTCTTGGCCTAATCAGTTATTTAAGGTCAAAAGACTAGAGGAGTTCTGATTAATTAGACTTTTATTTTATGGATAAAAAGTGAAGCTTCGCTGCTGTTCACTAGTCTACTTGTTACTGTTCACTCAGTCAAAAAGCTAGTCTCTCTTCCCTATTGAAGTAAAAAAGTGAAGCTTCACCACTGTTCACTAGTCTACTTGTCACTGTTCACTATATAAGGCCTACTAATAAATACTTGGATCACTGATAAATACTTGATAATGAGT
>CAYRFF010000034.1:11469-35560 GCA_964423575.1 uncultured Saprospiraceae bacterium | reverse complement strand
AGATTATCTTGTGGCGTAATGTTTATTTCTACTTTCGCAAATGAAAGGGTCATCGTAGCAGAAACAGCGCTACAAGGACCTTCATCATCCGGATCATCAGTTGTCAGAGTCAATATAACAAAGCCGCTATCGTAATCTGCCTGACTAGGCGTATATGAGGCATTTAGTAAGTTAGGATTATCAAAAGTTCCTGTTCCGCTAGTAGTCCAGGTAGCGTTATTAACATTTGTTATACTTCCATTCAGCGTATATGTATCGCTTTCGCAAATGGTCGCATCCTCTCCCGCATCTGCAGTTGCAGGGTCTTCACAGCCACAATCATCAACTATAATCTCTATACTTTCAGATCCACTACAACCATTCTCATCCGTGTAGGAATAGGTTATGAGGTGTGTGCCTACGCCAGCCTGAGACGGATCAAAGCTATCGCCATTAACACCTGTACCACTCCATGTACCGCCGGCAGGTGTAGCAATCAAAGAAACGGGATCATCATCCTCACATAAATTATCCTGAGAATTAATCAAGATTTCGACTTTGGCAAAAGTAAGTGTCATTGTAGCAGAAACAGCGCTACAAGGACCTTCTTCTCCATCGGGATCATCAGTTGTGAGAGTTAACATGACAGAGCCATTACCATAATCTTCCTGGCTAGGAGTATAAGTTGCCTTCAGTAAATTAGCATTATCAAAGGTTCCACTTCCACTAGTCGTCCAGGTAGCATTCGTCACATTCGTCACGCTTCCATTCAAGGTATAACTGTCGCCCACGCAAATTGTGGCATCTTCTCCGGCATCGGCAGTCGCCGGATCTTCACAATCACAATCCTCTACGATAATTGTACTTGTTGCAGAGTTGCTACAGCCATTTTCATCAGTATATGTGTAAGTAACAATGTGCGTACCTGCTTCAGTAGGATGAAACTGTCCATTTTGAACTAAATTTCCTGACCAGCTCCCTCCTGCAGGTGTCGCATTCAAATCAAACGGATCATCGTCAAGGCAAATATCGGTAACAGGTTCAATTTCTATTTGCGGAAGCTGATGAACAATAATTGTTATTTCTTCTGTAAACACACATTCCAGACTAATCGTATACTTAACCGTATGTGTACCCGCGCCTGCTAGTACAGGGTTAAAGGTGTTATTCACCACACCCGGCCCGCTCCAAGTTCCGCCTACCGGCTGCGCTGAAAGTGTTACACTACTACCATCAGCACATAAAGGATCAACCGAGTTTATCGTAATATCTACATTCTCAAATATTATTCTCATTTGATCGCTAACGGATTCACATGGCCCTGTTCCGTCGGGATCATCCGTTGTGAGAGTCAATATGACTGAGCCATTATCATAGTCTGCCTGACTAGGTGTATATGTTGCATTCAGCAAATTAGGATTGTCAAAAGTTCCACTTCCACTAGTTGTCCAAGTCGCATTACTCACATTAGTTATACTTCCGTTCAGTGTATAGGTATCTCCGTAACATACAGTAGTATTTTCTCCTGCATCGGCAGTCGCCGGCTCCTCGCAACCGCAATTTTCTACAACAATCGTGATTGTTGCGGAGTTACTACAGCCATTTCCATCTGTATATTGATATTCAACATTAAACGAACCTACGGCTTCAGGTCTGAACCTGGAACCAACTACTCCTGTCCCTGAAAATGTTCCTCCGGCAGGATTCCCTACCAGAGTAATCGCATCATCATCCAGACATAGGTTATCCACCGGATCAATAGTAACTTCCGGTAATGGATTTACTATTATATCTATAGTAGCACTACCTATACAGCCATCGGGAAGCGAAAGAGTTATAGTATGTGTACCCGCGCCTGCCAGTGCAGGATCAAAGTAATTATTCGTAACTCCCGGGCCACTCCATATTCCGTAATTAGGATTTCCTTTTAGTTCTACCGGTTGTGCATCTTCGCAAACTGGTGACACTGCTTGTATATTCACAGGTATTTGCTCAATATTCAGTCTCATTTCACTGGAAACTTCGCTACATGGACCATCATCATCATGATCTATCGTGGTAATTGTAAGCATAACATATCCTGCATCAATATCCTGTTGGCTTGGAGTATAAGTAGCGTTCAGCAGGCCAAGATCATCAAATGTTCCCGTTCCACTAGTAGTCCAAAAAGCTTCGGTAGCAACCGTAATCTGCCCGGAAAGAGTATATGAAGCTCCCGCACAGATAGTATCATCGGAACCTGCATCAGCAGAAGCAGGATTAAGGCACGAACAGTCTTCAACTCGGACACTAATGGATACCGTATTGATACAGTCGTTATCATCAACATAAGTATAAAAAACAACAAACTGCCCGACAGAAGCAGGATTAAAGAATCCATTTTCAACATTGGTTCCATACCAGAATCCTCCCTCCGGATGAGCTACTAACTCTACTGCTGCACTATCCTTACAGAGCGGCTCAAACAGTTCAATGGTTATTTCCGGCAAATCCAGTACCTCTATTTCCATAATCAGCTCCTCAGCACAGAAATTGCTATTGGGCACAAAGAGATATTCATGAATTCCGGGCTGACTGGTGATAACCATAGAAGGAATCCATTCTCCCTGAATTGGGGGATTATTCGCTGATGTTGCAGGTAAAATTTCAGAATTTGCATTAAGACAATAAGGACCCATTTCATCAAAAGTAGGAATCTCCGGTGCCAAAACCGTAATTTCCATTGTAGTGGAGATAGCACATTCTTCTGAATTAGGCGTAAATGTATAAGTGAATGTTCCTGCGATATCGGTATCTATTATTGCCGGCTCCCAGTTCCCTTGAACCGGAGGGTAATCTAAAGAGCTTGATGGTAAAATAGGTGCCTGGGTATATTGACATATAGGATTAATCGGGACAAATATAGGATCAACAGGCTCGTTTACTACAACCAACATTACAAATTCTGCAGCACAAAATTCTGCATCCGGAGTAAATACATAAGCATAAGTACCGGGAACATCTGTATTAATTGCTGATGGACTCCAGGTTCCGCTGATTGCGGGATTATCCAGCGACATTTGCGGTAATTCATCCGGAACTTCATCTTGACAATACGGCCCGAGTTGGTTAAAACTTGGCATAACTTCCTCAATGACCTCAATCTGCATAGTGACAGATTCAGCACATTCATCCGGATTAGGGAAGAAAGTATATGTCCGTGTTCCGGTTATATTCATATCGATATATCCCGGAATCCAGGTACCGCTGATCGGTGGATTATTATTAGAATAGCCAGGCAATTCCGGTGCATCTTCGCTCTGGCATAGAGGTCCTATCTGGTCAAATACAGGCGTCTCAATAGGAGTTATTTCTATATCAATCGTTGTAGGTAGTGCACACTGACCCACAGCCGGTGTAAACGAATAAGTTGTGGTCCCGGGGTCATCAGTATTTATTACACTTGGGTCCCAGGTCCCTCCAATTGCCGGAAAATCAGTAGAGAACTTCGGCAATTCCGGTGGAGTACTTCCCTGACAGATTGGATCAATCGTATTAAACGACGGAATTATCGGCTGCTCGACTTCAATAGTCATCGTATATTCTGAAGCGCAGAATTCTGCATCAGGAGTAAAGGTAAATGTAAAACTTCCCGGTGAATCTGTTGTAATTACTGATGGTGTCCAGGTCCCGGTAATAGACGGGTTATTATTAGACTTTATCGGTAATTCATCCGGGGTTTCTCCTCTACAATACGGACCTAGCTGCGTAAATGCCGGTTGTGCCGGGCTTTCTACAACTATCTGCATTATTACTGTAGCAGCACAATAGTCCGGGTCCGGCGTAAATGTATAAATAAACACTCCGGAAGCATCCGTCGAAATCACGGATGGACTCCAGGTTCCTTTTATTATAGGATCATCGTTGGAATTTGTCGGTAATTCTTCAGGAATATCACCTTGACAATATGGCCCCAGCTGATCGAATGTCGGCTTCAACTCCTCAAGAATTTCGATGTCCATTGTTACCTCTTCTGCACATTCATCCGGATTAGGGATAAAAGTAAATGTCTGGGTCCCGCTCGTACTCATATCTATACTTACCGGAATCCACTTTCCTTCAATCGGAGGATTGTTATTTGAGCTGGTGGGTAATACCGGTGCGATATCAAATTGACAAAGTGGTCCTATCTGATCAAAGACTGGTGTTTCCGGCGCTATTACTTCGATGTCCAGCGTCATCGGATCAGCACATTGATCGGCATCAGGAGTAAAGGTATAGGTTGTAGTGCCCGGATTATCAGTATTCACCGGACTAGGGGACCAGGATCCTATAATAGGTGGGTTGTCATTTGATTTAGTTAATAAATCGATGGGGTCGCTATTCTGGCATAGAGGATCAACAGGGTCAAAGGTAGGTATTACAGGTTTTTCAATTTCAATCGTTATTGTATATTCTTCAGCACATAAGCCTGCATCAGGTGTAAAGGTATATGTGAAAGTCCCGGGTACATCTGTAGCAATGACCGTTGGAGACCAAACTCCTGTAATTCCATTATCTGAGGTAGTCGGTAGATTCGGAGCTGTATCATCCTGACAATATGGACCAAAGTCCGGAAATTCGGGTATTGCAGGCTGCTCGATTACAACGGTCATGATGTATGGCTCAGCGCAGATACCGACATCAGGAGTAAAGACATATTTATGGCTTCCCGCAACATCCGTAGATATAACTGCTGGATCCCAGCTTCCTGTGATTCCCGGACTATCATTTGAAATATTCGGTAGGTTATCAGCCACATCTCCCAGGCAGTATGGCCCTAAATCATCAAAAGTCGGTGTCAATTCCTCCAGGATTTCGATATCCATCGTCACTTCTTCTGCACATTCATCCGAATTGGGGATAAAGGTATAAGTCTGGGTACCGATTGTTCCCATATCAATTATTGCAGGAGACCAGCTTCCACTGATAGGCGGAACATTATTTGAACTGCTGGGTAGTATGGGAGCGACATCCGTTTCACATAATGGTCCGATTGGGTCAAAAACCGGAATCTCCGGTGCAGTCACCTCTATATCCAGTGTCGTTGGATCAGCGCAATGTCCGGCATCAGGAGTAAAGGTATAAGTTGTGATGCCCGGAGCATCTGTATTTACCGGACTGGGAGACCAGCTTCCTGTGATTCCGTTATTTGATGTTGTCGGAAGATCTATCGGAGCGCTATCCTGACACAAAGGATCAACAGGATCAAAAACAGGCATTTCAGGTGCTTCAATTTCGATTGTCATCGTATACTCTTCAGCACATTGTCCGGCATCAGGAGTAAAGGTATAGGTATAGGTTCCGGGGACATCAGTCGAGATCACGGATGGTGTCCAACTTCCGGTAAAGCCATTGTCAGATGTGGTCGGTAAATCCGGGGTCGTTTCATCCTGACAGAATGGACCAAGGTCCGGAAATTCAGGATCTTCCGGTTGTTCGATTTCTATAGTCATGACATATTCTTCCGCACAAATACCTGCATCTGGCGTAAAGGTATAGGTAAAGGTTCCGGGGTTATCCGTAGAAATAACTAATGGAGACCAGGTTCCTGTAATTGTGGGATCATTATTGGAAGAAGTCGGTAAATCATCGGGTATATCTCCCTTACAATAAGGACCCAAATCATCAAACTCGGGAGTTATTTCTTCAAGAATTTCAATGTCCATCGTAACCTCTTCTGCACATTCATCTGCATTGGGTGTAAATGTGTAGGTCTGAGTACCTATTGTACCCATATCAATTACTGCAGGAGACCAGCTTCCACTGATGGGTGGAACATTATTTGAACTGCTCGGTAATGTAGGAGCGACATCGGTTTCACATAATGGTCCGATTGGGTCAAAAATCGGAACCTCCGGCGCTGTTACTTCTATATCAAGTGTTGTCGGATCTGCACATTGTCCGGCATCAGGAGTAAAGGTATAAGTTGTAATGCCCGGAGCATCTGTATTTACCGGACTGGGAGACCAGCTTCCTGTGATTCCATTATTTGATGTTGTCGGAAGATCTATCGGAGCACTATCCTGACACAGAGGATCAACGGGATCAAAAACAGGCATTTCCGGTGCTTCAATCTCTATTGTCATCGTATACTCTTCAGCACACTGCCCCGCATCCGGAGTAAAAGTATAAGTAAAGGTTCCGGGGACATCAGTTGCTATCGTTGACGGATCCCAACTTCCGGTAAAGCCGTTATCAGATGTAGTCGGTAAATCCGGTGCTGCTTCATCCTGACAGAATGGACCGAGGTCTGGAAATTCAGGATCCACTGGTTGTTCGATTTCTATGGTCATGACATATTCTTCCGCACAAATGTCTGCATCCGGGGTAAAGGTATAGGTAAAGGTTCCGGGGTTATCCGTAGAAATAACTGATGGAGACCAGGTTCCAGTGATTGCAGGATCGTCGTCGGAAGAAGTCGGTAAATCATCCGGAGTATCACCTTTACAGTATGGACCCAACTGATCGAATGTCGGCTTCAGTTCCTCAAGAATTTCAATATCCATAGTAACCTCTTCGGCACATTCATCCGAATTGGGGATAAAGGTATAAGTCTGGGTACCGATTGTACCCATATCAATTATTGCAGGAGACCATGTCCCATATATTGGCGGGATATTATTTGAGCTAGTCGGCAATGTTGGTGCGGCATCAGTTTCACATAATGGCCCAATTGGATCAAAAACCGGAATCTCCGGTGCCGTTACTTCAATATCCAGCGTCGTCGGATCTGCACATTGTCCGGCGTCCGGAGTAAAGGTATATGTCGTGATGCCGGGAGCATCTGTATTCACCGGGCTGGGAGACCAACTTCCTGTGATTCCATTATTTGATGTTGTCGGAAGATCTAGCGGGGCACTATCCTGACACAGAGGGTCAACAGGATCAAAAATAGGCATTTCAGGTGCTTCAATCTCTATGAACATGATGTACTCTGCAGCACATATTCCGCCATCAGGTGTAAAAGTATAGGTAAAGATTCCCGGAACATCTGTAGAAATTACAGCAGGATCCCAGGTTCCCGGAATCCCATTTAAATCCGTCGGTGGTAAATCTGGTGGTGTATCATCTTGACAAAAAGGTCCTAAGTCATCAAAATATGTAGGGTCAGGTGGCTCAACCGTCAGATTTAGAGTTGTTTTTTTATCGCAGTTTGGTGGATCCGGCTCCACCATATAAACGCCATAGATAGACTCTGTATAAGTAATTCCGTTAAAAGTATAACTCTCTCCTTCACATATTGTAATATTTAACTCTTCTTCATTAGGAGGTAAAAAGGTTACAATTATTTCTTCACTTTCAAGTTTGGTACCATCACAATCCACATCTGCACTCACAACCAGGACTATTATATCTCCTTCTTCAAGGTAATCTATAGTTATTGTAGAATCCTGTCCAATCAGATTATAATTTAAAAACCAGAAGTAATCTATAGGAGGATCTACTCCTTCCAGAATAGCAGTAAAGGTTACTTCATCCCTTGGGCAGATAGGGAATAAAGGGTCATGTTCTACTATGAGTTCAGGGGCCTGTGATTGAAAACTATTACTTTTTATAAATACTCCCGAGTCATAAACCCTGTCGTTCACATCAGCTATCGCCAGTCTTATGGTGTAAATTTCACATTCTTGAATTTCTTGATGAGCAGTTAAGGTGGTTGTAAGGCCATTATAAGCTATTGTTGAACTTCCAGCGTTGTCTATATAATACTGGGGGAAAGGGCTTCCCTGGCCATATTTCGTACATTCATAACCGGGATTGGAATGATTATTAATTGTGTTAATAGACACTGGCACTGTTGTCCCTGGAACTAAAGCCAGGTTTTTTTCGCCCGTAATACCTGGCCCACTAAGAAAAAAGCCAAAAACGTCATTATACTGCGAACATACGTAGTTGGGATATTCCTCCGACCCAAACACAAACTCAAAGTTTATCTCATTTCCAATCGCTTTAAACTGAAATTCAAGAATCGCAGCATCACGAGTACAGCTGGAACAACCTACAAGAGAGTTTAAAGATGCATCCCCATTAGTACCCATACTTCTGCTTCGATGCCGCCAAGCTTCTCCGGCAATTTCTGTAACCCATCCGGTAGAAAGTGCAACTCCATTTTCCATAGGAAGTGAAGTGTTAGCAGCTGTAAAGATTCCACTTGAACGATAATCACCTGTATAGGTGGCAGAAATTATCTGCACTCCGGGGCCAACCAACTCCTGCGCCATTTCAATTGCGGAGGCACCGTTATTAACGATAAATTGAGCGTAGGAGACCTGAGAAATAAAAATTATTACTAGGAGGCTTAGTATCTTTTGACTTAATGAACACATGAATAGTAGGATGTTTTTTGCTCGTTAGATGTAAAGCTACAATATTTTTTTACTAAAAAACAAGACTTTTAAAGTTTGATTTCTTTTATTCCTTATAATCTCAACTAGGTAGAAGAATTATTTGCCCTAACAAGCTATTCCAATTCATTGTAGGTGAAATAAACTGTTTCCTTCTTTCCAAACAATGCTAATAGCCGCACAATATTGACTTTCCGTATGAAATCCGTATCTTTGCACTCTTTTAATAAAAACAGAAAAAAATGTTTCCTGAATATGATGTAGTAATAGTGGGAGCAGGGCATGCAGGATGCGAAGCAGCTGTAGCAGCGGCACGCATGGGTAGTAAGGTGATGCTCGTCACTATGAATATGAATACAATTGCACAATTGAGCTGTAATCCTGCAATGGGTGGTGTTGCCAAAGGACAGATTATCAGAGAAATTGATGCTTTAGGCGGTTACACGGGTATCATCTCTGATGAAACAGCCATTCAGTTCCGTATGCTTAACAAGTCCAAAGGGCCGGCAATGTGGAGCCCACGGACCCAAAATGATAGAATGCTCTTCCACATCAAATGGAGAGAAATGCTGGAGCAAACTAAAAATATAGATTTCTGGCAAGAAATGGTCACCGAGGTCATCGTCAAAGATGGGCGTGCTTGTGGTGTAAAAACACAACTCGGAGTGGAAATCCTTGCAAAAACTGTAATCCTCACCAATGGAACTTTCCTCAATGGTGTCATTCACGTAGGTGAAAAACAATTTGGAGGAGGACGGTCCGGAGAGCGGGCTGCAACCGGACTGACTGCACAATTGGAGTCACTCGGCTTTGAATCCGGACGGATGAAAACGGGTACTCCACCACGTGTTGATGCCAGATCGATAAATTATGATATGCTGGAAGTACAACCCGGAGATGAAAACCCATCTCGCTTTTCCTTCACAGACACTAAACTTCCGGACAGACAGATTCCTTGTCACATAGGCTATACCTCGCCGGAAGTACATGACGAACTGAGAAAAGGCTTTGACAGATCTCCGATGTTTAACGGACGAATTCGAGGAATAGGGCCGCGTTATTGCCCTTCAATCGAGGATAAAATCGATCGCTTTGCCGACCGTGACAGACACCAGCTCTTTATTGAACCTGAAGGCTGGAACACAGTAGAAGTCTATCTTAACGGCTTTTCTTCTTCGCTTCCGATGGAAGTGCAGTTTGATGCAATGAGAAAGATTAAAGGCTTTGAAAATGCCAAAATGTTCAGGCCCGGATACGCAATCGAATACGATTTCTTCCAGCCTACTCAACTAAAGCCGACACTGGAAACTCACTTGGTTAAAAATCTTTTCTTTGCAGGACAGATTAATGGTTCTACCGGTTATGAAGAAGCTGCATGCCAGGGTCTTATAGCAGGATTAAACGCACATCTCAATATTCATGAACGCGAGCCATTTATTCTGAAGCGCTCTGAAGCATATATTGGTGTGCTTATCGATGATCTCATCAACAAAGGTACTAAAGAGCCTTACCGCATGTTCACAAGCCGTGCCGAATATCGCATTATGCTTCGTCAGGATAATGCAGATTTCAGACTTACGCATAAAGTGTACGAGCTGGGAATGTTTGGCCTGGAAGAACGCATGGAACGCATCGAAGAGAAAATGCGAGGCAAGGAAGAGATCGAAAGCTTTATCAGGAATACTTCAGTAACTCCGGATCAGATTAACACTATATTGGAAGATCATGATACCAACATCCTGGATCAATCTGTAAAAATGGATTCTCTCCTAAGGCGCCCTCAACTGTCTATGGAAATTCTGGCGGATGCTCTGCCACAGATGGGTGATTTCATCTCTCAATACGATGATGAGATTCAATATATAGCAGAAGTTGAGATGAAATATGACGGATATATCAATCGCGAACAGGAGCAGGCTGAAAAAATGGAGAAGCTTGAGAATATGCGCCTTCCGGCAAATATGGATTATCGCTCAATAAGCTCCCTTTCCAAAGAGGCCAGAGATAAACTATCGGAGATAAAACCGCATAGCATTGGGCAGGCGAGTCGAATTATGGGTGTTTCTCCCGCTGATATATCCGTTCTGCTCATACACCTGGGAAGATAATTGATACACTTGTAAGTATTGGGAACTTCCTTCTCAATACTTACTTTTCTCCTGCAATAATCTTAGAACTGATTCCTCTCTCATCAGAATACTCTGCTATGAGGACTCCTGTAATATGCAAGACGATAAAAGCAGGAAACCAGAAAAGTCCCCATTTGTGAATTCTACTGATTGTCTCTACACTATCCGGAAAGAAGCCTTTTTCCATCATAATTCCGGTAACAATAGAGAAAATGAGAAACAGATAAAAATAAATATATGTCAGGCCCTGAAAACGCTTCTTAAGCGAAGTACCGGGTTTAAACGGATTAGGGAAACGGAGACCCCGCGCGAGCACGTATACAATCCGGGCAATTAACGAGAAAATCACAACATGAGCAAAGATAAAGTGCCACTGCAAGACCGGTTCCATAATCTTTTCCGCTGCTTCCAGGGCCATCACATTACTGATGCCATCTATTTCGATTATCGCATCTTCAATATGCTTATTATCCAGCATATAAATCCTAAAAACGCCTGTAATAAACAGAACTGACATCCCTAAGGCTATCAACCAATGCAATAATCGATGTAGAAGAGTATATTTTCCGCTGCTGCTCATATTCAATAATTTTTGCCTGGCTAGTGACTTAAACAGGCCCGAAACTCAATGAAATCATTTGTGAAAGCTAAAATAAAACATGCAAAGCTAACCGTAAACAAGTGAAAAATGGCCAGAAATAGGCATAGAATGCACCTTTTACTTAAATAAGCGGAAAATGGCGTCACTTTTTTAGTTTAAAAGACACTTATATATAAAAGGAACACAATTGTGAGAGAAGAATTATTACACTTTGTATGGGAGTATCAGTATTTCCGTAAAAACGGCTTACAGACTGTCTGTGGTAAATCGATAGAAATCCGGAATCCGGGGAATTATAATATTAGAGATGCTGGGCCGGATTTTGCGGAAGCAGAAGTCGTTATTAACGGTATAAAATGGCTTGGTCAAGTTGAGATTCACGTCAAGGCTTCCGACTGGTTAAAGCACGGCCATCAGGAAAATCCAGCCTATGATAATGTGATTTTACATGTTGTCTTTCAACATGATACTGAAATTATGGATAGGGAAGGAAATGTCATACCGGCTCTTGAACTGAAGGAATTAATTCCGGCTGAAATTCTTGAAACTGCTGACTATTTGCAGACGCATTCCGATCCGATTCCCTGTCGGTCTTTGATCCATACCGTTCCAAAAATAAAAATTCATCAGTGGCTGGATCGCCTCGCTGTGGAAAGACTGGAAGAAAAATGTGAGTTTGTTTACGATAGGCTGAAAGAGAATAAAGGAGACTGGGAGGCTACTTATATCGATGTCTTATGTAATTATATGGGTTTCAAGGTAAATAATGCCGCTTTCCTTATGCTTTCGCAAAAAATCGACTGGAAATGGATGCAGAAAAATGCAGGCGACCTGAAAAGATTACAGGCGTATCTTTACGGCCTTGCCGGTTTCCTTAGAACCGATGCCGATGAAAGTTATGAGCGAGACTTAATGATTGAATTTCAGCATCTGAAACGGATGTATAAACTTCAGCCCTTGCCCGTAGTTATCTGGAAGTTTTCGCGTATGCGACCGGCTAATTATCCCAGCATGCGCCTTGCACATATAGCAGCTCTGTTTCACAGACACGTGCAATTACTACCGGCAATGCTTTTCTGTAAAAGTATAGATGATTTCTATTCATATTTTGATGTTGAATATCCCGATTACTGGAAAGAACATTATGCATTCTCCAGAGAATCAAAGACAAAACGCGACTTTCCGGGTAAAATGAGTATTCAGCTTCTATTGATAAATGTAGCAACTCCCGTTCTGTATGCCTATGGCAAATACGTTAAAAAGGATGTGTACTGCGATAGGGCTATTTCTCTCTGGCAAGCTTTACCGGCAGAACAAAACAGAATTACGCGATTGTGGAAAGATACAAAGGTGAAGCCACAAAATGCCTGGGATACTCAGGCCCTGATACGCCTGTACAAAGAATATTGCAGTTCTAAAAAATGTCTCGATTGCCAGATTGGTAGAGCGATTCTGAGAGAGGCTGCAAAGGAGTATGGAGTATTGGCTTCAAGGCAATTGATGAGAAGTATCGATTAAACTTATACTTTATAACCACGCAGAAACAAATCTTAATTTTTCTACGCTATCTTTGCAGGAAATAAAAAACTCACAATCATGAAACAATTGTTTTATTTTCTAGCCCTGAGCCTTTTTGTTTTTGCTTCTTGTGATGAAGTGAAATCAGCTGAAAGCAATGGATCGGAGAGCACTGATTCTACGACAACAAGCATAGAAGCAAGAGAGGATATGAAATCAGATGTCGTTGAGGAGGCCTATCAAGCAGCTGAAATAGACCGGAAATTAAGCACCAGATATTTCAGTGCCACCGGAAACGAGCCTTCCTGGCATTTACAGATTTACGGCGATATGCATTTCAATCTGAGTTTTCTTACGGAAGAATTTTATTCCGGAAATATTTCTGCAGAAAATATAACACTGGTCGAGTCTGACTTTCGAACTTATCGGTTTACACACCCGGAATACGAATTAAACATAGAAATACAAGAAACCGAATGTTCAGATGGTATGTCCGATAACACATATCCATATTCAGTCCACGTTATTGTGAATACTCCGAGTGGTCGGGAAGTTTATTCCGGTTGCGGCAGGTATAATGGCGATTATCGTCTGCACAATACATGGGCACTAGAGGATCTCAATGGAGAAAAGATTGATTGGCAGGAAGTATATCCACCATTATTAAACCTTAATCTATCTGCTGGTTTTGCTGAGGGTACCGGAAGTTGTAATGATTATCACACATTCTTTGAGGTCAATGAAAACGAAATTACTTTCAAGGCAATTGCAACAACTCTAAAGGCTTGTGAAAGCATGGAGCTTGAAGATAAATACTATAAAGCGTTTCACGAAGGAACTTATAGCTTTACTTTGACGGATGATGGTAAGCTTATTCTGGAAAATCCGGGGAATAGGCTTGTGTTTTGGGCAGTAGACTAAGAAGTTAAAAATATACAATTACCTTTTCCCAAGCCAGCCTAGCACTCCCGAATTCTCGATTCTGTATTTGCCATCGACTCTTTTCAGATCCAGACGCTCCCTGGTATTTTTGTCTACATTCTGTTGTACAATTTCGATATAATCGGATCCCACTTCAGAAATTATTGCCACATGCCCATAAGGATTTCCCTCCCAGCTATTAAAAACCAGAATATCATTAACCATTGGCTTACTGACAGATGGATTTTTAAATTGAACTAGTGCTCGATCACTATTAATTCCATTATCAGAAACTGATGCTTTATAAAAGTCTACTGCATGGCCCCAGCTGTTGGGCATTTTATGATTTAGATGCTGGTAATAATAACGCTTCACAAATTCCACGCACTGAAATTTTAAGCCCAGATTATATCCATCCTTAGTCATATTACGGCCCGACACATTATTCATTCCGCCATTGAAGTATACATAAACACCGTTTAAACTGTCGATTTTATCACCGATTTCAGTAGTGAGTTTAGAGGAGACCCTGGCTTGCCCGACTAAATCCGGAAAATAAATAAACGTAGTCATCACTGAAACCAGCAAGAAAAGGAGCAAGTTTCTTACTTCCATATTTTATTGCTTAAACAAGTTAACTATTGCAAAGTAACGAGATGCATAGCTTTATTATTTTGGTGTTCTCCAAGAAGGCTAGCCGGCACTTATGTAGTAATGTAAACAACTTTCGCTTATGAAACATATTATTCTTACTAAGCCATTTAGATAATTTTCAATAAATATGGGACAGACTAATTCACAGAAAACACGTGTCAGCCTGGTGCAATGGAAAATGCGGCCGGCAAATTCACTGGATGAAATATTTGCGCAAGCAGAATATTATACTGCAAAATTGTCTGCACAGAAAGCTGATATTATCGCTTTCCCGGAATATTTTATGGTTCCTTTACTAGCCAATTTCAAGCATAAAAGTGAGGCAGAAGCAATGCAGAAACTCGCCGATTTTACCGATCAAATCAAGGGTCGTTTCAGTAAACTGGCATCGGATTATAAGGTGAATATTATAACGGGAAGCATGCCTCAAATGCGCGGTAAGGATTTATACAATGTCGGTTTTCTATGTCACAGGGGTGGAAGAACCGAGCAATATGAAAAAATCCATATTCCACCGGCTGAAGTTCATAACTGGGGACTGAATGGCGGAAAACAGATGAGAACATTTGATACGGATTGCGGCAGGCTTGGAATTCTTATATGTTACGACGTAGAATTCCCGGAGCTATCGCGGATTCTCGCTGAAGAAAAGATGGAAATACTGATTGTTCCCTTCTTTACAACCACCCAAAATGGCTATAATCGCGTGAGGCATTGTGCCAGAGCGCGAGCAATTGAAAATGAATGCTATGTAGCGATTGTAGGTGCAGTCGGCAACCTTCCGGAGCTGATGCACACCGGTACGCATTACTCGCAGTCGGCGATATTTACACCCTGTGATTATGCGTTTCCGGCAGATGGAATTCAAGCAGAAGCTTCCGCAAATTCCGAAATGATTCTTCTCGCTGATCTGGATTTGGCTTTATTACATGATTTACATCACTCCGGATCAGTTCAGGTTATGAAAGACCGCCGAGTTAAGGCAGAATATTCTATTTAATCGTTCGATTTTACTCGTATCATGGGTAGTCAAGTGGATAAGTTCCACTTAAGTGTAAAATATCGCCTCTCCGCAAAACATTATTTTACCTATAATACGTACTTGTGGAAAATAATGTGGAAAACTTTTTTAATCTTAATATTAACATGAATACTATATGTTATTGCCAATATTCTAGCCGTTTAAGCCTTTTTCTTTTTTTAATGTTTAAAAATGAGCATGCATAATTCTCTGACTATCAATCATATATGTTATAGTTGCAATATGTAATATCCCCATGAATTAATTTGAAAGACTGGCAATTATTTCTTAAAATAGCGGCATATTTGCATAACAACAATAAAAAGAAGAATTATAAAGAATTTTTACCCATAATCCCAAAGTAAACAATGCAGCACAGAACTAAACGAAACCATGAACTTTTCAAATTCATCAGGAGTTTCGAAGAACGAATTCAGTCGGGAACACTGATTTATCTCGAAGAAGCCGAAACCCAAAAATTATTAGATTATTACGAAGAGAAGGGCATGCTTGATCACGCAAGCAAGCTAGTGGAAATTGCCATTGTGCAGAATCCATACAGACCCGATTACTACCTTTTGCTTTCCAGACTTTATTACAGAATGGACAAGAAAGAAACGGCATTGGAAGTCATACATACCGCTCTGAGTTATTCACCGATGGAATATGATCTTCTCTATATGAAAGCGCGGATTCTCACCGAGTTTTATGAATTTGATGAAGCACAGAATATCTTATCTCAGCTGCGCCTACGAGCACACGGAAAGCAAAAAACTTTATTTCTTCTCCTGGAAGCATATAATTATGAGCTGCAGAGGGACTATGAAAACATGTATCGCTGCATAAAGGAAAGTGTCATTCACGATCCTTCCTCACAGCTCGCTTTAAAGAAAATGTGGGTAGCTGTCGAAATTACCAAGCAATACAAGGACAGTCTTGATTTGCACAAGGGAATTCTGGACATAAACCCTTATAACCACCACGCATGGTTCAATCTCGGCCACGCGTATATCTGCATGGGCGAATACGAAGATGCAATTAACGCATTGGAGTATAGCTTCATCATAAATCCTGATTTTGACGCTGCATACTCTGATTGCGCAGATATCTGTATTCAGTTAAAGCGTTATCCGCAGGCACTCGAAATACAACTCGAGCAGCTCGAGCGATTTGGGCCGGACAGTTCTCTTCTGGTTGCCATCTCTGAAAACCTTATCGCTCTTCACCGTTCTGAAGAGGCGTTTAACTATCTCAATAAGGCGAGAATACTCGATCCTTACGATGATGAAGTTTACTATAATCTTGCCCGAGCTTACGCAAATGAGGGAGATTATGACATGGTAATCAGCCAGCTTCACGAAGCTATTAAACTAGAGGAGCGCAGAGAAGAATACTATGGATTACTGGCCGATGCTTACGCAAATAACAAAAGCTATACCGAAGCTAACTACTATTACAGAAAAGCAACGGAAACCGGTCCTGAAGATTCTACTTTCTGGATTAAGCACGTTCATTTCCTCATGGGAATAGGAGAATACAGAGCAGCTCTGGAAGTCATTTCAGAATCTGATGATTGTACCTATAGCAATGAACTCAACTGCGCAGAAGTCGCCATTCTTTATCAGAACGAATCTCACGAAAGCGGGATTGAAGCATTGGAGAAATATATCAGTGACGATGAATTTGACCCTGAGCCAATGTTTGCAATTGCTCCGGAGATGAGGGAAGATAAAATTGTCAACTCAATGCTCCGTTATTTCCGGTAGCATTTAAGACATTTGCGAAAGCTTATAATAAAAGATTGAGGAGATTTAACCTCCCTGCCCGAGATTTCTACAAATATTCATATTGAAGTAATGTTTAATGGGTAACATGCGGGGAATTTTCTTTAATTTTACCCGCTGAAACCATTGAATAAAACTGTGAAAGCACAGAGCATGGATAATTTTCTAAAAATGGAAGACTGGGAACGGGATTTTAAATGGCTGGAAGTGCGTCATTATGTAAAAGACATCCTCGAGATCGAAAGACTTCCCGACTTCAACACCATCCTTATGCTCATCGGAATTCAGGAATTGGGACAAGTTTCCGAGCAATTTTCTAGAGAGGAAAAGCAGGATTTAATGCATATCGCTACCTGTTTTCTCATGGAGAAGGAGGGTTATTATAAAAGTGTAGGTAGAGATAAGGAAGGCTGGCCGCATTTTATAAAAATCAAGGCCATTCCGGATGTGACTGAGGAGAAAAGGACAGAGTTCCTTAAAGAGAAAATGATAGACTATTTTGCTAACTTAATTGAGAATAATGATTAAAAAACTACAATTCCTTCTTTTATTACTGACCGTAATTGTTCTTCAGTCTTGCACCAAAGACAGCGTTGCACTTGTCACAACCGACTATGGGACAATCACCATAGAACTACTGGAATCCACACCACTCCACAGAGAAAACTTTGTCAAGCTCGTCAACGAGCGTTATTATGATAGCTTAACATTCCACAGAATCGAACAGAGCTTTGTTATTCAGGGGGGAGACCCTATGTCCAAGGAATATCCCGTAAATGATTCCAGGCTCGGGATGGGTGGGCCGGATTATAAAATCGATGCGGAAATAGGCGCTCCACATTTATACGGTGCTGTAGGAATGGCAAGAGACGGAAATCCGGAGAAAAGATCCAGTGGATCACAATTTTACATTGTTACCGGTCGTGTTTACCCTGAGCAACAGCTCAACCTCATGGCTGAAACAAGAAATATGTCGTATTCAGACGAGGAAAAAGAAATATATACAAGCAAAGGAGGCACCCCTTCTCTGGATGGAGATTATACGGTATTTGGTTACGTAATTGAGGGAATGGAAACCGTGGAAAAGATTCAGAGAGCAAAGGCAGAAAATCCCAATCTGGGGAAAGTTTACATGAATATTAAAATGATTCGATAAATAATGAAGAAATTAGCACCCTTATTTATTCTATTGCTCGCAGTTGCAGCCTGTAAGGGACCGACTGCGCTATTTACGACCGACAAGGGCGAATACACCGCACCGGCACTCGTACAATTTGAAAACAAAGGAGCAGATCTTGATTCTGTTCATTGGAAATTTGGAGATGGAAAATCATCTACAGAATTTAATCCCGTTCATCAATATACAGCATCGGGTCATTATAAAGTAACACTGAAAGTTATGAAAGGAAAGAAAGAAGCTACGTTTTCACAACATATTACTATAAATCCACCGGAAGATAATCTCGTGGAAATCATTACCCCTTATGGAACTATGATTGCACGTTTATCTGATGGTACTCCTCAGCATCGCGATAATTTTCTCAAGCTGGTTGATGAGGGCTTTTACAATGATTTGCTTTTTCACCGCGTCATTCCTGAGTTTATGATTCAGGGCGGTGATCCTGCATCCAGAGGAGCAGCGGCCAATCAGCCACTTGGTGGTGGCGGTCCCGGTTATACTATCGAGGCGGAAATTATGGACAGCCTCGTGCATACCCGTGGAGCACTCGCAGCCGCAAGAACCGGAGATGTGGTAAATCCTGAAAGGAGATCCAGCGGATCGCAGTTTTATATTGTCGGCGGAACTAAGTTTGCTGAAGAAAGTCTGGAGAATATCCTGAAACAATCCAACGTGTCTTATTCGCCACAACAGATTGAAATGTACCAGAAGTACGGCGGGACCCCGTTCCTGGACGGACAATACACTGTTTTTGGCTATGTAATAAGCGGTTTTGATGTCATCGATAAAATCGCCAATGTCAAGAGGAATCGCCAGGACAGACCACTGGAAGATGTGAAGATGACGATTAAGAGGATTCAGTAATTAATCCATCGGAAACTGTAATCTGCTACACAATTACCGTAAATAAGACATCGATTAAATAAAATTAAGGTATTAAACAGAAGAACTTAAGCCTTCTTCCTGCGCTTCTTTGGATTTTTAGGAACCGGATCAGGTCCGTGTGGTCCCCAGGGATGACATTTTAAAATTCTACGTGTACCAAGATAGGTTCCTTTGAAGATTCCCCATTCCATAATTGCTTCAATAGCATACTGGGAACAGGTCGGTTTAAATCTGCAAGAAGGCCCTAGAAGAGGCGATATTGCTATCTGATAAAATCGGATGGGTAGAATAAATATCTTCCGTAACATAAGGTTGATAAAACGGTAAATTGTTGAGAAAGGTTTTTCACCGCCCTGATTTTATTCCGGATCGACAACTTACGGATAAACTCACCCTTATTTTCAGTCTTTCCTCTTTGAGCTTCGACTCAATGGTTCAAATAGAAACGTGGTCATTCTGACAAAACGGAACGTAGTGGAGTGGCGGAACGATCTTTTGCTACTGGGTTCAGTTACTAGTTATTGACTTCGTTCCTCTGATTAAAGATCCTTCGCTCAGGCTCAGGATGACATGTTACTGGTATAGAAAACATTAATAATAAAAAGTAAAAAATCCGTTCCTCGCCTACTTAAACTCGCTTTTCAGCTCTTCCAGATACAAACCGATTTTGCGAAGACCGGGAAGTTCTTCATCTCTTGAGTGCTGGAAGATATGTAAGCTATATTCACCCTCTTCTACAAACTTCAATGGAGCTTGCAAAAACACATCAACAGTGCAGATATCGCCTTTGCACCTCATACTCCTTCTCTTCTGAATCTTACGCAGCTCAACAGAAAACAGAGCTTCTTTCACCGCATTACCGGGAAGAATTGTCTTGATATTGGTGTAGATGTTCTCATAGGGATAATCTTCAGTAAACTCTACGGTCATTCCCAGACCGTAGAGTTTTACTGTATCCTTTACCTCAAAGGTGAACTCGAGGCTATCACTGTATGTCCAGTTTTCATCTTCGATTTCGATATCCTGTTCATAAATCCGCTTATTTCCACAGGAAGACAGTACGACAAGAGCAACAATTAGATAAATGAATCTCATATTAAGATTTAAAGTAGTCTTTCATCCTATCAAAAAAGCCCTTTTCGGAAGCTCCCGGATGAGGTTTAAAGTTTTCGCTATTTCTAAGCTTTTCCATAATCTTTCTCTCCTCATCTGTTAAGGACTTAGGCGTCCAGACATTCACATGCACCATTTGATCGCCCTTTCCGTAACCCTGAACTGAAGGCAATCCTTTACCTCGTAATCTCAGGATTTTACCACTTTGAGTTCCGGGCGGAATCTTGATTTTTACCTGTCCGTCAATCGTAGGGATTTCCACGCTTATACCTAATGCCGCTTCCGCAAAATTCAGATATAAATCATAGTTCAGATTCTGCCCGTCTCTCTTCAGCTCCTTATGCTCTTTTTCCTCAATATTTATCAGTAAATCTCCTGCAGGTCCGCCATTCTCACCGGCATTACCGTAACCACGCATAGACAATTGCATTCCGTCTTCCACTCCTGCCGGAATTTCGATTTCTATAGTTTCTTCCTTTCTTACCAGTCCGCTTCCGTGACACTTATCACAATTTACGGTGATGGTTTCTCCTCTTCCGTTACAAGTAGGACAGGTTCTTGTCGTCTGCATCTGACCCAGGAAAGTAGAACTCACCTGACGCACATAGCCAGCTCCTCCACAAGTAGCACAAGTCTTGACCGAGGAAGAATCCTTGGCTCCGGTTCCGCTACAAGTGTCGCATCGTACTAGCTTTTTAACTTTGATTTTCTTGCTTACGCCATTGGCGATTTCTTCAAGTGTAAGCGCAATTTTTATCCTTAGATTGGTGCCTCTCGTTCCCCTTGTTCTCGTACCACCACCTCTTGCACCTCCACCAAAAAATGAATCAAACGGACTTCCTCTTTCTCCGAAGATATCTCCAAACTGGTTCAGAATATCTTCCATCGTCATTCCGCCGCCTTGGAAAGGGTTTCCGCCGCCACCATTCATTCCGGCATGGCCGTATCTGTCATAACGAGCACGCTTGTCATCGTCATGCAGCACTTCGTAGGCTTCATAAGCCTCCTTAAATTTCTCTTCAGCTTCTTTATCGCCGGGGTTTTTGTCAGGGTGATACTGCATGGCTTTCTTGTGATAAGCTTTCTTAATCGCCCGCTTATCAGCATTCTTCTCAACACCTAAAACCTCATAATAATCCCGTTTAGCCATAAATTTCTCCTTTGATTTTTATCTTTTGCATTTCTGCTTATTTGCCGACGACAACCTTGGCATGACGGATAATTATATCATTGAGATAATATCCCGTCTCGATTGTATCGATGACAATTCCTTTCTTCTTCTTATCATCTACCGGCAACTCAGCAAATGCCTCATGCAGTTCTGCGTCAAATTCCTCTCCAGTGGACTCCATGGCAACTACACCGCAGTCCTGCATTGCTTTTTTAAACTTTTCATACACGAGATTCACACCTTCTGAAAACACTTCTCCACTCTCCTTATTTTCAGAAACAGACTTAGCTCTGCTGAAATCATCAAGAACCGGAAGCAACTTCTGAATCGTGTCTTCTGCAGCGAGTTTCCTCACTTCGATTTTTTCACGTGTCACTCTCTTTCTATAATTTTCAAACTCTGCATACAAGCGAAGATATTTATTTTTTCTTTCCTCAATGTCTGCCTGTAGTTCTTCAATCTGTGCTTGAAGTGCCTCTATCTCTGAAACATCGCTTACCTCAGTTGTCTCAGTATTTTCTACAGTAGCCTCATTCATTTCCACCTGCGCAGTCTCCTTATCCTTTATCTCTTTTTTCTTCATAAGTCTTAATTTCCTCTGTATATTACAGTTGTTTAAGCATTTACAATACAATAACACCTGCATTTCCGCAATTGGAAATGGCAAGTGTATATATTAGTTCAATTCCTTTGCCAATTACAATATTAAGCCATATTGGCAGTAAAACAAGATACGCCTTGCCTTTTTAGCAGTTAAATTTTGCGTAAGCGTGATATTACAGCTGTCTGTGACACATTGACGCCTACGATTCTACCTTGTGGATCTATCAGGAAATTGGTGGGAAATGCGACGACTTTAAAGGCGCGCGTCAGTGGCGTATCTCCTCTCTGATGCTCCATAACCTGGATCGGCCAATTTAACCTCTGGTCTTCAATCGCCTTTAACCATGCCGTGCTATCCGACTCGTAAGCTATGCTTATAAGTGTGAAGTTTTCGCTGAACTTCTCATTGTTCTGTACTTCTTTATACAAGGATTTCAGCTCAGCATTAGCCGCTTTACACGGTGGACACCATGACCCCCAGAAATCGATGAGAACATACTTTCCTCTGAGTGTTTCACTATCATAATATTCTCCATCCAAAGTGGCAAATGAGATATCGGGCATCAATTCACCGGCCTCAATACCCGGTTTATTCTCGTTGTATTTATATAGAACGAATGCCAGAACACCCGCTATCACGAGCCACATCCCGTATTTATTTATAAGCTTCATACAGCAAATAACTTTTTATTGAAGAAATTGTTTGCTCTATTGTATAAACGCATCCATTTTCATTTGATTATGCCGGTATGAAACCGGATTTTTAACCAACAAAATGAAAAATAGTATATGTCTGTAAAAATGAGGACCATAAATCCGGGAGATGTTCCTGTTCCGGATTTTCACCAGTATTTATTGGGAGCAGTATCTCCGCGTCCTATCGGATTAGCAAGTACGATTGATGAAAACGGAGTGCCCAATCTGGCCGCATTCAGCTTTTTTAATGTCTTCGGAGCCAATCCTCCGACGGCAATCATTTCACCCAATCGACGCGTTTCTGATAAAACAACCAAAGATACCTTGCACAATGTGCAGCAAAACGGTGAAATTGTAATTAACGCCGTGAGCTATGATATAGTAAGGCAAGCAGCGATTACCGGAGTTACTTTCCCTCCTGACGTCAGTGAATTTGAAATGGCAAATCTCACTCCGATACCATCAGATCTGGTGAAGCCTTTCCGAGTAAAGGAGTCCCCTGCGCATCTGGAATGCAAGGTGCGGGAAATCGTTACTCTAGGTGGTGATGGCGGTGCCGGTCACCTCATTATCTGCGATATTCTACGCATACACATCCGGGAGGACGTGATTGAAGGCAATAGGATTAACCCACATAAAATCGACCTGATGGGCCGTATGGGGCGGGCCTTCTACTGCCGTTCCAGCGGAGAGGCAATTCATACGATTTTACAACCTTATGAGCAGCCTATTATCGGATATCCGGCCTTGCCAGATTCCGCCAAAAATTCCACTGTTCTCAGTGCCAATGATATAGGTATGTTGTCCGGTTTATTCCATATTCCTACAGAGGAGGAGGTTTTAGCTTCCGCAAATGATAAAACAGTTCAAAAAATTATGGCAGATGGAGGAAAAACAGAAGATTTTCATCGATATGTTTCTGAGCTCCTCCATAAAGGAGAAACAGAGAAAGCCGGTGCTCTAATCTGGTATGTAGATAAGGTTTAGGCTGAGGCTGTGAATTTTAATTAAGAGTCCGTTGCCAAGTGAATTATCTGGGATTGTAGAGCGAATATTCGCTCTACAATCCCTTCTTTTCTTAAAGAACTACACAGCTGTTTCAATGTCTAAATGAATAGCTTGGAATCGTGATTAAGGGTCTCGATTAAATTCCAAGACTCGACAGGCATTTCACATGATAACGAATACTTACAAGTCGGGGGCTGAGGTGACTGAATGAAGTCGCGGTAAAGCCGCGACCGGATTGACTAAATGTCAATCTGATGAAGGAACTGCGAGTTCCCACCAGCAGCTAGTACAACATTTTAAAAATTGCGATTATTTATACAAAGGAGACTCTATACGCGAAAAATCTTCAAGCAAAACGAAGTTTTGCAAACTCGACAGTACTTTTCACATGGTAACGAAGATTTGACAGTCGGGGGCTGAGGTGACTGAATGAAGTCGCGGTAAAGCCGCGACCGGATTGAC
>CAYRFF010000034.1:0-11369 GCA_964423575.1 uncultured Saprospiraceae bacterium | reverse complement strand
AGTCGGTGGCTGAGGTGACTGAATGAAGTCGCGGTAAAGCCGCGACCGGATTGACTAAATGTCAATCTGATGAAGGAACTGCGAGTTCCCACCAGCAGCTAGTACAACATTTTAAAAATTGCGATTATTTATACAAAGGAGACTCTATACGCGAAAAATCTTCAAGCAAAACAGAGTTTTGCAGACTCGACAGGCATTTCACATGATAACGAATACTTACAAGTCGGTGGCTGAGGTGCAAAACTCCGTTTTGCAAACTCGAAGCCTAAACCGACAGGTACTTCATCAAACTATCATACCTCTCCATCAGACTTTCGTCGATGACGCTCTCCGAATAGCTGGCTTTTACGTATATGCCATGGCGTTCCATCGAAGCGAGGATATTGCCTATTTCGTGTTTATTAATCTTGATTGTCACATGAACTTTCATGGAGTCAGGATGCGTAGTAATAAAGGTAGTGAGGATTGCAGCACGTTCAGATTCGATTATTTGCGAAAGCTCAACCAAAGAATACTCACTCTTATGCATTTCAAGCACTATGATACTGCCCGGTTCAGAAAAAGAAAAAGACTTGGCAAAGTAGTTCAGCAGATCCTCAAGACAGATTGCACCGAGATAGGTGTTTTTATAATTGGTAATCGGAATCATGGTCAATCTGTGTTCCGCCATAATCGCCATTATTTCAAAGATATGCATATCCTTGTCGGCAAAGGGGCGACTCATGGATAGGTTATAGGAGTCTATTGTAGCGTCGAGATTATGCGTTAAAACATCATTCTCAGAGACGATACCCAGCAATTCGTCTCCGTTGACGATGGGTAAGTGCTTGACCAGATTATCGGACATAAGCCTGAGGGCAAGTCGGCCATTATCTGTAGTTTTAACAGGTAATATATCTTTGGATATGAGTTCTTGAGCTACCACAACTAATTGCTTTTATATGTAAGACACATTTCAAGACTAAAAAGACTCTTAACAAAACGTTAAAGTTGAATTTTTAAGCATTTTCAGCTTACATACTTCAATTTTTGTACCGGTCTTCTGAGGCCAATATATAAAAATTCCTACAAAGTTATTCTGACTCAGGTTTTTGTTTCAGGATTTCTTTTTTCCGTAGCGTAAATTCTTCCTGTGTAAGAATTCCCTTTTCCTTCATCTCATCCAGACGTTTTAACTCGTCGAGCAGGCCTGATTGTTCCCCTTCGCCAAGGAAAGTTTGCCTGGTTGTAAATCCGGCGCTCCTGAATTCCTCCCAGTCATTTTGTATGCGGAGGTAGGCAAGTGCCTCGTGTTCCATAATCTTTTCAAAGTCAGAAAAGCCAAGTTCAACGGCCTTCTGCAGATGAGCATAAGCAAGTTCTTTGTTCTCAAAGATTGAGTAGCTGCAGGCGAGGTTAAAATGCAGGGAGATATCTTCATTATCTTCTTCCAGCGCTTCTTCAAACACTTCAATTGCATCTTCTATGTCAAACTGCCTGAAGTATTCAATCCCTTTTTGCTTCATATCATTGAGCTTATAATTGCCGGGATTACGATGGGTTCCACGTTGGCCTGTCGGTACATTCATCCTTGCCTGATCACCTCCCGGAAACGCTGATTTATTGTACTTTTCATCAAATCTTTCATCTGACATCATCATTAAGGCGATAAAATCAATAATTGCCAGAATGGGAGTAACAAAAACTAATATCATCAAAAGAAAGTATAGAAAACCCAGTCCTATCTGACCCAGATAAAATCTATGGATCCCCATAAATCCGCCGAAAAGAGCGATAAACGCTGCGACTACTCTATTTTTGGGTTTCTGTTTTCTATTCTCGCTCATATTGAAACAATCCTTTGCTGCTGGCTAAATTATAAAATCCCCAACAATCACAATGCAGATTCCGGGATAATCATTCCCGATTATACAACAAATTATCGCGTATTTACTGCGGCTAGTTCCTTTTCCTCAACAATTACAGGATCTTTGAAGATTTTAAAGCTCAATACTGCAATATCGTCCGGATAATCGCGCTCCCCCTTAAATTCCTCCAGTGTTTCCTTCAGAAGACTCATAAAATCCTTGCATCTCATGTGTGTGCATGTGCATAGCATATCCCGCAGATGCTCAATGGAAAAATATTCGTCGGCATCATTTTTCAAATCGATCAACCCGTCTGTAAAGTTCAATAACATGGTATCCTGCTCAATTCTCATTTCTCCTCTTTCGACAAATGGCAATTTTTCTACTGCTCCGAGAACTGTAGTTCCCATATTTAAAAACTCCATCCGGCTGTCGTGGAAGAAAATCGGTGGATTATGTCCGGCATTCACATAAGTAATAAGATCTTCCTTTAAATCAACCTTGGCAAGGAAAAAGGTAATAAACTTGTCTCCCAGGGTTATCTCATAAACTGTTCTGTTCAGGTCTTTTATCACAGACACAAGATCAATATTTGCATGAGACAACTTTGATTTCAGCATTGCCTGAAAATTTGCCATCAGTAAGGCTGCACTTACGCCCTTTCCTGAAATATCAGCAATGCAGTAGTAAAAAGTATCTTCATCAACCGGAAAAAAATCAAAATAATCCCCACCGACATCAAAGTGTGGCTTATAGAAGAATTCTACTTCGTAACGCTCGCTGTCCGGAAAAGACTGGGGAAGCAGCCAGCGCTGAACCTCGCTTGCAAGTTCAAGTTCTCTCTGGAATCTTTCCTGTTCCAGTTTATCGTTGAAGAGACGTTTATTTTCAATTGCTACAGCAATGATATTGGTAATCGTAGTGATGAATTGCACTTTCCCGTAGAGATCCTTTTCATCTTTAAAGCCTCCGATAAGCGCGTAAGCAATCGGCTCATCCTTATGCAAGACAGGAATTATCACATCAAACTCCCTAAGCTCTTCACTATCCTCGTCTTTGACTGCTCTCATCCTGTTCACTTCAAGAATACTTTCAAGCAAATCATCCGTGAGGAAATCTTCTTTTACCTCTATTGACGACACACAGCACCAGCTCCCCTTTTCACGGGTCAGCAGTGCCATTTTCTGCACGCTCATCTCCCACGACAGAAAATCTCTGTACATTTTATACAAGCCTGCTGCAGACACATTATTGTTAATTGCCTGAGTTATATTTAACAGACTTCTTATCTGTAACTCTTTGAGATTTAATTCTTTCTCGAGCTTATTAAATTCCGTTATGCTGAGTTCACGTCCCAATGTTATTTTCTTTTGCTTCGGCGAATTTAAGGAAAACGCCTGCGATTCTGAATATAAACTCATTAAATCTACGATTAATATAGTAGAAAACGGGAACCTAAAAGAGGTTTAGAGAAAATATAATATTTATCTTCCCAAGCTCTCATCCATTTTTCTACTTACTTTTAAGGATAAAGTATAAGTCTACTATCTAAATATTGCGCTTGTTGAATCAACAGCATATAAACTATATATTGAACTGTTTAACAATCAGATTGAAAGAGTTGACAATTTGATTTTTCCTGAAAACTCATTACAAGTTGAATTAAACATATAAATAAGGTAAAGCATAGGCTTTATTTCTGAAGAGTTATAAAGGGAAGCATCTTTTGGCTGTCTTTAATCTAAGGATTGTTCTTACAAACCCTCAAATATATCTACAATCCTATAAAAATCTATTTCTTCTTATCTACTGAATATCAACACGGTACATCTAAGCGTTAAAATTATATTTAATAAGAGGTTTACCTTTTTGAAATAAAAGACACTAATAGAGAAAGGGCAGTATAAAATTAACACAACTATGAAAAACAATTTTAGCTCATTCTTACAATCTGCTGTGTATCATCTTCTCTGAATCTGAATACACACGCCGATTTCCTTTGCTTAAGAATTGCTTCAGCAAATACTTTTCAGAGCAATGGAAATCCGTATATAAGTTGGGCCGCAGAACATACTATAGTCAGAGGTAATCTGTCAGAAACGATTACCATACATACCTGCAGGTTTTCAACAAGGACATGAGAAAGGCGAGATTTATATAAATCAAAAGCCATAATCAGAATAACCGTTTATCTCGACTAACACAACGGAGAGGTAAACCTGGAATTAGATACTATGGAAACAAGAACACTTTATTACCATTTATGCAATGAATCGTCTAGTAACACTGCTCTTAATCGATTCGATTCTATCCATAATGGTAATAAAAATCACAGAACGCTTCTCACCTACTGTACTTATCGCAGAGATTAGTATTTGAAAGTTTTTTCAAATACCGGATTGTCTGTGGAGACCATTAAAATCATTAATAGCCTGTCAGGCTTAGTAAAAATTAAATTTTAACACACTAAATTCTTAAGAGATGAAAAAATTAACCACAACTATTTTTGGAAGTGTATTCTTCCTGTTTTTTGCTTTGAGCATATATGCACAAGCACCACAGAAATTCAATTATCAGGCTGTCATGCGTAGCGATGGTGAATTGATGTCAAACAAACTCGTTCAGCTTAAACTAAGCATACTGGAAGGATCAGAGAATGGCACAAGCGTATATGTTGAATCCCACACAACAAACACAGATGCCTATGGTCATATAAATATTGCTGTAGGTGCTGGATCGGTAGAGTCCGGTACTTTTTCCGAAATAAACTGGAGCTCTTCCGCCAAGTATCTCAAAGTAGAGATGAATGATGGTACGGGCTTCAAGGATATGGGAGCATCGGAATTATTGGCTGTACCTTTTGCATTGCATAGTAATACCGGAACTCCGGGACCTCAGGGCCCTAAAGGAGACAAAGGTGATCCGGGAACAGGAGTACAGATTCTGGGTTCATTAAATAGCGCAAGTGATTTGCCATCCAGTGGAACTGCTGGAGACGCCTATCTGATTAATGGCGAATTATGGGTTTGGACCGGTAGTGCCTGGGAAAATGTCGGCAACATTAAAGGACCTAAAGGAGATACCGGCTCGCAAGGTGCTCAAGGTACACAGGGACCACAAGGAGCCAAAGGGGATCCAGGCCCACAGGGTCCTAAGGGAGATGCCGGGCCGCAGGGCGGCAAGGGCGACAAGGGTGATTCAGGAGCCCAGGGGCCACAAGGACCTAAGGGAGACCAGGGCAGCAAAGGAGACACAGGTCCTAAGGGCGACAAAGGTGATACGGGAGCCCAAGGTCCTAAGGGAGATAAAGGGGACACCGGAGCACAGGGCTCTCAAGGGCCACAAGGACCTGCCGGGCCTAAGGGGGACACCGGAGCAAAAGGAGACAAAGGAGACAAGGGAGACAAGGGAGATAAGGGAGATAAAGGAAACAAAGGGGATAAAGGAGACCCGGGTGAAAGCGGTATAGGCTTCTTTGAATCAGATGCCAATCTTATTAAATATCACAATACAAGTGAATATGGGAAATCATTTCTTGTAAACACAAGCAGCATAAATCGTTCAGGAAGCCAAAATCAATATAAACTTATGTTCATCCCTTCTAAAGAGGGAGCATTCCGTGTCGGAGGTATTGGCAATACCAATTGGGACTTAACGAATATTGGGAACCGTAGCTTCGCCTCAGGATATAATACAAAAGCTGAAGGAGATTGGTCCACGGCGATGGGAAATTCTACTATCGCATCAGGACTTGCTTCCACAGCATTCGGGCTTGCGACAGAAGCATTGGGAGGAAGTTCCACAGCAATGGGAGCCAACACAGTAGCTTCGGCTTTAGCTTCCACAGCAATAGGAAATAATACTGAAGCTTCAGGTGATTACTCCACAGCGATGGGACGAGTAACAGAAGCATCAGGATTAAACTCCACGGCAATGGGGTACAACACAGAAGCCTTAGGAAATTTCTCCACAACGATGGGAAATTCTACTATCGCATCAGGTAATAACTCCACGGCGATGGGATCAGAGACAATAGCTTCTGGACTTTATGCTACTACAATGGGATATAATACAAAGGCTTCAGCTAATGGTACCACAGCGATGGGAATGAATACAACAGCTTCACACAATGGTGCCACAGCAATGGGATTGAATACAACAGCTTCAGGTCCAAATTCCACAGCGATGGGGAGTGGGGCAACAGCCTCAGGGGATAACTCTACAGCAATGGGATGGTATTCAAAAGCTGAAGGAGTTAGCTCTACTGCAATAGGATCGGCGCCAACTGCAAAAGCTAATTACTCGAATGCAATAGGTAGGTATGTAACCGCAAATGGAATTGGTACTATGGTTCTGGCAGATGCAAGTAGAACATCTGAAAACCAAAGAAGAGTTTTAAATACTGCTAACAGATTCTTTGGCGTTTTTGATGCTGGATATACTTTATATACCGATGGAACGTCCGCCATTGGTGCGTATATGGCAGGTGGACAAAGTTCATGGTCCTCACTTTCTGATAGCACCAAGAAAGAAAACTTCCTTTACATCGATGGAAAAGAAACATTAAAGAAGATAGGCGGAATGAAGCTTGGTAGCTGGAATTATATCGGGCAGAATCCGGAAGAATTCCGTCACTATGGACCTATGGCGCAGGAGTTCCATGAGCTATTCGGGAACGATGGCATAGGAACTATCGGGAATGATACCACTATCGCTACTGCAGATATCGATGGCGTCATAATGATTGCTCTTCAGGCTCTTGTCAAGGAAAATGAGGAGTTGACTGTTGAAATGGTAGAAATGAATGAGGAAATCTTCATTCTTAAGAATCAAAATGGTGAGTTGACAAGTAAAGTTTCTGCAATGGATATTGAAAATCACAGAATGAAACAGGAACTAGCTGAATTAAAAGCAGCTCAGGCAAAAACCATGGCACTGCTTGAAGCAGTTCAGGAAAAAATGGATAAATCTGAAAAACTTCAGGAAACATCAGAAATGAAAGCAAAAAGGTAATTGTTTTATTTTCATCAGGGAGCGGAGAACTTTCCTCCGCTCTTTTTAAACCAGCTTACTTAAAAACATTTACTCTCAATCCGCAGAGTAACGGCATGACATAAGAATTTAAAACATGCACAAAAGGTAATTTACCTTTTTGAAATAAAAGACTTTAACGTATAAAACACCATATAAAATTTAACACTCATGAAAAATACATTCAATTTAATATTAATCCTTGCTTGTGTACTATTCAGCTTAAATCTGAATGCACAAGTGGAAATTCAGCGCTCAACAATTGCTGCAACCGGTACTACTGTTCAAAGTGATGGAAATCTTTCTGCAAGTTGGACAGCAGGAGAAACTGTTATAGGCTCCCATCTGGACGGCACGATTACTTTAAGCGCAGGATTTCAACAAGGATACGCGGAAGGCGGGGTTTTCGTAGATAACCCGGAAGCCGGAATCAATTACACAGTTTTTCCCAATCCTACTTACGGAGAGATAAACATGAAACTTGAGACAACAGAAGCTAAAACAATGTACTACCATTTATACGATGCTACAGGTCGAAGAATCGCTCTTGCGCAATCTGAGCTTTTTGTGAATGGAACGACTACGGAACGCTTCTCGATTGCAGAACAGCCTGCAGGAACCTATTATCTAAGATTAAATGCAGATAAAGGAATACCGATGGGAACCATTAAAATCATCAAAGCCAGATAAGCTTATTTATTAAGGCTTATGAAATTTTAAACTGTTTAAATCTTATGAAATGAAAAAAACAATCACATTTGTTTTGGGAAGTTTATTTTCTCTGGTTTTTGCCTTGAGCATCTATGCACAGGCACCACAGAAATTTAATTACCAGGCTGTTATTCGCAGCGATGGTGAATTATTAACCAATAAATCCGTTGACGTCCGCTTGACAATTCTGGAAGGCTCGGATAACGGTACAAGTGTTTATTCAGAAACACATACTATGAACACTGATGCTTATGGACATGTGAATCTTGCTGTCGGTGGAGGAACAGTAGAATCCGGAAGTTTTGCCGGAATAGACTGGAGCTCTTCTGCTAAATACCTCAAAGTAGAAATAGATGAAGGCAGTGGTTATGCAGATATGGGAGCATCAGAACTCCTTGCAGTACCTTTTGCCTTGCATAGTAACACCGGTACACCGGGCCCTGAAGGTCCTCAAGGACCCAAGGGAGATAAAGGAGATCCCGGTACAGGGGTACAGATTCTGGGTTCCTTAGATGACGCCAGTGAATTACCGAGTAGTGGAACTGCGGGAGACGCATACCTGATTAATGGAGAGATGTGGGTATGGACCGGTTCTGACTGGGAGAACGTAGGAAATATAAAAGGTCCCAAGGGCGATCAGGGAGAACAAGGAATTCAAGGCCCTCGCGGTCCTGAGGGGCCTCAGGGAGCCAAAGGAAACACCGGAGATGCCGGTCCTCGTGGCCCACAAGGTGAAAAAGGGGATATCGGCTCTGAAGGTCCACAAGGTCCTCAGGGCGTAAAAGGCGACAAAGGAGACCAGGGAGATCCGGGTACAGGAGTAACGATTCTTGGTTCATTTAATGATCCGAGTGAACTGCCACCCAGTGGTAATCCGGGCGATGCCTATCTTGTCGGAGGCGATTTATATGTATGGACAGGTACTCACTGGGAGAACGTAGGAAATATTCAAGGTCCTAAGGGCGACAAGGGAGATCAGGGCGACTGGGGTCCACAAGGACCTAAGGGTGATAAAGGCGACAAAGGTGATACCGGCCCTGAAGGTCCACAAGGACCTAAAGGAGACACCGGAGCACAAGGACCACAGGGTGCTGAAGGCCCCGCGGGCCCGCAAGGACCAAAAGGAGACAAAGGTGATACCGGTCCGCAAGGCCCTAAAGGTGATAAAGGGGATCAGGGAGATATCGGATCACAAGGACCTCAGGGGCCTCAAGGCCCACAAGGCCCTAAGGGCGATAAAGGAGATACCGGAGCGCAAGGTCCGCAGGGTCCTAAAGGAGACACCGGAGCGCAAGGTCCGCAGGGTCCTAAAGGTGATAAAGGGGATGCTGGTCCACAAGGCCCTCAAGGACCAGCAGGTCCGGCCGGAGCTAAGGGTGATAAAGGCGACAAAGGTGATACCGGAGCACAAGGACCTGCCGGAGCCACCGGTCCCAAAGGAGATAAAGGGGACAAGGGGAATAAGGGAGATAAAGGAGATCCGGGTGAAAGCGGTATAGGCTTTTTTGAAGCTGACGCAAATCTCATAAAGTATTACGATAGTAATGATTATGATAAAGATTTCCTGGTGAATACAAGCAGCATAGATTATTCAGGAAGCGGTCTTTCTCAATATAAAATGATGTTCATCCCTTCCAAAAAAGGAGCATTTCGTGTGGGAGAAATTAATAATAATCAATGGAACTTAGCGAATATAGGCGATTATAGCTTTGCAGCCGGATCCAGTACAGTAGCAGCAGGTCTATACTCCACGGCAATGGGCGATAATACAAAAGCATCAGTTTATGCTTCCACGGCTATGGGGAGTGGAACAGAAGCATCAGGTATCTACTCCACGGCTATGGGATATTTCTCAAAAGCATCAGGTTATGCCTCCACGGCAATGGGATGGCAAACTATAGCATCAGGTGATTACTCTACGGCTATGGGCGATAATACAAAAGCATCAGGTCTTAGGTCCACGGCAATAGGGTTCCAGACTGAAGCATCAGATAATTTCTCCACGGCTATGGGAGCTAGTACAGTTGCATCGGGTCAATACTCTACGGCTATGGGAAGAAACACAGAAGCATCAGGTCAATACTCCACGGCAATGGGACAGCGAACTATAGCATCAGGGGATTACTCCACGGCTATGGGAAGTTATGCAAGAGCTACAAATAATTACTCTACAGCTATTGGTAGGTATGTAACCGCATTTGGAACTGGTTCTATGGTTCTGGCAGATGCAAGTAGAACATCTGAAAACCAAAGAAGAGTTTTAACAAATGAAAACAGATTCTATGCTGTCTTTGATAATGGCTATGTACTTTATACTAATGGAACCTCGAGTTTTGGGGTGAAATTGGACCATAACAGCAACTCCTGGTTGCAATTGTCCGACAGCACCAAGAAAGAAAACTTCCTTTATATCGATGGGAAAGAAACATTGAAGAAGATAGGCGGAATGAAACTCGGTAGCTGGAATTATATAGGGCAGAATCCGGAAGAATATCGTCATTACGGACCTATGGCGCAGGAATTCTATGAACTTTTCGGGAATGATGGCATAGGAACAATCGGGAATGATACTACTATCGCTACTGCAGATATCGATGGCGTGATGATGATTGCACTTCAGGCACTCGTGAAAGAAAACGAGGGATTAACCGAAGAGCTTTCTGAAATTAAAGCAGAAAATAATGAAATGAGGCAAGAACTCGCTGAATTAAAAGCTACTCAAGCAAAAACTATGTCTCTGCTAGAAGCAATTCAGGCAACTATAGATGAAGAAAAGACACTACAGAAGTTTTCCAAAAAGTGATTTTGTTAAACTTTTCATTTCAGAGCGGAGGAGCAATCCTCCGCTTTTTTTATGCCTTATTTGTTTAACCGCAATAATTCATGAGCGCTAGGTTTGGATGACTGAGAGTAGTATAGGAAATACAAACTAGTATTTCCTATATCTGGTTGACTAAATGTCAAGCAGTCGAAGGAACTGAAGCTTCAGCATTCTTAATGCTCCTTTGGTTTCACCGACGGACGGAGCCGTCGGTTCCTTCATTTCTGAGCGATATTTAATCGCTCAAATAATAAACTAGTTTATTACCATTCAGTCATCCGAAGATAGCGAAACCTATAGCTCAGAATTGAGGAATGTTTATTTCAATTGAATTCTTCTAACTCATTGAATTAGAAGGGATTGTTTTTAAATGGCATAAAAGTCATGAATATTGCGGGTTAAAGTGAATTTTTAATTCTCCTGGGCCTGCCTTAGCAATTCTACTCTGATGGAATATTACTTCGTAATTCCATTGGGCGCGCGGGACAGGCAGGACAAGCAATAAAGAAACGAGGTCTTTCGCTGGTACAAGAACCCCTCGTTAAATATTTTTTAACTTACTTTTCTTTATGTCATTTTTTCTTGATAAAAAATGACGAAAAAATCTCCTTCGACTTCACCCATCGCTATCGCTAAGGGTTTTGCTCAGGAACCGGCTTCTAAGATGACTGAATGAAGTATCGACCAAGTCGATACCAGATTGACTAAATGTCAATCTGATGAAGGATCATGCCATAGGCAGACTAAAGACTGAGCCCCCGCGAACAGCAAGTAATGGCGATATGATTTTTCCTCCGATAATGATCAACACCACTAGTCGTGAGTCGGCGCTTGGAGTTCCATTAACCACCCACTACGTACTTAAAGCTAAAATCGCCTAAACTCACAGATTTTCTTTTATATGTACTCGTATGTTTGTTTTAGAAGAAATATTAACAGTTACTTTGGAGAATAAAGCT